>QHCC01000113.1:5216-71343 GCA_003243915.1 Pseudonocardiales bacterium | reverse complement strand
TGGCCGAGCATCTGCTGGACGACCTTCACGTCGGCGCCGGCGGCGATCGCGAGGCTGGCGGCCGTGTGGCGCAGGCCATGCGGCACCAGGCCGTCGAGGCCAGCCCGCCGCGTCGCCGGCGTGAAGACGTCACGGCGGAAGTTGCTGGCGCGCAGTGGCTCACCCTGCGGAGACGTGAACACCAGATCGTTCGGCGCGCGACCCGCGACGTGCTCGCCCAGGCGTTCGGCTACGAATCGCGGCACACTGACCCACCGACGGGCGTGGCCTTTCGGCGTGCCCCACACGAGCGCGCCGTTGACCGAGGTGACGGCCTCGGCGACTTCGACGCGACGCTTGAGCGGGTCGAGCCGACGCACGCGGAGCGCCGCCATCTCGCCGAACCGGACGCCGGTGTAAGCGAGGAAGAGCACGACGAGCTCGTAGTCGGCGGAGTCGTGCCCACGTTCGGCTCGTCGCTTAATCACCGAGGCAGGCGGGTCTGCGCAGGCAGTCGCGAGCTCGCGCACCTGTTGGTGTGTCAGGTACAGCCGGTCTCGCTCTGGCTCCCGAGGGAGCCCGACACGGTCGGCCGGGTTCTTTACGACTCGGCCATCGCGCACGGCGAGGGAAAACAGCAGCGACAGCACGCGATGCGCCTTGCGGGCAGTCGACGGCGAGCGCCCAGCAGTGAGCCTGCTCACCCATGCCTGCACGTCCGCGTGCGACACCTCGGCGAGCGTCAGGTCGCCCCACTCGGGAAGCACGTGCTTGCTAACAACGCTGGCGTACCGCGCATACGTCGACGGTTTCAGGTGCGCCTGACCGGCGAGCCAGCGCTCCGACCATTCGGCGATTGTGATCTTGCCCAGCGCTGGATCGACGTAGGTCCCAGTCTGCACTGCAGTGGTGACCGAGTCGATCCAGCGCTGGGCGTCGATCCGCCGGGTGAAGTGCCGCGCGTGCTCACGTCCGCGGGCGTCTCGGTAGCGGGCTCGCCATCGTCCGTCGGCCCGCTTCGCGATGTTAGCCATGTCGACCGCCTCCCTGTTCGAAGACTACGTTCGACTGCCGACGCAATGGCAGGGCAATCATGCGGGTTGTGTGGTGTCGGCGTTGTAGTTTCGGTCGATCCAGTCGAGCACGTCGCTGAGCCAGTAGAGGACTCGGCGGGCCGGCTTGAAGCTGTGTGGGCCGGTGCGCTTGTGCCGCATCCAACGCAGGGTCGCGACACAGATGCGTGTCAGCTCGGAAACCTCGTCGATGGTCAGCAGGCGATCGTCCTCGCCGTGCGGGTACTCGGGGCGCGGATAGTTGTTCATCGGACTCTCCTTCGGTCGGTCTGGTCGGCCGCTCTCTGGGCCGCCAGCGTGCGGTATCTCGTTGGTGATGCGGTTCTCCTCACCTCGGATGTTGATGTAGCTCGTGGGTATGCCACGACGAGTGCTGATTGGGTTGGCCCTCTACTCCGTACAAGTGCATCCGCGGCGTCGAAACACGACAGGCGCGGCGAAAGTCGTCGGCAGTCGCCGCCGCTCGCGTTGGGAATCGTTGGCCAGCGTTGAAAATTGCTGGACAATCAGCGGCCGAATTCCGGACCCGGGTCGTGTTCTGAAAAATCTGGCACGGCGTACTCCCATTGACGTCCGGGAGGCTCGACCCCGCCATCAGCCGATGTCCAAGACCTCAAGTCGCGAGCCTTCATGTCCCCGTTGATCTGCCACAGTTCGCGTTCCGCGACGAGTCGGTCAGGCGGCTGGGCGCGCACGGTTGGCTCCGCGAGCAGCGATTCGCTCCGCGTCTCCGCTGTTCTGAGACGGCCCTGCGTCTCGTGGATGAACAGGTCGGTGCCGGCGAGCTCTGCCGCGGGATCTTCGATGCGGGCGAAGTTGCCGTAGTGGTCGAGCGCGGTGCGGTACGCAGCGTCGGTCCGGCTGTACTCACGCGACGCATCGTCTGAGCCCTGAGCCGCACTCGCGGCTGCGTCCAGAGTCGCGGCGTAGCCGGGCACCGAAGACTCGCCCGCCGTGCGGGCGTGTGCTTCGAAGGCCGCCCGGATCCGGGGAACGTCGTCGAACCAGCGGGCTTGCGATGCGATCTCTGCTGTGTGGGTTGGCAGCCAGGGCAGGACGGGCTGCCATTCGGTGGACCAGCGGGCAAGCTCCTCGCTGGCTCGATTGACGGCTCGGAGACGCTGGCCAAGCCGTCCAGGTCCCTCGTGGACGATCCTGCCGGCGGCACGGGCGACCTCGCGCTGCGCGTCCCAGTCTCGCTGAAGGCTGGCATAGACGCCGTCGATGATCCGGGCAGCTGCCAGCTCGGCATGCTGAGCAGCGGTGGCGGTCTGGTCCCTTGAGCGACCTGCATTGTCGTACGCGTCCTTGAGTGCCGGGAGCTTCGCTTCGCGTTGCTCGACGAGCGCGACGATGTCGATGAGGTACTCCCGGCGCCGTTGCGCGTCAGCGAGTCGTTGCGCGCAGTTCGCTTCGTCCGTCCACGCGCTGTGCAGTTCGGCGAGAACGGTGTCGAGTGGTCGGTGCCGCGCATACCGGGACGCCTCCTGAGCGGCCAGCTCCGCTGCGTGGGCTGGGCCGAGGTCGGCGCGGTCGCGAGCGAACACCGCAGTCCACTGCTCGCGAGCACCTGCGATGTCGGCGGCGACGAGGTGCGCGATGTTCGATTCGCGGCCGCGGGTCATACCGACGTACGCCGACGCTGCTGAGGTGTGCTCGCCGACGACGAGGTCGGCAACGTCGGTGGTCTCGCCCTGCACGCCGTAGGCGGTGGTCGCGTAGGCGAGTTCGACGTGCGAGCGCACGTAGCTGTTCGGCAGCGTGCGGTCTCCGTGCTCGCCCGTCACGGTGATTCCGAAGCGGCTGACGTCGGTCACCGTCCAGACGGCACGGTTCGCCACGGCGAGGTCACGGTCGTTGCGACGTGTCGCGATCCGATCGCGGACGCCGATCCGCTGACCAGATTCCGTGACGATCTCACCCGAGCCGTCGACGCGTCCGCGCGCGATAAGCCACTCCCTGGTGTCGGCGTTCAGCCTGGCGACCTGCTCCCGGGTATCGGCGATCAGGGCCCGGCGCTCGCCGTCGGTGATGCTGCGCGCGGCGCGGTCGATCACGGCTTCTCGGCGCTCGACTTCGGTGCCGTAAACCGCGATCTGACCTCGAGCGGCCAGTGCATCAAACACGTCTCCAGGGTCGTCGCCACTGCGCATCGCCAGGCTCAGCTGCGCGTACTCGTCGTCGCGGACTATGGCGACGGAACCGTCCGTCGCGGTTGTCTTGCAGACGAAGCGGTGCACCGAGTCGAGCGTCAGGTGGGCCTCGGGCGGTGCGAAGCGGACGGCGAGGTCGAGCACACCGCCGCGTCCGACAGCGGGGAGTTGGTGGCGATCGCCAACGAGCGCTACTCGTGCGTGCTGCTCGTCGGCGACGGTGAGCAACGCTCGGGCCGTGTCCTGATCGAGCATGCCGGCCTCGTCGACGAGCAGCAGGTCGCCAGGTCGGAGACCCGCCGGGGTGCTCGGGCCACTGAAGTTCATGCCGGTATCTGGGTCGATGTCACCTGCCCGAAGCCGCTTCCACGCGCCGTCGTCACCCCAGCGGTAACCGTGCTGAAAGACGAGCCACGCCGCGGAATGTGCGCTTGCTCCGACCTCGCGGGCGGCGACGTGTGCGGCCTTGCGAGTCGGTGTGACGACCATCAGGTGATCCCCGTCGGCCTCAACAGCGGTGCGCGTCGCGGCCAGCACTGTCGTCTTGCCGGCGCCCGCCGCACCCTCGATCACGACCAACTGCGCATCGCCGGCGAGCAGTTGTACTGCTTCTTGTTGCACCGCGTCCAACCCTGGTCGAGCGTCAGTGGCGCCCACTCGCAACGTGGTGGGTGCCGTTGCGCGGGCGATGAGGCGTGCCGTGAGGTCCGCTTCGACGTCGAGTACCTCGCGAGACGTCAGCGCTCGGATGTGCTCAGGCATCCCGTCGCGGTCAACAATCTGGACGCACCTGGCGACCGTCCGTGCACTGACATCTTCGGCAAGTTCGCATCGGACCGACGCCTCGGTGACGACGTCGTGGCGCGCGATGAGTTGCTCAACCTCGCCGCGGATGTCTGCGCCGCTCCACGCCGACCGACGCGCGCCGAGCCGAGTGAGCACAACGTCGACTGCCTGGTCACGCTCGAACGAGCCCACACTCGGGTGGTCAATCGACGCCGTCACGGTGGGCTCGCGGAAGCCGAGTTCGTGCAGCTCATCCACCCAGCGGCGCGTCAGTTCGGCCCCGTCGCGGGGCACCACTTTGTCCGGCCGGGCGTCCGCCCACGCTCTCGCATCCCACGCTCGGCGCAGCTTCGGCTCCGGCTCACGGTCCGGGTTGGCGGCACGCCACTCCGCGTCGTAACGGTCGACATTGCGACCGATCTGCGCGGCGCGGGCACTGAACAGGCCGACGAACTCGGCGAGTTGGACGACCTCGCCGGTCGCCGGGTCGAGGGAGTAACCGCGCGCTGCGAGTGCCGCACGGAAGCCGGGATCGGTCATCACGGCGGCGTGCCCGATGCCGTTGATCGCGTCGAGCGAATCCCTGACACCGACCGTATGCAGCCCGCGCCAGGTCCCTTCGGCAAGGACCCGCGCGTTGATCTGCAGGTGCAAATGGCGGTGCGGATCGCCGGCTCGTGACGTGTGATGACGCACTGTGGCAGCCTCGATCTGTTGCACCGGCACCTGGATCTGACCGCCGCGTGGGCCAACACGGGTGGTCGCGTGTTGCGCCAACCAGTCGATGATCTGGTTGGCTGCGCGGTCCTGTGCGGTGTCGTAGGCGGCGCTGATGTCCGGGTGCAGCTCCGCCGCCAGCGACCAAGTCTTGGGCCCGTTGACGGTCACTTCGACGAAGCGGACCGCCTGATCGTCGTGCCGCAGCCGCCCCTTGGGGACACCAGTGTCCGGGTCGACACCGGCGACCCAGGCCTCGTAACCGTCGCCCCTCAGCGGCGCGAGCGAGTGCACACCGCCTCCTGGCGACGCAAGGTAGCGCTGCGCGACACCCGTCCCCTCGGTGAGGTAGTAGTCATCGGCGCGAGCGCGATCGGCCTCAACATAGTTCCGGGCAGGAGCGGCAGAACCACGATAGGTCTTCATTCCGCCGCGCATTAATCAACGCCAATCAACGATTACCAACGAATGCTTTTAGGTCTCCCCGAAGGGGTGACATGACTACCAATATTGGTAGCATTCGTGCCGTATTCGGTAAAGAGTTGACTAATGCTGAATAGCGTTGGTGGCGTTGAAGTCCGGCTTATCGGCGCGGGATTGACTGCTCGAAAGCGTCTAGCGCCATGTCGTACGCGTCGGTGGACAGACGGGACAGGCTCATGCCGTAGTCGTCGGCGTAGCTGCGCCACATCATGCCGGCCGCGAATAGCCAGAGGTCCGCGACGGGGACCGTCACCGAGCGCTCGCGGTGAGATTCTGTCCTGCCGCGGAGCGCGAAGAAGAGGCCGGCCGGGGTTCGTGAGACCGCCAGCGTTCCCGCCGCGTGGCCCTCGATCCGGTACTCGCCGCCGATATCGGCCGCGGGGAGCGGTGACGGCGCGCGCAGCACGGCCAGGTGGTGCTCGAAGGTGTTCTCCGACCTGCGCGTCCGGTCGTGCCCCACGGCGACTGCCTCGACCTCGCGCCGGATCCGCTGCACGTCTCCCAGTACGTCGGCGGTGTCGCGCTCGCACGTGAGCGACAGGAGGACGTCAACGAATATCGCCGACTCGTACAGGTGATAGGCGCAGAAGTAGTCCTTCCGACCGTCGCCAGTCACCCGGAATGCGAAGTCACCCATCTCCCCCGGCGCAGATAGGTCAACCGCGAGGCGGGTGCCGTCCGGCTGATCGATATCGAAGATGGGCGCGGGCTCGGTCACAAGAATCGGTCACCGCCGTCCGGGAAAAGGTCGGCGACGGGGACGCCAAGCGCCGACGCGAGATCTTCCAACCGCTCAACGAGCACGCTGCGTCGTCCGTTCTCGACCTGCACCAGGAAGGGCCGGTCGATGCCGGAGGCAAGCGCGACCTGCTCCTGCGTCATGCCGCACTCCTTCCGCAGCTCGCGGACCCGCTCTCCGAATCGCGCACGACGGGCGGCACGCTCGCGCACCTGCGTGTCGGTCAGATGGGCGCGTGGTGTGGGCATCGCCCGAACGTTGCCGGTGTCCTACTCTAGTGTCTGTTGGACATCGGCAACAACAGGTCTGGGAGTATTACCGTGAGTCGATCGCCGGCGGCGAGGCTGCGTGCCCGTGCCGCGTTCCGCGAGGAGCACCATCGCGAGCTAGCAGCGGCCCGCCGTCTGGTGCTTCAACGGTTCACCTTCACGTATGTGGCCTCCGTAGGTCCTGCCGTCGCGCGCGTCATCGCTATCTATCGTGCTCAACACGGCCGGGGCCCGAGCTGGAGCGATCTCGGCCAAGAGCTGGCCGTCGGCGAGGCGCGCGTCCTGCCGCCACCACCGGCCGAGGCGAGTACGCGGCTCGCCGTGGCTTGGAACAGAGCGGCCGCGTCGGCAGCGATGCCGATGCTGCGCGCGGCGGGTTGGGTCGAGTACGACCGTCAGCCGCACTCGCTGCGCCCGGGACCTCGGTGGAGCGGGTATGAGAAGGATCTAATCGGTCAGGATTTATCCTCGAGGTGATCAGGCCACGCGCTGACGCAGATAAGCATCGACTTCGTCGTCGGGCATCGACCGGGTCGAGTTGTTCATCCGCACGAAGAACACCCGACCGCCCTTGCTGGTCTTGGCCCATGTGGGCTCCGTGCACCGAGCGACGTCGACCCGACAGATCTGCTTGCCATCGTGGACCGCGATCCGGGCACGAACTCGGGTGACGGGCGGGTGACCGAGCGCGTTGATGAGGTGGGTGGTCAACCAGTTCACGAAGCCGTCACCGTTCTTCGGCTGCACCCTGTCGTAGTCGTGGTCCAAGCCGAGCACCGCGCCGGTGTCGTCGACGCCGATCAGCAACGTGCCGCCGTCGGTGTTCAGGAATCCGGCAATCGTCTTGACGACGGCGTCCTCCATCAGCTTGTTCGGCTTGTCCTCCCGCAAGTCCCAGCGGGCAGTCGACTTGAACTCCACGGTGAAGTCCTCGTCGTTGGTAATGATCTCTCCGACCGTGCGCAGCGCCGCTCCGCCCGGCAGACCCAGCTGATCGGCAACACGCGATGCGAACTCGGCGTCGGTGCGGATCCGCTCGACCACGCTGTCGGCGATGGATGCGATATCGGGTGCGGTGAGGGTGGCGACTCCCGCGCCGGAGGTCACCACCTCGACGCGATCACCGGCGTACACGCTCGATCCGTCGTCGCCATAGGCCGTGATGACGTGGTCGAAGATGGCCTGGACCTTCGCGTCGAAGATCTCCGGCGGGTAGGGATCCGCGGGCAGGTCCGCGTCGAGCACGTCACGAATCGTCACGCGGACGTCCGCAGTCGTGGCCGCCCGGCGACGCCAATCCAGCACGAGCTTGTCCTGCAGATGCGCGAGCAGCCGCTTGGCGCTCGCCTTTACCGCCTCGCGTTCAGCCTCGGTGAGCGTGGGCTCCGGCTTGGTGAGAAGGTCGAACACGGCAAGTTCTTCCTCGGTGAGCCCTTCGGTGACGGCGCGCTGTTCTTCGTCGGTCAGCGTCTTCGACAGTTCGATGAGGCGGCGCAGGTACTCGTCGATGTTGAGGCTGCCCGCGTTGTAGTCGGCGATGAGCTCCTCGATGCGCTGAACCAGGTCGTAGCGCGTCGGGTTGCGAGTTGCCGCGGCGACAGCGCGCTGCTTCAGCAGTGCTGCTAGACGGTCCGTCTCGGCACGCTTTCGGCCGGCGAACGCGGCCGAGAGCCCGTCGAAGTCGATCTGAGACAGGTCGATGAGTGGGTCAGGCTCGCTGCCCTCGGCGGCAGCTCGGATGACGTACTCCTCGGCGCCCACCGATCGGTCGAGCAGCGCGTCCACCGCGTCGGAGATCGTGTCCAGGTCAGCCTTGGGCGGCCGGGAGACATCCGCGACGCGCTCTGCCAACACGCGGATGGCCGCGACGGTATGTTGCTGTGCGGCGGCCATCGGATCCGGCAAGAGAGCCTTGAAGAGCTTGCGCACGTTGCGCGCTGCGGCCAGAAATGTGGTGCGGGTGTCGTCATCGGCCAGCAGGTTTTCGACGGCGGCGTCGCGAAGCGCAATGTGTGCGAAGCCCTTAGCGTCGCGCATTGCGATCAGGTCGACACCGTTGGAGGCGCAGAGCCCGGCCAGGGTATCGATGGCGGCGTTCAAAGCCCCGACGAGCGCGTCGAGGTCCTGGATGGGTGAGTCGACTTCGGCGTTTGCGGCGCCGTAGATGGCGAGCGCTTTCTCGAGGTTCCGGAACACGCCGACGTAGTCGACGATCAGCCCGTTGTCCTTGTCGGGGAACACCCGGTTCGCGCGGGCGATGGTCTGCATGAGGGTGTGGTTGCGCATGGGACGGTCGAGGTAGATCGTCGACACGCTGGGGGCGTCGAAGCCGGTCATCCACATGGCGCAGACGAACACCAGGCGCAATGGATCGTCGGCTGCTTTGAATTTCTCGGCCAGGTCCTCGTTGTTCATGCGCGCGCGATGAGGGCGAATGTCGAGCCCGAGCTTTTCCAGGGTCGCGATCTCGTTCTGCCCCTGGGAGACCACGACAGCCATGTCGGTGGTCTCCATCAGCTCGATGCGGCTGGCCAGCCACGGCCGCTGCAACAAGTCCATGGCATCGTGCTGCACACGCAGGTCAGCGAGGTGTTCGGCCCATGCCTCGCGGACGTAGACGTACATGCGCACGGCGGCGGCCTTGTCGAGACCGACGTACATGGCCTTACCGGTGAACCCGCGGCCAACGAAGTGCGCGACGAGGTCCTTCGCGACTCTGCGTAGTCGCTCCGGCCTGGTCAGCAGCGTGTACTGCTTCCCGAACCTGCGGGCCAGCTGACCTTCGGCGTCCTCGTCGAGCTCGGCTGCTTCCAGCAGTTCCGCGAGGTCGTCGGCGAAGTCCTCGTTGACCAACTGCAGCTCTGGGATGCGGTTCTCGTAGTACAGCGGGACGGTGGCGCCGTCCTCGATTGCGTCGCGGAAGTTGTAGGTGCTGACGTAGTCGCCGAACTGCTGGCGGGTCAGCTCCTCGCCGACGATCAGCGGCGTCCCGGTGAATCCCATGAACGACGCGTTCGGCAGAGCCCGGCGCATGTTCAGCGCGAGGGTGTCGTACTGGCTGCGGTGCGCCTCGTCAGTGATGACGATGACGTCGGAACGGTCCGACAGCACCGGCATCGTCGTCTCGCCGGCTGCCGCGTCAAGGCGGAACTTGTGGATCAGGGTGAATACGTAGCGGTGATCCGCGGCAAGCAGGTCGCGTAGGTTCGCAGCTGACGAGGCGTGCACGTTGGCTTCGCGCGAGATCGCGCCCGCGTCGGCAAACTCCCCGTGCAGCTGTAGGTCCAGTTCAGTGCGGTCGGTGACCATCACGAACGTCCACGCACCGGGGATTTGGCGCAGCACCTTCTGGGTGAACCAGAGCATGGACAGAGATTTGCCGGAGCCTTGGGTGTGCCAGAACACGCCGAGCCGCTTGTCGCCTGCGGCGCGGACCCGGTACAGGTTCTCGATCGCGGCATTGACGCCTAGCAGCTGATGGTTGCGTGCGACGACCTTGATCAGCCCCCCGGGCCGTTCAATGAAGGCGACGAAGTTCTCGACCAGGTCGAGCAACCGATCCTGCGCACAGGTACCACGGATCGCCGTCTCGAGCGCAACCACGCCGCGGGCGCCGTCTGCGTCGATCACCTTCCAGTCGCCGAAGAATTCCCACGGCGAGTACGTCGAGCCGATCTTCGCCTCGGACCCGTTCGACAACAGCACGAAACCGTTCGGGACGAACAACTGCGGGACCGTATCGCGGTAGTCGGTCAGGTTCTCTTCATACGCCGCCTTCACCGGTCGGTTCGGGTCCTTGAACTCCATCAACACGAGCGGGATGCCGTTGACGAACAGCACTGTGTCGGTCCGGCGCCGGTGCAGGTCGCCGGCCACCCACACCTGCGACGCAGCGAGCCAGTCGTTGTTTGAGGAGTCGCGGAAGTCTATGTACAGGACAGTGGCGTACTGGCGCTCGCCGTCGTCGCCCTGCCACTCAGCGCGGTAGCCGTCGCGGATCAGGTCATAGACCTCGCGATTGGCCCGCACCCGATCCATCACCGACCGGTCCTTCGCGACCGCGGCAAGTGCTTCCTCGCGAATCACCTCGGGCACGTGAGGGTTCAGCCAACGCAGGGCATCGCGCACGCGGTGGGTGAGCACGACGTCGTGCATTGAATCTCGGCCGAGGGGTCCCCGCCGGACCGAACGTCTCGCGGAACGCGTTGACCACCGTCCACCCGAGCTGCTCAAGCAGCTCAAGGGCGGGCCGCTCGACCAGCCCACCCTCCGTGTACGGCGACGGCACCTACGCCACCGAATCCTTGACCAACACATCCAGATCCAGCGACGACACATCGATCTGCCCCGTCACCAGCTTCGGAAGAAGACTGTCTCGAACCGCGCCAAGGGCCGCGCTTGCTTGAACTAGTCGGGTCATCAACGAGCGAAGGGGTCGAACCATGGCCTCGAAAGCCTCCTGCGTCTGCTGCGGCGGCAACACGATTCGTGGCTCGGTCATCACCTTTGCACTCACGCTCTTCCTGGTCGCGCCCGTGCTCGCCCCTGTAACCCAGCTCTGATATTCCTCACCACAAAGCGTGAAGAACAACAAGTACGTACTAATGCGATCGGCTGATGGCCGCATTCGCACCAGGTAGGAGGCAAAGACTGCATTGGTCGCAACTTCGCAGATCCCAACCTTGCCCGGATCTGCCATGCGGATGACGAAGACGTCGCCCACTTCGACTCGAAACCTCGCCAGGTCGGCGTCACCGATCGGACAGAAGGGAACGGTCGACCAGTCGATGTAGCTACGTTTGTTGATGTCCATGCCGCGCAGGTATCGAGGGCCGACCTCAACATCGCTGGCAGACTCGGTGTAGCCATACTGAGTAGAGACAACCTCCGCGAGTTGCGTTACAGACCAACCGGCAGGAATTGGCCCACGGGGAGTCTCGACGAAGGCGGCGTTCTCGTGGCCGGGGTAGCGGAAGTGAACGAACCACTCGCAGTAGATCGCCCGCGCCATCTCCTCCAGTACCTCAACGCGCCGCCGATTGTTCTCGATCAAGTCGTCGATCGCACGTAGCACGGCGCCAATACGTCGCTGGACATCGAGCTTCGGGACACGCAGCCGATACGGCCGGATCAGTTGCTGGCTCAGGTTCTGCTGGGCCGCACCATGCGCCTTCGTCACCAGGTCGTCTCGAGAGTGAGCGAGCGCGTAGTAGAGGAAACGTGGATCAGCGACAACCGGGTCCGCGATTAGCGCGCATATCGCCTGATTGACCGTGGCCTTGATACCCAGGTAGCCGAGCTGGCCGACGTTCGCCCCATACATCGCAATGAGCACGGCGCCAACTGGGAGCTCTTTCGCCGACGAGCCCCGTAGGCCCGCGTCAGAGATGTGTTCGCTCGTTGCCGTGATGCGTCGGTCGACGAGTTCCTGAGACTTCACCCACGCGTGTCCGTCGGGAGGGTCACAGAAGTAGTCCGACCTCGTGCGGCTCGGCGTGCCGCCGCTCGTTATCCGGTCGCACAAGTCGTCGAGGCTGGCCTCTCTCCATCCGGTCATGCGCCCAAAATTCCTTGGATGGCGGTATCGACGTTGACCCGCAGAACCCCCGCCTCTTCGCTGAGGCGGGTGAACTCGTCGTACAGGCTCGCGAGCTTCTCGATGAAGTCCTCTCCGTCGTCGTCCACCGCCGCGGTGCCGGTGTATCGGCCCGGGTTGAGGCTCCAGCCTTGGGCCGCGATCTCAGCGCGAGTGGCGACCTTGCACAGACCGGGGACGTCGATATAGGTGCCGTCGGGGAACCGCTCCTTGAGCAACGTGTCGCTGCCGTCGACGGTTTCGACGTCCTCGCCGCGATAGAGCCGGACGATGTTGGCGAGGAGCTCCACCTGCTCGGGCAGGAAGTCGCGGTGCGCCCGGTCGATCTGCCGGTACAGGTGCCGAGCGTCCAAGAACAGAACCGTGTCCTCGCGCTCGGTTCCGTGCTTGGACTTGTCGAGGAACCAGAGCGTGACGGGCAGCGTCACGGTGTAGAAAAAGTTCGTGCCGATCGCAACCATGACGTCGACGGCACCTGACTCGATGAGTTGTCGGCGGATCTCGCGCTCGGAGTGACCAGCGTCCCCGGCAGAGTTCGCCATGACGAAACCGGCCCGGCCACGATCGCTCAGCGCCGCAAAGAACTGCTGGATCCAGAGGTAGTTGGCATTGTCGGTCCGGGGAATGCCGAACGGGAAGCGCGGGTCGCCGGCTAGCTTGTCCTTGTCGACCTTGTCGACGTTGAATGGCGGGTTCGCCATCACGAAGTCGAATTTGGCGACGGAATGATGCGGGTCGTCGTAGTAGCTGTTGGCGAGCCGGATGTCGCCGGACAGACCGTGCAGTGCGAGGTTCATCTTGGCGAGCGGGACTGTGCCTTCTTTCTGTTCTACGCCGTAGACAGAGAGCTCACGAGATGCAGACTGATTGTGGCGATCGACGAACTTGGCGCACTGGACGAACATGCCGCCCGATCCGCAGGCGGGGTCGTAGACCTTGCCGTGGAACGGTTCGATGATCTCGACGATCAACCTGACGATGGAGTACGGCGTGAAGAACTCGCCTCCGAGACGGCCCTCGCTGGATGCGAAATTGGAGAGGAAGTCCTCGTAGATCAGCCCGAACGCGTCGCCGGACAGTTGGCGCGGTAGTGGTGCGAAGAGCCGGAGCAGTTCGCTGAGGGTCGACTTCTCGAGCCGCTGGTAGCCGCGAGGGAGGACGTCCCGCAGTTCGGGGTTCGAGCCTTCGACGAGCTTCATCGCGTCATCGATTGCCTTGCCGAGGTTTTCACCCTCCGGAAGGTCAACCAGGTGCGACAGACGGGCGCCCTCCGGCACGAATAGGACCGAGTTGGCCTTGTAATCATCCGCGGTGACCGGACGCCGGGCGGTGGCCTTCGCCTCCATCTCGGGACGCACCTGGTCGAAACGGTGCTCCGCGTAAGCAAGGAAGATGAGGCCGAGCACAGGGCCGCGGTACTCGGCGGGCGACAGCGTCGAGTTCGCCCGCAGCTCATCGGCGGCGGCCCACAGGGTGCGGCGCACCCGCGCCAGATCGCCCGTTTTCACTCGTCACGTCCGCGCTTGATCACCGCGTGAGGTTATCGCCTCGGCGCCACACCGCCCGATCGAACTCAATCAGATCGAACTCGACGTGGACGTGTGGCAGCACCCCTCGAGCCGACGGACGAGACAGGCAAGATGCGCGACCGTGAGCTACTTGATCTATACACACAACGCATGGAACAATGCGTTGTGTGAGTAACCACCCGCCCCGGCTTGCGCCGATCTTCCGCAGCGACACTCAGCTGCTGATCCTCGGCGCGACCCATCTCGAGCCGGAGCGACACTTCACGATGCCGGAACTCGTGGAGCGTTCTAGCCGTCCCCAGCCTACGGTGGCGCGAGAGGTCGACCGGCTAATCGAGGCGGGACTTCTGGAGTCCGAGCTGCGAAGTGGCCGCCGCACCGTCTGGGCGGCGTCCACCTCACCGATCTTCGACGAGCTTCGCTCAATCGTGGTTAAGACCATCGGACCCAAGGCGGTTCTCGAAGAGCGCCTTACCGGACTGCCTGGCGTCGAGCGCGCGATGATCTACGGGTCATGGGCTCGCCGGTACCACGGCGAAGCAGGCCCATTACCGCAGGACGTCGATGTGGTGGTCGTCGGATCCGGCAGCGTCGGTGAGATCCGCGCCCAGGCCGACATCGCGACACGGAAGCTGGGCCGCGACGTCAACGTCACCGTCCTGGAACCTGCCGAGTGGGACGTGGCCGGGAGCGGATTCATCGAACAGGTCAAGAACGGGCCTCTTGTCGAACTGGATCTGAAGCGGTGACGCTGCCCGGCGCCGTCACGGCACTAATCACCGCGCAGCGTCTGCAACAGGTGCCGCCCGATCTCGCCAGCGCGCGTTTGCGCCTAGCTCGCGCCGAAGACAAGCTCGCGTCCGCACGCAAGATCGCGGTCATAGATCTCGAGGTTGCCTACGTCACGGCGTATGACGCGGCCCGCATCGCGGTCACCGCTCATATGCTGTCGATCGGCTATCGCGTCCGAGCCGTGGCCCGTGCCCACGAGGCGGTCGGCAACTACGCCGAGGCGATGATCAACACGCCCAGCGCCTTCGAGTTCCAACGTATGCGTCGCCGTCGTAATAAGGCCGAGTACGACGACGTCGTCATAGGCCACGCTGACCTCGCGGCCGATCTCGGCCACGCTCAGGCAATCATCGACGCCGTCCGCGATGCACTCTGAAGCCGACACCCATCGCCGAAGTTGATCTCCGTCGGTCCGCAAACAGTCCGCAAGAAGTCCACAAACTGCTGTTGTTGATCATCGTCGACCAACACTACCCACCAAGCACGGAGACCAGTGAATACGGGGCCTCTAGCAACGTGATGCCCATGGATTCGGGGATGACTAAGATCGGCTAATTGGCTCTCCTAAGCCGGGCGTCGCCGGTTCGAATCCGGCCGGGGGCACCACTGGAGGGCCTTATTCATAGGCTTTCTGACGCCTTTTCCTAGTCCGCAGGTCGACAAGGTTCGCTGGTGGCAGGACGCCGCGCCGACTACACGCCGCATCGTTCGAACCGGCCCAAACGGTCTCCGATAGCCGAGCCCCTCCGGTCAGGCGCCGGTCACGGGGCGGCCTGCGGGACGAACCTGATCATCGGACGATTCGCAGCGTCTGTGCGAGAAACCGATCCTCGACGTTCGGCCTACGGCCCGTACTGGGCGTGCCAGCGCACGGGTCCGGCCTGGATGGGTGGGTCGAGGGTCGGGTCGCCTTGCGTCCTGTACAGGGGAAGATTCGGTCGGGTGCCGCGTCGAGATGTGGAGCCGCGTCGGCGGTCGTATCTATTTGACATGCACGCGCCATGAACCCGCGTCGCGAGATGCGCGGACGGACCCGGGGGCCGGGGTGACGAACGCGGTCGATACAGGCACTCGCCTCGATCGTCATGGGTCGTCAAGCGTCTAGCCTGCACGTCATGGCAGAGATCGTGCTGCGGGTCCGGCTCACCGGTGGCGATCATCTCGACGTCGTCTACGAGGAGCCCGATGCCGACAATGCCGACGAGGTCCTTGATCAGGCCATCGCCACCCTTGCTGAGGATTCCGGCGTGCTTCGCTGCACCCATGGTGATCGGGTCGTCGTGCTCTACGGCCGAGGAGTTGCCGCAATTGAGGCCGCGCCGCGCGGTGCCGTGCTGTGACCGGTGTGATCCACGACGTCTGTGATCGCCGGATCTGTGCTGTCGACGTTTACTGGTCTCGCCGGCATGGCGCGGCGGGAACGGCGTCGACGCACGACCCTGGCCAGTGTCACAAGGGATGGCCGACCGGGCGCCACACGTAGCGCGGCATACCAGGTCGTTCCGCTCGCTATCTAACGACGTAGCAGCGTTGCCAACTGGTCGGCGGCCTTGGCGGCGCCGCCTCGGCGGACGGCGCGATAGGCCGGACGCGACCGCTGCGCCGCGACCATCGCGGCCGCAAGATCCGGGGGACGCGTCGCGGCGTACTGCATCCGGACGCCCGCGCGGTAGTGGTCGAGCCGGTACGCGACGAAGTGCTGCTGCTCCCAGTGATTCGCGAGCGGGAAATACACGAACGGACGCCGCGCGGCGACCAATTCCATCGTCGTGGACAGTCCGCCCTGGACGACGGCGACGTCCGCGCAGGCCAGGTGCTCGAATAGCTCGGGGACGTACCCGCGCTTCTCCATACCCTCGACGTCGGGGAGCTCGTCAACGTGCAGGCGCGGCCCGGTGACCATGACCATGCGCGCGTCGGGTTGGTCCTCGCGTACCAGCGCGAACGCTTCGGCGGTCAGCTCCAGCAGATCGCGCCCGACCGCGGTGCCTCCCACCGCGGCGACGTAGAGGGGGTAACCGGTGCCGTAGCCGAGGCGGCGGCGCAACGCTGCCGGTCGCCGGTAGGCGGCAGGATCGAACGGCACGACGTACGGGACGCTGGAGTAGATCCGCTCGGACCATTCCCGCACGCGCGGCAGGCCGGGACCAAGCGGCGCGTCGGGCAATTCGGCGAAGTCGCCGATGAACATCGACCGGTCGCGCACGTACGGGAACCGGTCGAGGTGTTCGATGATCTCCGAGTTGTAGTCGGCGCACAGTTCCGCCTCGCGCGGGTCGTTGTCCGGATCGATCGGTAGGAATCCGGTCACGTCAGTAAGGAACGCGTACGGCGCGATCTTGCGCTCCGGGTTCTCGTGCAGGAAGTGGTCGACCTCCCACGCCTCGTCGCCAACCCACAGGTCGTACGGCGTCTCGCGCACCACGTCGTCGAAGAGCATGTAGTTGGCGCAGAGGATCTCGTCCATGCGACGGAATGCGTAGAACGCGTGCAAGTCGTGATTCGTCGCCTCGCTCTCCCAGTGTGCGGACTCCGAGGCCAGCTCGGCGCTCGCGGGATGGATGATCTCGCCGTTCGCCCGTAGCACGCCGGACACCGGTGGCTGCGCCAGCCATTCGATCTCGAGATCGGGTACACGCTCGCGCAGGGACCGCGCGATGGCGAGGTCGCGCAGCACGTGGCCGAGCCCGATCGGCGAGCACACCCACAGCGCGCGCCGCTTGCGCTCGCGTGCGAATAGCCAGGCGCTGCGCTGCGGTGATCGCGTCGTGTGCATGTCGACGAACTCCCTGATCAGCGTGTTGACGAGCACCGGGTGGCGCCCGTGTGGCAGGTGGCCGACGCCGTCGAGGACGACGAACCGGCCACCGGTCAGCTCGGCGAACCGCCGTCCGCGTTCGGGCGGCTGGCAGTTGTCTTCGCTGCCATGCAGCACGAGCACCGGGCAGGTCAGCGCCCGCGACATCTCGATCGCCGCGTCCTCGGTCGCGGGCCGTAGCGGTGCGTGCGTCCGGGCGGCGATGACCTCCGCATCGGTTTGCAGTGACCAGCCGACAAGATCCTCGAACACCTTGGACGTGTGCGGTTCGGGCAGCAGCACGTCGGAGTGGTAGTCGACCCAGCCGGCGAAATCGCCGCACCACTGCTGCTGGTCGACGGTCTGCAACGGATGCGGGTGGGGTGCAAGCGGATGCACGCCCGGAGCGATCGCCACCAGCCCGCGTACTCGCTTTGGCTCGGCCGTGGCCATCAGGAGCGACCACTTGATGCCCGAGCACAGTGCGACGACGAACGCCGCATCCGTCCCCGTCGCGTCGAGCACCGCGGCGGCGTCACGTGCGTACACCTCGTCGGCGTACGCGTCCGGTCCGGCCGGACGGTCGGACGCGCCGTTACCTCGCGAATCCCACGTGACCACACGGAAATGCCTTGCCAGGTAGGGCACCTGGCCCTTCCATTGCCGGCCGTCGACGACGGGAAACGTGCCCATCATCAGCAGCGTGGTCGGTCCGGTCCCGAAGACTTCGTAGTAGGTACGGACTCCATCGACAACGGCATAGCCGGTGTCGTCCGGCTCACGCGCGCGCACCAGCCACCGCCTCGCCGAATTGCCGGACGAGCAGGTTGAACCGCACCGGATGCCGTGCGTGCACGCAGTGCCCCCCGCCGTCGAAGACCTCGACCGGGCAGCCGAGCGCCTCGGCCAAAGCGAGGCCGGTGCGGTGGTCGACGATCCGGTCGACGCTCCCGTGGATCACCAGGGCAGGACACCGGACCCGCGCGGCCAGGTCGGACACCGTCGGCTCGGTCCTGCCGGAACCATCGCCGAGGAACGGCGCCCGATGAGTGGCCGCGAGCGTCTCGGGGTCCGTTTGCAGCGCCCAGCCGACCGCGTCGTCGACCTGCTTGGTCGAGTGCGGCTCGGCGAAGACTTCGCGGAAGAAGAACTCGGCAAAATCACCCAGATCGCGCCGCCAGTGATGGACGTTGTACTTCGCCCATCCTTCCGAGGAGTCGAGCTCCTCCTCGAAGGGGTGCACCCAGCGCGCCGGGACGGGCAGGCCCAGGTCCATGCGCATCGCGGGGGCGACGAACACCGCGCCGGCGACTCGTTCGGGGCGGGCCGCGGCGAGCTGAAGCAGCACCCGACCGCCCATCGACAAACCGATGCAGACCGCGCGATCGGTCCCGGTCTCGTCGAGCACGGCCAGGGCATCCGCGACGAGTTCGGCGTCCGCGTAGCCATCCGGGTCGGACGGCCGGTCCGATCGTCCGTTGCCGCGTGGGTCGTACGTCACCACCCGGAAATGCCGCGCCAGGTACGGCACCTGCAGTTTCCACGTCCGCGAATGCACGATCGCCCACGTGGGCAGCAGCAGCACAGTCACCGGGCCGTCCCCGAAGACCTCGTAGTACAACCGCACTCCGCACCGCACGGCATAGCCGCTACGGACCGGTTCGCGAGCGCGCACGGGACCCACTGTCCCGCGCGCGCTCGCCGAGCGCAGCATCTGTCAGGGCCGGGCTTCGTACACGATGTTGAACGGTGTCTCGGACGCGCGACGGAACCGGGTGAAGCCGGCCTGCGCGACGACATCGGCGATCGCCTGCTCCCCCGCCTGCGCGCCGAGCGAGTAGCCGCCCGGCTGTGACAGCGCATTCGGCACACACAGGAAGATCGAAAAGCCGTAGTACACGCGGCCGACCGGGTTCAGGTTCTCCGTGACGTCATTGCCGGCGTACGGCTCGACGATCAGCCAGGTCCCGTCCGCGTCCAACGATTGCCGGATATGCGTGGCGGCGCCCAGCGGGTCGCCCATGTCGTGCAGGCAGTCGAACGTCGCGACCAGGTCGTAGCCGGTGCCGGGGAAGTCCTGTGCGGACGCCACGTCGAAGGTGATCCGCTCGGCGACGCCAGCGTCGGCTGCGCGCTTGCGCGCCAATTCGATCGAGCCCTCGTGGTAGTCGTAGCCGGCCAGCTGAGTGCTCGGGTACTGCTCGGCCATCAGGATCGTCGATGCACCGAGCCCGCAACCGATGTCGGCAACCTTCGCGCCGGCCCGCAGCTTCGCCTCGACACCATTCAGCGCCGGGATCCATGCCGGGACGAGGTTCGCGTTGTAGCCGGGCCGGAAGAACTGCTCGCAGCCGACGAACACGCCGTGGTCGTGCTCGTGCCAGCCGACGCCCGCTCCGGTTCGGAACGCGTCGACAACCTTGTCCATGGCCTGAAGCGAACCCAGCGCGAGTACGAACGCACCAGGTGCATACACCGCCCCGTCCGGATTCGCGAGAATGAACGCCTGCTCCTCGGTGAGCGAGTAGGTCTCGGTTGCGGGTTCGTACGTGACGTAGCCACCGGCCGCCTGGCCGCGCAGCCACTCGGCGACGTAGCGCGGGTCGCACTTCGTTCGCCGGGCCAAGTCGTCGGACGTGCCAGGCGTGCCCACCATCGCCCGGTACAGCCCCAGCTCATGCCCGATCACCACGCCACCGGCAGTGATCGTCGCGCCGAGATCGCCTACGAACTTGTGCAGGAAGTCCATCAGCTTGTCGTCGTCCATGTCTTCATCCCCCTTCGGGCGACCGCCTCGTGCGGCCTCACGTCCGGTCTACGGATGCCCGGGCCGCAGCGACATACGGGGAATCCCCTATGGGGTCGGCTGTAGGCCGCGATGGGCTACCCAGGTCGCGATACCCGTACGGCTCGGCGCGTTGAGGCGCTCCATGATGTTGTGGACGTGGATCTCGGCGGTCTTCTCGCTGATGCCGAGCGCCCGGCCGATCTGGCGGTTCGTATGGCCGGCTGCGACCAGCATGGCGACCTCGTGTTGCCGTGCGGTCAGCTCGACCGTCGGCGCCGGGTCAGCCGTGCTCGGCCCAGCAATGCGAGCGGCCAGTTCGCGGACGGCGTCCTGCGGCATCGTGCGCCCGGCCTGCCGCTCGTGGTCTGCCTGTGCCGTGCCCAACGTTGCCGTCAGCCGCGCGTCGAAGTGTGCCGTCCGGATCCGCTCCCCGTCGGTCGGCCGGACTGCCACTGTGTCCCGTTGCGCCTGAGCCGCTCCGTGCAGCCGGGCGGCCGCGGCCGCGGCACCGCGGACGAAGGCGACCTCTGCCAGCGCCTCGAGGCACTGTGCCAGGCCGCGCCGGTCGCCGACGGCGTCGTGCAGCCGCACCGCACGGTCGAGCAGCCGACCTGCCTCGTCCGGCTCACCGCGCCGGACGAGGACGGTCCCCAGCGCCCACGCGCACACCGCGATCGCCCACTCGTAGTCAAGTGCCTCGAACAAGCGCAGCCCTTCGCGCAACTGCGCCTCCGCCGCACTCAGATCGCCCTGTTCCAGCGCCAGCAGGCCGAGGTCGTGCGCGACCCACGCGACGCCGCGATCGTTGCCGAGCCGACCGTAGATCTTGCCCGTTCTCGCGTAAAAGCCGGCCGCCTCGCCGAGGAGCCCGCGCTCGCGCGCGACATGTCCGAGAAAGGCGTGCGCGACAGCGTACCGGCGCTCGTCAGTGCCCTCGGTGAGCGCTGACACGCGCAGCAGATCGCGTTCGGTCGCGTCGACGTTGCCGAGGCCGAACGCGAGGACACCAGACACGAGCAGGGCCGCCGTTGTGGCATCGGTGTGGGCGGGTGCGTCGGCAACGCCGGCCGCGATCACGTCGAGCAGCGGCTGAACCTCGGCCAGGGTTCCGCGCGTGTAGCGGTACCAGCCGAGAGTCGCGGCCAACCAGAGGGTCGCGGCCGAGCCGGGATCGTGCCTGCTGTGCTCGAAGGCGATCCGGAGGTCCGCACGAGTCCGGCTCATCGCCGCCCATGTGGCGTTCTCGGTATCAGTGCCGACGGTCCGCTCCCAGGCTTCGGCCTGTGCGGCGAACAGCGCGGTGTGCCGATCCTGCGTCACGATTTCCTCGTCATGCGCGATGAGTTGGTCCGCCGCGTATTCGCGCAGACTCATGAGCATCGTGAACCGGGCGTCGGCGGCTGCTTCGCCGACGCGACCAATCATGCTCTTGTCCAGCAGAGACTCGACCGCGTCCAGCACGTCGGGCTCGGCACACACCGCCTCCGCAGCTGCCAGGGTCCAATCGCCGGGGAACACCGA
Organism: Pseudonocardiales bacterium; assembly: GCA_003243915.1. Lineage (GTDB taxonomy): Bacteria > Actinomycetota > Actinomycetes > Mycobacteriales > Jatrophihabitantaceae > QHCC01. The sequence goes on along the minus strand of QHCC01000113.1, from coordinate 50,121 downwards.
CAGCCGCCGGAAAATGATGCGATCGCGGTCGGAGAGCAACTCGTGACTCCACGCGATTGCCGCACGCAGGTCGCGATGACGCTCCGGCAGGTCGCGCGCACCACCGGTGAGCACCGTCATCCGCCGCTCGAGGCGAAACGCCAATTCGGTCGGCGTGAACACACGCAGCCGCGCCGCCGCAAGCTCGATGGCCAGCGGCAGCCCGTCGAGCCGGACGCACACGTCAGCCAGCGCGCGGGCGGTATCCCGGTTCAGGTCGACGTGGGCGGGAGCGCGGGCGAGCAGCATCGCGACCGCGGGATTGCAGCGCAGCCGATCCCAGTCGTCGATCTCCGAGTCCACCGGCATCGGGAGCGGCGGGACCGCGTACTCGCGTTCGGCTGCGAGCCGCAACCGTTCGCGGCTGGTCGCAAGCACCTGCAGCCGTGACGTGGCGGCAAGCAGGTCGCCGAGCTCGGGCATGGCGGCGAGGAGGTGCTCACAGTTGTCGACGATCAGCAGAACGTCCCGGTCGACCGCCGCTGGGCTGTCTGGGGAGAGCCCGAGTGCGCGCGCGACCTCGATCATCACCAGCCGTGGTTGGTGCACGGGCGCGAGATCGACCCACGCCACGTCGTCGTAGACCCCTCCGACGGCGAGGGCAAGACGCGTCTTCCCGACTCCGGGTGGTCCGGTCAGCGTGACCAAGCGTGTTCCCGGGGCGGCGAGCAACTCGCGGATGGCTGCGACCTCGGCCGCGCGTCCGATCAGCGCCGTGGCCGGGACCGGCGGCACGCTCGTGCGGAGCACATGACGATGGTAGGCGTCTACGGGGCCTTCACGCGGCCTCGCAGGAACCGCTGCGAGACGGCAGCCACGATCTGATTGGCGCAGAACATCCGGTCCGTGCAGCGAATCTGTCCCGTGACTTCCTCGACGCGCAGAATCAGACGGTTCTCGCAGCCGCGATTTCGATCATGGCCCGATATCCGGCGGTTCGCTTCTCGGACATCGATCTCGCGTAAGAATGGCCGGTATGACCTTATCTGCCGGGGACCGCCAGCCCGTCGCGTGGCGCGGTCTCGGGGTGATGTCACTGGCCTACGCGGTACTGCTCGTCGCGACGAGTGCCGGGTACGGCTTGCACCGTGACGAGTTCTATTTCGTCGCGATCGGCGGGCATCCGGCCTTCGGCTACGTCGACCAGCCGCCGCTGGTCCCACTGCTCGCCCACACCCTCGACGTGCTCGGTGACGGGTCGCTGGTGGTGCTGCGGCTGTCATCCGCGCTGGCCGGCGCCGCGATCGTGCTCGTCACCGGGCTGATCGCGCGCGAGTTCGGCGCGGCCCGCGGGGCACAGCTGCTCGCCGCGGGCGCGATGGCGGTGTCCGCGGTGCTCGCCGCGGTGAGTCACCTGATGTCGACGACGACCTACGACGTGCTCGCCTGGACGGTGCTGAGCTGGCTGATCGTGCGCGCGTTGCGCGACGGGGGGACCAGCTGGCTGCTCGCCGGGACCGCGGCCGGGGTCGGGCTCGAGATCAAGACCCTGATCGTGTTCCTGCTCTTCGCGCTCACCGTCGGCGTCCTGGTCGCCGGGCCACGGGAGGCGTTGCGCGATCGGTGGCTCTGGACCGGGGCCGGGATCGCGCTCGCACTCTGGCTGCCGAACCTGATCTGGCAGGCGAGCAACGACTGGCCGCAGCTGCGGCTGTCGACCGCGATCGCGCGCGGCCAGTCGGGATCGAGCCAGCCCCGCTGGGCGTTCCTGCCCTACCAGCTGCTGCTCGTCAGCCCGCTACTCGCGCCGGTGTGGATTCTCGGCGGCATCCGGCTGTGGCGCGATGCCGCTCTGCGTACCTGGCGCTGCATCCCTGTCGCGTGGGTCGTGCTCGCAGTCGTCTTCCTCGCCACCGGCGGCAAGCCCTACTACCTGGCCGGGCTGTTTCCCGCGCTGCTCGCGGCCGGCGCGGCCCCCACCCTCGCCTGGGCCCGCAGCAGGGTCCGGCGCGCGCTGCTCGGCACCGCCGTCGTGGTCAGCCTGGCTGTATCGGCGGTGCTGTTCCTGCCCCTCGTCCCGGCGGCCGATCTGAGCAACACCCCGATCGTCGCGGTCAACTACGACGCCGGCGAAACAGTCGGCTGGGCACAGTTCAACGCAACCGTGGCCCGCGTGTACGACCAGCAGCCGGCGAAGACCATCGTGCTCGCCGCGAACTACGGTGAAGCCGGCTCGCTGTTGCACGACACCGACGTGCCGGCCTACAGCGGACAGAACAGCCTGTGGGACCTCGGCCCACCGCCGGCGGACACTCGCGTCGCCGTCGCGGTCGGCTACCCCGAGGACACGCTGCGCGGCTGGTTCGCGGACGTCCACCGTGTCGCCACCATCGACAACGGCATCGACGTGGACAACGACGAGCAAGGCGGCGCCGTCTACGTGTGCAGCTCACCGCGACTGCCCTGGACACAGCTCTGGCCTCACATTCGCCACCTCGGCTAGGGCCAGCGGGAGCGCACGGCCTGCCCTCGGCTCAGGCGGTGGTGCGATCGCAGGCCCAGGCCGTCAGCGCTTGCATGTCGGCGCCGGCTCGAACCAGGGCGCGCTGCTCGTCGGCTCCGGTCCCCGACGAGCGCACCCGCACCAGCTCGGCGTCGACGACGTCACCGTCGCCGAACCGCTCGAGGGCCGGGCGGGCGAAGTCGACGAGGCGGCCGAGGGCGTCGGAGGCCGCGACCGGCTCAAAGCCTGGCAGCACGAGCAGGCGGCCGGACATCCCGGACCGCCCCGCCGTCCAGGCGGCGGCCCGGAGGAATTCCGGCCGGATCGAGGGCGCCGGCTCACCCTGCTGCCAGCGTCGCACCGACTCGTCGACGAGCGCGCGGCACAGCGCCGCTATCGCGACGGCACGCTCGACGTCGACGCTGACGTCGGCCACCCGGATCTCGACGGTGGGGTAGCGGGCCGACACACGGGCGTCGAAATAGATCGCCTGCTCGTCCAGGGCTGCCCCCGAGGCGATCAACCGCTCGACGGTGTCGCGGTAGGCCGCCGCGCTGCCGAACGGCTGGGTGCCTCCCGCGGTCGGCCAGCGGTCCCACAACACGGAGCGGTAGCTGGCGTGTTCGGTGTCGCGTTCCCGCCAGAACGGGGAATTCGCACAGAGTGCTCGCAGGGTGGGCAGCCATTGCTGAAGACGGTCCACCGCCGCGACGGCTTCCTCGTCGGATGCGACGCCGACGTGAACGTGCTGGCCACAGGTGAGCTGCTCGTCGCCGGCGACCGGACCGGCCAGTTCGATCAGGCGGCGGTAGCGCGGTTGTTCAGTGGTCGAGGACTGTCCGGCGAGCGGGCAGGTTGCCAGTGCAGCGACCCGGGCATCCATGCTCGCCGCCGCGGCGGCAAGTGCGTGGCGTCGGGCGACGAGCTGGGCGCGAAGGTCGTCGAGGGACGAGCACGGCTTCGAGCCGATCTCGGCCTGCTCCTGCTTCAGCTCGTGATCGGCTGCGTCTGACTCGCCGGCCAACACCCGGGCCAGTCGTGCCACGCGGTCCCCCGCCGCCACGAGGTGATCCGCGTCGCTGCTGACGAGGAGGAACTCCTCCTCGACGCCCACTGTGCGAGACGAGCCCCCGTCACGGGCGCCCGGTCGTTGCTCGTCGGTCATGGTCTCTTTCCCAGTCGATTGGTAGCTGAGGCCTACCACGTTCGAGTGCAGCGATCACCTCAACCTGGCCGCGAGCTTCGTCGCAGGCCGGCCCGACCGCGACGAGCTCGACCCGGCAAGCGGGGGCCAAGCCGTCGACGTGGATCAACGCACTCCGCGGGTACGGAACTGGATACTGATCCGCTGGCCAGCGGGGCGCGCCGTCTTCGGCACCGCGTGTTCCCAGGTGCGCTGGCAACTGCCGCCCATCACGATCAGGTCGCCGTGGCCGAGTTCATGGCGCAGTGTCGAGCCACCGCCGCCGCGCGGGCGCAGCGCCAGCGTGCGCGGCGTGCCGACCGAGATGATCGCCACCATGGTGTCTTCGGTTCGGCTGCGTCCGGTGGTGTCGCCGTGCCAGGCGACGCTGTCCCTGCCGTCGCGGTACAGGCACAGCCCCGCCGTGGCGAACGGTTCGCCGAGCTTGGCGCCGTAGTGCGCGTCAAGGGCATCCTTCGCCGCGTCGAGGGCCGGGTCGGGCAGTGGGCGGCCCTCGGCGTAGAAGCACACCAGCCGCGGCACGTCGACCACTCGCTCGTACATCTGGCGGCGCTCGGCCTGCCACGGCACGACCCGCAGCAGCCGCTCAAACAGTGCGTCGGCGCCGCCGAGCCAGCCGGGGCAGACGTCGAGCCATGCCCCGCGTGCGAGTTCGGTGCGCCGCACTGAGCTGTCGAGGGGCGCCGGCTTGGCGTCGCCACTGAGATCGAGAAGCGATCCCTGGAATGCAGACTCCATGGCCGATAGGCTATCAGCTATCAAACATGTGTTCGATGCCACGGGCCGCTGGCGATTCGCGCGGAGCTAGAGATCCACGGATTCGCTCGGCTTGAGATGGCGGAACTCGGTGCCGTGCTCGGCGCCGAGCCGTGATAGGTGCCCTTCCACGAAGCCGAGTCCGACCTCGTTGAGCAGCCCGTCATGGATCTGGTGCACCTGCGGTGCCCGCACCGAGATCATGAAGTCGATCACCTCTCCGGTCTTCGACCAGGGCGCGTGGATCGGCGCGAGCAGCGTGTGCACCGGCACCGGTGGCACCACGAGGGAGTCGCCGGGGTGATAGACGGCGCCCTCGACGAGGTAGGCGACGTTCGCGACAACCGGGATCGTCGAGTGGATCAACGCGTGCTGGCCGCCGAACGTCTGAACCGCGAAGCCGGCCGCGTCGAAGGACTCCCCCGCGCCGACCGCAACCACCTGCTCACCGAGATCGCCCAGTGTCGCCGCGACACCAGCCGGGGCCCAGATCCGCATCCGCGGGTTCGAGCGCGCGGCGGCACGCAGCCGGTCCGCGTCGATGTGGTCGGCATGCTCGTGGGTGATCAGCACGCCGTGGGCACCGTCGAGCGCCGTCTCGACCTCGCTGAACGTTCCCGGGTCGAGCACCAGCGAGCGGTCCCCGTCGTCGAGCCGCACGCAGGCATGGGTGAACTTGGTCAGTTGCATCAGGATCCTTCCCCGATCAGGTTTGCGAGCTTAACCAGACGGCGCCCGGTTTCCGCGTCGGCCGGCGTGTAGAGGAGCAGCCTCGTGCCCGGTCGTGGCGCCAGCCAGGTATTGGTGACATCCATGCGCAATAGCCCGACGTCGCGCTGCCGATACCGCTTCTCCTTATTCTCGATGCCCCGCACGTCGTGCTTCGCCCACAGGTCGGCGAACTCCGGTGAGGCGGCGCGTAGTCGCGAGACGAACGACTTCCAGGAAGGCTCGCTGACGTGGTCGACCATCAGACCGCGCAGATTGGCCACCATCCGCGCTGCGCCGTCTTCCCAGTTCACGAGGACCTTGCGCCACAACGGATCGGTGAACAGCAGCCACATGCAGTTGCGGGACTCCAGCGGCAGCTCGTCGAGGTCACCGATGAGGCGAGCGTAGGAGCGGTTGTAGGCCAGCAGGTCGTACTTGCCGTTCTGCACGCAGGCCGGGTACGGCGCGAGTCTGGCCAGCACCGCCCGCAGCTGGGGCGAGACGGCCGCACACTCGTTGGCCACCTCCTGGTCCGAGGAGCCGGCCAGCGTGAACAAGTGGGCCCGCTCATCGCGATCGAGCAGCAGGGTGCGGGCAATTGCTTCCAGCACCTGATCCGACACCTTGATGTCGCGGCCCTGCTCCAGCCAGGTGTACCAGGTGACGCCGACGCCGACGCCGGCGAGCTGGGCGACCTCCTCGCGCCGCAGACCGGGAGTGCGCCGGCGGCCGTTGTGAGTGACGCCGACCTGCTCCGGGGCAATCCGCTCCCTCCTGCTGCGCAGGAACGCGGAGAGCTCGCCGCGGCGGATCTCGTCGGCGTCGCGCGCCGGGACGTCGGTGACCGTCGGGGCAACGGTTACTGTCATGTCCTCAGCGTGTCCTAGTCCTGGCGCGTGCGCCAGGTGGTCTTTATACCTGGATAAACGTGCTCCTGGTACCTGTTTCCAATTGCCTGCATCGTTGCTGTCATGACTACCCAGTTACGCGCTCGCCCATCCGGGAAATCGATCACCTCGCCTGCCGGGGACCCCAGCACCGACCCGCGTCCGATGACCCGGCTGGCCACGGCCGTGCGGCTGATCGGCGCCTTCCTGCCGATGGTCGACTTCTTCATCGTCAACCTGGCCCTGCCGACGATCAACACGACGCTGCACGCGTCCGCGCCGATGCTCGAACTGATCGTGGCTGGCTACGGCACCGCGTACGCCGTTTCCCTCGTGGTCGGGGGCCGCCTGGGCGACGCGATCGGGCGCCGCCGGATGTTCGTCATCGGCCTGGCCAGCTTCTCGCTGACCTCGCTGCTATGTGGCATCGCCCCCAGCATCGGCGTATTGGTCGCCGCGCGCGTGCTGCAGGGCATGTCGGCGGCGATGATCGTGCCACAGGTGCTCGCCACGTTTCAGGCGACGCTCGAGGGCAACGCCCGCAGCCGCGCGATCGGGCTCTACGCCGCTACCGGCGGGGTCGCCGTCGTGACCGGGCAGCTGCTCGGGGGCGTGCTTCTCGACGCCAACATCGCCGGCACGTCCTGGCGGCCGATCTTCTTGGTCAACGTCCCGTTCGGCATCGCCGGCCTGCTGCTCGCGCCGCGAATCGTCCCTGCCACCAGGTCACCGAACCCGGCCGGCGTGGACATCCCCGGCACGACCCTGCTCGCCGTCACCGTCGTCGCCCTGCTCATCCCGCTCACCGAAGGGCCGGCCCTGCACTGGCCGCTGTGGCTGTGGGGAGTGCTGGCGCTGGCGCCGATCGGCGCTGCCGGCATGGTCGCGGTCGAACGCCGCTCCGAGCGCGGTGGCCGCACGCCGCTGGTACCCCCGTCGCTGGTTCGGCTGCCGAACGTGCGCCGCGGCCTGCTGCTGGCCGTCCCGTTCTTCCTCGGGTTCGGCGCGTTCACCTTCGTCTTCGCATTGACAGTCCAGAACGGGCTGCACCGGGACGCACTGCACTCCGGGCTGGCCATGACGCCGATGGCACTGGGCTTCTTCACCGGCTCGCTGCTCACCGCCCGGCTCTACGAGCGCTTCGGGACCCGGCTGCTGGCACTCGGCTTCGCGCTGCAGGCAGTGGGGCTGATCTCGCTGGTTGCCGTGGTCGCAGGCGAATGGCCGAACGTATCGCTGCTCGGGACGATCCCCGGTCTGGCCGTCGCCGGCTTCGGTCAGTCACTCGGCCTGGGCGCCCTGTTCCGCACGGTGCTGGCGGGTGTGCCGCAGCACCTGGCCGGTGTCGGCAGCGGGGTCCTCGTGACCGTGCAGCAGGGCTCGCTGGCCCTCGGCGTGGCTAGCTTGGGCACGCTGTTCGTCAGCCTCTCGGCCGACAGTGCGCGCGATGCGTTCGTGGTGGTGGTCGGGATCCAGACGCTGCTGGCGATCGCCCTCGTGTTCGCCAGTCCGCGGCGTTCACCGTCGGCGGCGGAGCCCGCCGGCAGCGTGCCTGCCGCGGCTCACTGAGGCTCGTCGACGATGTGCATCGCTGCCTCCTCGGCGCTGGCCGCATAGCCCGCCCGGCCGACGTCGGTGGCGGTCTGCTCATCCTCCCCGGCCGGGTGCGCCCCCTCATCGGGCGCGACAAGGCGGCCGGCACGAGGGTCGGCGGCCGCCGGGTCGGCGTCATCGGCGCTCACCTCCGGCACCTCCTGGGCCAGGCGCTGGTCGAGTGAATCACCCGCCCGCTGCTCGTCGGCGGTGGTGCCGTAGCGAGTGGCCGTCGGCTCGCGATCCGGCGGGGAGTACCCGACGTCCAGGGGATCGTCGGTGTTGTCGCCGGTCAGGGACTCGGAGGGGTCTACCTGGTCGCTGCCCTGGAACGCACCGTCGTACATGTCGTCGGAATCACTCATGCCCACCAGGCTTCCCCGATCCGCCCGGAGTCAATCACGCGGCAGACTGGGCGCCGTGACCTCCGTCCTGTGGCTCCGGCGAGATCTGCGCCTGAGTGACCACCCCGCGCTGCATGCGGCGGCCCGGCAGGGTCCCGTCGTCGCGCTGTTCGTGCTGGATCCGGTGCTGCTGCGCCCGGCCGGTGCGCCGCGGATCGCGTTCCTGTACCGGTCGCTCCGCGCGCTGGATTCCGACCTGCGTGCACACGGCGGGCGGTTGCTCATCCGGCACGGCCAGCCGGACGAGGTCGTCCCCCGGGTGGCGCACGAGGCCGATGCGCGCGCCGTCCACGTCAGCGCCGATTTCGGCCCGTACGGCACGCGTCGCGACGCCGCAGTCCAGAACGGGCTCAGGGCCGTCGAGCTGGTCCGCACGGGATCGCCGTACGCGGTCAGTCCGGGGCGCGTGCATACCGTCGGCGGGTCGCCGTTCAAGGTCTTCACGCCGTTCTACCGGGCATGGCTCGCGCATGGCTGGCCCGTTCCCGCCGCGCCGATCGCCGGACACGTCGAGTGGCGCACCGACCTGGCCGGTATCGACATTCCGGCCGATCCGGGCCTGCCGGCCGGGCTCGTGTTGCCCGACGCCGGTGAGGCAGCGGCGCGCGAGGCCTGGCGGACGTATTGCGAGTCGCACCTTGCCGCCTACGCCGAGGTTCGCGACCGCCCCGACCTCGACCGCACCTCCCGCGTCTCGCCTTACCTGAAGTGGGGCTGCCTGCACCCGCGCACCCTGCTCGCCGATCTGGGCGCGGCCGACGAGACGTTCCGCAAGGAGGTGGCGTGGCGCGAGTTCTACGCCTCGGTGCTGCACGCGTGGCCGAACAGCGCACGCGAGTACTTCCAGCCGCAGTTGGCGGCAATGCCTTACGCGGATGGTGATTCGGCAGCTTTCGATGCGTGGCGCGCGGGACGGACGGGCTATCCGATCGTCGACGCCGGCATGCGCCAACTGCTCGGCGAGGGATGGATGCACAACCGGGTCCGGATGATCGTGGCCTCCTTCCTGGTCAAGGACCTGCACATCGAGTGGACGCATGGGGCGCGGCACTTCATGCGTCACCTCGTGGACGCCGACCTGGCCAGCAACCAGCACGGCTGGCAGTGGACGGCCGGTACCGGAACCGACCCGGTACCGTTCTTCCGCGTGTTCAACCCGGTGACCCAGGCCCGCAAGTTCGACCCCGACGGCGACTACGTCCGCCGCTGGATCCCCGAACTGCGGGCCGTAGGCGGCGCGGCGGTGCACGAGCCCTGGCTGCTGCCCGCCGGCGTGCCCGAGGGCTACCCGCCGCCGATCGTCGATCACGCCCGCGAGCGCGCGGAGGCGCTGGCCCGCTACCAGTCGGTGCGCCTGTCCTGAGCGCCGAGTGTCAGATACGCGCGTCCAGTGCGCGGCTACAAGTGACCACTCGACGCTTAAGTGACCGCTCGGGGCCGGCGGTGGGCGACGAGCGGCGTGATGCCCCAGGTCCCGGTCCAGGAGCCGCCCGGCTGCAGGATGATCAGGCCCGTTCCGGAGTTGAACGCGTCGGCCGGGCAGGTCATCGGCTCGACCGCGACACCGGCCGGGCCTCCGGCCACCGGGTCGGGCGTGAAGACCTGGACGAAGCCGAACGCGTCGTCGAACCAGGCCCGCGCCCCTCCGGACCGGGTCCGCACCTCGACGGCTCCGCGGCCACCCGCGCTCGACAGCCCAGCGAAGCCGTCGTCCATCCGCAGGTCCCGCAGCCGCCGTCCCCGACGCAGATCGTAAGGCGTTCCCGCGACCGGCTGCCTGCCCACCGGCACCTTGGATTCGTCGACGACGATCCGCTCCCGTGCCGGCACCTTGACAGTCACCTCGCCGAACTCATGCCCGCGGGTGGACAGGTACGGGTGGAAGCCGGCGCCGAACGGTGCGCGGACAGCCCCCGTGTTGTGAGCCACAGCTGTCACCTGCAGCCCCTGCTCAGCGTCGAGGCGGTAGGTGACCTCGACGCGCAGTTCGAAGGGCCATCCGGTCTGCGGCACGATGTCGAGCGCGAGCGTGACGGCGCAGGCCTCGTGCCGCACCGGCACCCAGCGGGCCCACCGGCCCAGGCCGTGGATCGCGTTGCCCGCCGCCGGCTCGGTCAGCGCGAGCTGGTAACCGCCCCCGTCGAAGGTGTACCTGCCGCCGCGCAGGCGGTTGGGCCACGGCACGAGTACCGCGCCGCAGCCCTTGGGTGGCAGCTCATCGTCGCCGTAGGTCAACGTGACGTCGACGCCGCGATGGGCGTAGCGGCGCAGCCCCGCGCCCACCTCGACGACCGTCGCCTCGTGATCGCCCGCCGCGAGGGTGAACTGCCGTCCGGTCAGCGCCATTGCGTTGACGCTACCGAGTTGCGCCGCCCGGATGGGCCGATCAGCCGCCTGATGGCTCCGCGGCGTCGAGCGCCTCGACGGCCGCGGCGTCGTAGCGCCAGAACGGCCGGACCAGATACCCGGCGACGACCACGACAACCATGCAGGCCAGGCCACCTGCCACCCAGGAGAATTCCGGCGTTGTCGCGGCGGCGGTCGCACCGGCGCGCACATCACCGAGGCGCGGCCCGCCCGCGACCACCGCGATGAATACTCCCTGCATCCGCCCGCGCATCTCGTCCGGGGCATAGGTCTGCAGGATCGTCTGCCGATACACGGCGCTGACGAGGTCGGCCGCGCCCGCGACAACCAGCAGCGCCACCACGAGCCACAGTTGGTGCGCCAATCCCGATAGCGCCACCGCCGCGCCCCAGCCGATGATCGCGAAGACCAGGGCACGGCCCTGCCGCCGAACCCGGCCGATCCAACCGCTGGACAGTCCGGCCAGCACCGAACCGATCGCGATGGCGGCGTACAACGGGCCGACGGTGCCGTGGAAGCGTTCGTCGGCAACTGCCGGAAACAACGCCTTCGGCATCGCCAGGCTCATCGCCACGATGTCGACCAGAAAGGACATGAACAGCACCGGGCGGGACGCGATGAACCTCAGGCCGACGGCGACATCGCGCATGCCGGGGCGCCGCTGGACCGTGCGGTCTGGCGGGATCGGTGGCAGGCGCAACGCCGCGAACAGGGCCGCGGTGAAAGACAGGGCGTCGATGCCGTAGGCATAGGCGAAGCCGTGGGGCAGGCTGACGAGCACGCCGGCTATCAACGGCCCGACGACCATCCCGACGCTGCCGACCGTGAAGTACAGCGTGTTGGCCGCCGGGACCAGCTCGGCATCGACGATCCGGGGGATGATCGCGCCACGGGCGGAGGACGCCGTCGCGAAGGTGGCCGATTGGACCGCGACCAGCGCGAGGATGAGCGCGACGTTGTCGAGGTGCGCGATCGTCTGGGCGAGCAGGACGAGCGTCACCGCCCAGGTGCCGCAGGCCGACCACAGATAGAGCTTGCGGCGGTCGACTGCGTCGGCGATCGCTCCGCCGTACAAGCCGAACAAGACGATCGGAATCAGCCCGGCGAGGCCCACGTAACCGACGTAGAGCGACGAGTGGGAGATGGCGTACACCTGCACGGGCACCGCGACCTGGGTCAGCATCGAGCCGATGAACGAGGTGCCCTGCCCGATCAGCAGACGCCGGTACGCCGGAATCGCGACGGGCCGGACGTCGACGGCGTGCCGGCCTATCAGTCCCCGTAGCGAACGTGCCGTCCGGGCTGGATCGCTCCCGGGATCGTCGGCGGTGACTGCCGGTTCGTCAGGGACCCGGCTCACGGCGCCAGCCGCTCGATCACCCACGTGTCGTCGTCGAGGCGGTACCTGATGCGGTCGTGCAGCCGGTCGGCGCGGCCCTGCCAGAACTCGACGACGTCGGGCACGAGGCGGTACCCACCCCAGTTCGGCGGCGCGGGTATGTCACGGCCGGCGAAGCGCTCCTCGATCACCCGCGCCGCGTCCTCGAGTACGCCGCGCGAAGCCACGACCGTCGATTGGGGCGACGCCCACGCGCCCAGCTGCGAGCCGCGCGGGCGCGAGGCGAAGTAGGCCTCGGTGTCGGCGCGGTCCACGCGGCTCACCGCTCCGGACAGCCGCACCTGCCGCTCGAGGGGCGGCCAGACCAGGACGGCGGCCGCGTAGGGCTTCGCGGCCAGGTCGCGCCCTTTGGCGGAGCCGTAGTTGGTGTAGAACACCACCCCCCGCTCGTCCATAGCCTTGACGAGGACTGTGCGCACCGACGGGCGCCCTGCGGCGTCGACGGTGGCGACCTGCATCGCGGTCGCCTCGATCACGGCCGGGTCGGCTGTCGCGTCGGCGTACCAGCCCGACAGCTGGTCCAGCCAGGTGCGCGAAACGGCGTTCTCGTCCAGTTGACCGCGCAGGTAGCTACGGCGCATTGCGGCGGGATCGTTCACGAGTTCATTCCATCATCCGAGCCTGCCGAGCGAGCCGGCAGCGCGGCGCAGCTGCGAGCCAGGCGCAGCTACGGTTCATGGCGCACCTGCTCGCCGGAGCGTTGTTCGGTATGGGCAGAATGGGCGGGACGGATGCGAACCATCCGACGACCATCGCCTGAGCCGATCTATCCGAGCGGAGCCTGTTCCATGGCAGAGGACTACAGCCCTGGGTTGGAAGGCGTGATCGCCTTCGAGACCGAGATCGCCGAGCCGGACAAGGACGGCGGTGCGCTGCGCTATCGAGGGGTCGACATCGAGGACCTCGTCGGGGTGGTCACGTTCGGAAATGTGTGGGCCCTGCTGGTGGACGGCAAGTTCGGGCCGGGGCTGCCGCCGGCCGAGCCGTTCCCGATTCCCGTGCACACCGGCGACGTCCGCGTCGACGTCCAGGCTGCGTTGGCGATGCTCTCGCCGGTCTGGGGCTACCGTCCGCTGCTCGACATCAGCGACGAGGAGGCCCGCGAACAGCTGGCCCGCGCGGCCGTCATGGGATTGTCCTATGTCGCGCAGTCCGCGCGGGGCCTGGGCAACCCGGCCATCCCGCAAGCGCGCATCGACCAGTGCTCGACGATCGTCGAACGCTTCATGGTGCGCTGGCGGGGCGAGCCGGATCCGGCACACGTGAAGGCGGTCGACGCGTACTTCGTGTCCGCGGCCGAGCACGGTATGAACGCCTCGACGTTCACCGCACGCGTCATTGCCTCCACCGGCGCCGACGTCGCAGCCGCGATGTCCGGCGCGATAGGTGCCATGAGTGGCCCGCTGCACGGCGGCGCGCCGGCGCGGGTGCTGCCGATGATCACGGAGGTCGAGAAGACCGGGGACGCCCACAAGGTGGTCGCCGGTGTTCTCGACCGCCACGAGCGGCTGATGGGCTTCGGACACCGCGTCTATCGCGCCGAGGACCCGCGCGCCCGCGTGCTGCGGCGCACCTGTCAGGAGCTGAACGCCCCGCGCTACGAGGCGGCAGATGCGCTCGAGCAGGCCGCGCTGGCCGAACTGCGGGAGCGACGCCCCGACCGGTCCATCGAGACCAACGTCGAGTTCTGGGCGGCCGTCATTCTCGACTTCGCCGAGGTGCCGGCGCACATGATGCCGGCGATGTTCACCAGCGCCCGCACCGCAGGCTGGTCGGCGCACATCATGGAGCAGAAGAAGACCGGACGCCTGGTGCGCCCGTCGGCCCGCTACGTCGGCCCCGACCCGCGCAAACCGTCCGATGTCGACGGCTGGGGCGATATCGCGCACACCTGAGACGCCGAGACGCCTGAGACGCGGAGACGCGGGCACGTCGATGACGGCTAGCGGGGCTGAGCGCAAGCTGGTGTTGCTGGTTTCGGGCAGCACGAGGGCGGCGTCGTCGAACACCGCTCTGCTGCGGACTGCGGTTGCGGTCGCACCCGATGGCGTCGAGACGGTGTTGTACGCCGGCCTGGTCGAGCTGCCGCACTTCAATCCGGACGACGACCGGGAGCGATTGCCGCCCGCCGTCGCGCAGTTGCGCGACGCGATCGCGGCCGCCGACGCGGTGCTGTTCTGCACACCGGAATACGCCGGCACGCTGCCAGGGTCGTTCAAGAACCTGCTCGACTGGACGGTTGGCGGCACCGAGATGTCGGACAAGCCGGTGGCGTGGGTCAACGCCGCCGCCGACGGCCGACGGGGTGCCGGCGCGCAGGCCACGCTCGCGACGGTGCTGGGCTACGTCCAGGCTGCGGTCGTCGAGAAGGCATGCCGCCACGTCCCGGTGCTACCGGGGGCGATCGGCGACGACGGCGTGATCGCCGACCCAGAAACCCGCGCCGCCATAGCCGCCGCCCTGCTCGCTCTCATTGGGTGACGTGCTCGACGGGCTCAACGAGGCGGGGTGGGTTGATCAGCCGAATGATTGGCCCTCGCCGCGGTAGGTGGGGACGGACTGGCTGATCGCGCCGTCCTGCACGAAGTGCAGGGTGTCGAAGCGCTCGCAGAGCTCGCCGGCCTTGGCGTGGCGGAACCAGACGCGGTCACCGACCCGCAGCCCGCCGGCCGGCACGCCGCGCACCGGGGTCTGCACCTCGCCGACACCCTCGGCGCCGATCAGGCGCAGCCCGCGCGCTACCGGGCTGGGGACGCGGGACTTCCCCGCCGGCCCGGACGCGACGTAGCCACCGCCGAACAGCGTCGCGATACGTGGGGCCGGACGGCGCACGACCGGCAGCGCGAAGTACAGGGCCGGCCGCGGCTGGAACGCTCGGTAGTTGTCGAACAGCGTCGGAACGTAGAGCCCGGAACCGGCGGTGACCCTCGGTGACGGCCCGGTCGCCGGAGCTGATCTCCAGACTGCCCGTGCCGCCGCTGTTGACGATGTCGAGCCGGCCGACGGCCGCCTGCACAGCGGCGACCACGGCGCTGCGCCGCCGGGCGAGTTCCGCCGCCGAGCGGCGCTTCACCAGCCGGACCGCCGCCGAGGAGTCCGGCAGCCCCGCGATCTGTGCCTCGTAGAACATGACGCCGACGACCCGGAATCCCTGTGCCGCAGCCTCCTGCGCGAGCACGGCGGCGGCGGCGGGCGTGCGCAGCGGGGATCGGCGCACGCCCAGATGCAGCCGTCCCACCCGCAGGGAGGCGTCGACGTCCAGGCACACACGCAGGGCCGCATCGCCGGCCGCCGCCCGGGTGAGCGCCAACTGTTCGGCGCCGTCGACCATCAGCGTGATCGCACCGGTCAATGCGGGGTCGCCCGCGAGTTCGGCCAATGCGCCACGGTCGGCACTCGGGTAGCCGAGCAGCACGTCGCGCACGCCGTGGCGCACCAGCCATATCGCCTCGCGCACCGAATAGCCCATGACGCCCGCGAATCCAGGAGTGGCCAGCGCGAGGTCGAGCACGGCGCGGCAGCGCACCGACTTGCTCGCGACCCGCACCGGCTTGCCGCCCGCCCGGCGCACCAGGTCGGCCGCGTTCGCGCGCATCGCCGTCACGTCCAGGGCAACCAGCGGCGGGTCCAGGTGCGCGGTCGCCGCCGTGAGCTCCGCCAGATCCGTCACGGGCAGGTCCTCGTCATCGTGATCGCCCTTCTCCCGCACAGCGACGCGGCGTGGCCGGTTCCCCGGGTGGTCCCCGGATCGTCCATAGTCGACGGTATGACAACGTGGACCAACTGGGCGGGGACCGTCACCGCCCACCCGGCAGCGGTGATCGCCCCCGACACCGTCGACGAGCTGCAACAGGCCGTCGTCGCGGCTGCAGCGCACGGCACCCGGATCAAGCCCATCGGGGCGGGTCACTCGTTCACCGCCATCGGCCAGACCGACGGCGCGCAGCTGCGCCTGGATCGGCTCGCGGGCATCCTGCGCGCCGACCGCGAGACCGGGCTCGTCACCGTCCTGGCCGGTACCCGGCTGCACGACCTCAACGAGGCGCTGTGGCATCTCGGGCTGGCCATGAGCAACCTCGGCGACATCGACGTCCAGACGATCTCAGGTGCGATCTCGACGGGCACCCACGGCACCGGTGCGACATTCGGCGGGCTGGCCACCCAGGTGCAGGCCCTGCAACTCGTCCTGGCCGACGGCAGCCTGCTGACCTGCGACGCGAACAACCACGCCGACGTCTTCGCGGCTGCCCGCGTGGGCCTCGGCGCGATCGGCGTGATCGCCACCGTCACCCTGCAGTGCGAGCCGGCGTACGCCCTCGCCGCCGCAGAGGCCCCGGCTCAGCTGGACGACGTGCTCGCCGACCTCGACGCGAACGTCGACGGCAACGACCACTACAAGTTCTTCTGGTTCCCGCACACCCGCCGCGCCCTGACCAAGCGCAACAACCGCGTCCTTCCTGGCACCGAGCTTCGCCCGCTCGGGCGATTGCGGCGTTACGTCGACGACGAGCTACTGGCCAATACGGTCTTCGACGCCGTCAACCGGCTGACCACCCGCCGCCCGGCACTGATCGCGCGCGTGAACTCCCTGGCGACCCGCGCCCTGAGCGCCCGCGACTACATCGACCGCTCAGACCGCGTCTTCGCGTCCTCGCGGCGGGTCAGGTTCCGGGAGATGGAGTACGCGGTGCCCCGCGCCGCCGTCCCCGACGTGCTGGTCCAGATCCAGGCGTACCTCGCCCGCAGCGGTGAGCAGGTCGCCTTTCCGGTCGAGGTGCGTTTCGCCGCCGCCGATGACATCTGGCTCTCGACGGCGTACGGCCGCCAGACCGGCTACGTCGCGGTGCACCAGTACGTCCGCCGCGAGCACGGCAGCTACTTCAGGGCGGTGGAGCAGATCGCGACCGCCGTCGGTGGCCGGCCGCATTGGGGCAAGCTGCACGCTCGTGAGGCGGCCTCGCTGCGCGAGGACTACCCCCATTTCGACGACTTCGTCGCGGTGCGCGACAAGCTCGATCCGCAGCGCGTGTTCGGCAACGAGTACCTGACCCGGGTGCTGGGCAGCTAGCGGCGCTTGCGCGCACGCGTCGGTCGACGCAGCCGCGGTGACCCGGCTCCGGATGCCGGCGACGGGAGCCGCGAACCACGTCACCGTAGATGCGAGAATCCAATGGTGGCAGCCGGCATCGTCATTCCCGAGAGAGTCAAACCCGCCGACGGCCGGTTCGGCTCCGGGCCGTCGAAGGTGCCCGTCGCAGCGCTCAGGGCCCTCGGCGACACGGGCGCGACGGTGCTCGGCACCAGCCACCGCCAGGCACCCGTCCGCTCACTCGTCGGCCGTATCCGCGCCGGCCTGGCCGAGCTGCTGATGCTGCCCGACGGCTACGAGATCGTGCTCGGCAACGGCGGTTCGACCGCATTCTGGGACGCGGCCGCATTCGGCCTGGTCCGCGACCGCGCGCAGCACCTCGTCTGCGGCGAGTTCTCCTCGAAGTTCGCGGCGGTCACCGCCGGCGCCCCGTTCCTCGGCGAACCGTCGGTGCAGCACGCCGAGTTCGGCAGCGCGCCGCTCGCGGTAGCCGTGGCCGGGATCGATACGTACGCCTGGCCGCACAACGAGACCTCCACCGGCGTGGCACTTCCGGTGGCCCGGGTGCCGGGCGCTGATGACGGCGCGCTGATGCTCGTCGACGCCACCTCGGCGGCCGGAGCGATGCGCGTCGACCCGGCGGAGTCCGACGTCTACTACTTCGCGCCGCAGAAGGGTTTCGCCGGCGAGGCTGGCCTGTGGCTGGCCGCCTTCTCCCCCGCCGCGCTCGACCGCGCCGCCGCGCTGCACGACGAACGCTGGGTGCCGCCCTCACTCGACCTCAGCCTCGCTGTCGAGAACTCGCGCAAGGATCAGACCTATAACACCCCTGCCGTCGCCACGCTGTGGCTGCTGGCCCACCAGGTGGAGTGGCTGCTCTCCTGCGGCGGGCTGGAGTGGGCGGCCACCCGCACCGCCGACTCCTCCGGGCGGCTCTACGCCTGGGCCGAGGGGGCTGAGTACGCCACGCCGTTCGTCGCGGATCCCGCGCTGCGCAGCCCCGTGGTCGGCACGATCGACTTCGACGGCTCCGTCGACGCCGCCGCGCTGGCCGCGACCCTGCGGGCCAACGGCATTGTCGACACCGAGCCCTAC
This sequence comes from Pseudonocardiales bacterium, assembly GCA_003243915.1. GTDB lineage: Bacteria > Actinomycetota > Actinomycetes > Mycobacteriales > Jatrophihabitantaceae > QHCC01. The sequence continues at coordinate 32,134 of QHCC01000113.1, read as the reverse complement.
CGCGCGCTCGGGCGCAACCAGCTGCGCATCGGCATGTACCCCGCCGTCGACCCCGACGACGTCGAGGCCCTCACCGCCTGCATCGACTACGTCCTCGCGCGCCGGTAGCCGATGCCCGACCGCGGCTGACAAGGCCGACCCGGCCGACCCGGCTGACCCGGCTGACCCGCCGCCCGGCTGCCCCGGCTGCCCCGGCTCACCCGGCACCCAGGCCCGCCGTCCGCGCCCGACCCGGCCTCGGGCAGCTCAGCCGGTGCCTCGGCGTGTGCTACCGGGATCCGGCCCGTGCGCGCCTATCGTCGGCACATGCGAGCGCTTCGATTCGTCGGCCAGGGTGACGACGGCAAGCACGTGATCGTCGAGACCGCTGACGGTGCCGAGCGCTTCGTCCTGGCCACCGACGTCGCGCTGCGTGACGCGGTGGGTGCGGCCTCACCCGACCCGACCACGTCCGCGCCACCGGCCGACACGAACACGTCCGCGCCGCAGCCCGACACCGCGATCAGCCCACGCGAGATCCAGATGCGGGTGCGCGCCGGCGCCGCCCCCGAAGACCTCGCCGCGGACCATTCGATGACGCTCGAGCGCGTCCTGCGTTTCGCCGGGCCGGTGATCGCCGAACGCACCCGCATTGCCGACGAGGCCCGGCGCGCCAAGGCCCGTCGGAGCACCACCGAGGGTCAGACCGTCGTGTTCGGCGAGGCGGTCGACGGCCGGTTCACCGCCCACGGCATCGACCCGGGCGCCGTCAGCTGGGATGCTCATCGCCGCGACGACGGTCAGTGGATCGTCACCGCGGGCTGGCTGGGCGGTGACTCCGAGCGCGTCGCACGATGGGTCTTCCACCTTGCCGCCCGCAACGTCACGCCGCTCGACGACACCGCCGCCGACCTGCTCAGCGACCGGCCGATCCATCCGTCGAGCCCCGCCGGCGAACCGGCCCGGCCCAGTCTGGTCGCGGCACCGCCGCTGGCGCCGGGTGTCGTCGCGTTCCCCCCGATGTCGGACCCGGCGGGCGCCGTCGAAGCGGACGAGGTCTTCGACCAGGACGCCCTGGACGGCGCCCAGCGGCACGCCGGGATGCAACGCGCCCCGGCGGCCGGTTCCGGTTCCCATCCGGGCACGGCCTACGACGCCGCGCTGCTGCCGCTGCGGCTGGCCGAGGCGGCTCCGGCTGGATCGAACGGTGCCGCCGAGGCAGCCGGACCGGCCGACGCGCAGACGGCCCGGCTGCCCAGGATCACCAACCTCGGGGTGGCGGGTCGCGACGGCGAGAGCGACGAGGAACGTGCCGCCCGGGCGCGTATCCCGTCGTGGGACGACATCCTGCTGGGCGTGCGTCGCAAGCGCGACTGACGCGCGCGTGGTCAGGTGCGCGTCCAGTGGTCACTAGTAGCTGACCACTCGAGGCCTGAGTGACCACTCGATGAGCTGAAAAGCATTCGCTCGGTGTCGGCGGTGCGACGTAGCGTCAATCACCGTGACTGCACCTGCCGACGACGCCGCGAACGCAGCCGAGGTCAGTGCCCTCACCTCACTGCTGCGGCTGCGCGCCTGGACGCGACCGCATCGCAAGGCGATCATCGTGATGATCGTCTCGGCCAGCGGGGCCATGCTCGCCCAATCGCTGGTGCCTCTCATCGTCGGCGCGATCGTCGACGGCCCGATCCGGCACCACGACACCTCCGCGCTGTGGCCGCTTGCGGGACTCGCGCTGGCATTCGGGGTGGCCGAGGCAGCATTGTTCTTCATCCGCCGCTACGCGATGGCCCGCGCCGCGCTCGGTATCGAGACCGACATGCGGCGCGACCTGTTCGCCCACCTGCAGCGCCTGCCGGTGTCCTTCCACGACCAGTGGCCCTCGGGGCAGCTGCTCTCGCGGCTGACCACCGATCTGTCGACGATCCGGCGCTTCGTCGGCTTCGCCGTCGTGTTCCTGATCGCCAACACGGCTGCCACGGTGATCGTGCTGGTGCTGCTGGTGCACATCCATGCGGTGCTGGGCCTGCTGGTGCTGCTCGCGATGACCCCCCTCGCGGTGTTCACCCGCACCTTCGAACTGCGCTACAGCCGCGAGGCCCGCTTCGCCCAGGACCTGACCGGCGACCTGGCCACGTCCGTCGAGGAGTCGGCACTGGGCATCCGCGTGATCAAGTCCTATGGCCGGCGCCCGCAGATGCTCGCCGCGTTCACGCGTGACGCCCAGCGCCTGCGCGGCGCGGAGCTGACCAAGATCCGCACGCTGGCGCGGTTCTGGGCGCTGCTCGAGGGGCTGCCGCAGCTGATCCTCGCCGGCGTGGCCTTCGGCGGGGTGTATGCCGTCGCCCACCACTCGATGACACTCGGCCAGTTCGTCGCCTTCCTGACCCTGTACCTGCGCCTGGTCTGGCCGATCATCACGCTGGGCTGGCTGCTGGCGCTCACCCAGGAGGCGGCGAGCGCGGCCCGGCGCATCTTCGAGGTGATCGACACCGAGTCGAGCATCCTCGACCCCGCCGAGCCCGTAGCGGCCGAACGGGGCACCACGCTGCGCTTCGAGGACGTGCGGTTCCGCTACGAGGGTGCCCAGGACGACGTGCTGCGCGGCATCGAGCTCGAGGTGGCCGCCGGGGAGACGATGGCGCTGGTGGGCGGCGTGGGATCGGGCAAGACCACACTCACCGCCCTCGTCGGCCGGCTGTACGACGTCACCGGCGGGCGCGTGCTGATCGGCGGCGTCGATGTGCGCGATCTGCGCCTCGATCAGCTGCGCCACGCCGTCTCCACTGCGTTCGAGGAGGCGACCCTGTTCTCGGCCAGCGTGCGCGAGAACCTGAGCCTCGGGCGCGCGGGCATCTCCGACGACGACGTCACCGAGGCGATCGAGGTCGCCCAGGCCGAATTCGTCTACGGCCTGCCGTTCGGGCTCGACACCCGCATCGGCGAGCAGGGCATGTCGCTCTCGGGCGGTCAACGGCAGCGCCTGGCGCTGGCGCGCGCCGTGCTGGGGCGGCCGCGGGTGCTCGTCCTCGACGACCCGCTCTCGGCGCTGGATGTGCATACCGAGGCTCAGGTCGAGTCGGCGCTGCGACGCGTACTGGCCGGCACGACTGCCCTGGTCGTGGCCCACCGGCCCTCGACCGTGCTGCTCGCCGACCGGGTGGCGCTGCTCGCCGACGGCCGGATCGCCGCCGTCGGCACCCACCAGGAGCTGCTCGCCGGCGTGCCGGAGTACCGCAACCTGCTGGCCCAGACCTCCGAGTACGAAACCACGAAACGATGAGCGATCCGGAGAACATCGAGACGCCGAGCGACCCGGCCAACTGGCAGGGGAAGCTGACGCCGGACGCTGCGCAGGCGGCCCGGATGCACGACGACGTGCACACGGCCGCGCGAGCGCAGCTGCGATCCGAGGCGCGCCAGCTGCTGGCCGATCTGATCCGGCCGCACCGCCGTGCGATCGGCTGGGTGCTGCTGGCCGTGCTGGTGCAGGTAGCGGCGACGATGGCCGGCCCGTGGCTGGTCGGAGTAGCGATCGACGACTCGCTGCCCGCCGCGACCCGCGGGCACTACAACTCCCTGATCACGGTCACCGTCGCCCTGCTGGGATGCGCGCTGATCTCCGGTTGGCTGCGCTCGATATTCGTGCTGCGCAGCGGGAGGATCGGGCAGGACGTCCTGTTCGACCTGCGCCGCCGCGGCTACGACCACATCCAGGCACTGTCCGTGTCCTTCCACGAGCGGTTCACCTCGGGCCGGGTGATCTCCCGACTGACGTCGGATGTCGACACCCTCACCGAACTGCTCGACTCGGGTCTGGACGGTCTGCTCACGGCCCTGTTCAACATCGTCGCGATCAGCGTGCTGCTGCTCATCCTCGACCTGCCCTTGGCGCTCATCGCGCTCGCTTCGCTCATCCCGCTGTGGTTCCTCTACCGATGGTTCTCCGCGCGCGCCACGGTGGCGTTCCGGCGAACCCGCGAGACGGTGGCCACGATGATCGTGAACATCGTCGAGACGTTCAACGGAATCCGTGCCGTCCAGGCCTTCCGCCGCGAGAAGCGCAATGACGGCATCTTCGGCGCCCTCAACGATGACTACCGCGAGGCCAACCGGCAGGCGTTCAAGCTGCATGCGGTGTTCATCCCGGGCACCTCGCTCATCGGCAGCGTGGCCACGGTGGCTGTGCTGCTGGTGGGCGGGTACCGCGTCGCCGACGGCACGCTCGCACTCGGCGTGCTCACCTCGTTCATCCTCTATCTGCGGCTGTTCTACGACCCGATGGAAGACGTCGCGATCTTCTACAACTCGCTGCAGTCGGCGAGCGCCGCGTTGGAGAAGATCTCTGCGGTACTGGCCGAACGGCCCTCAGTGCCCGAGCCCGTGGCTGCCAGCCCACTCGCCAAGCCGGTCCGCGGTGCCCTGAGCCTGGACGCCGTCGAGTTCGGGTACTCCGCCGACCGCACGGTGCTGCACGAGGTGTCCATCGAGGTCCCGGCCGGGCAGACCGTGGCGTTGGTGGGCGCGACCGGCACGGGCAAGACGACGATCGCCAAGCTGATCTCGCGCTTCTACGACCCGACGTCGGGCGCGGTGCGTCTGGACGGCGTCGACCTGCGCGAGATCGGCGACGCCGACCTGCGCGCGGCCACCGTGATGATCACCCAGGACGGCTTCCTGTTCTCCGGATCGGTGGCCGACAACATCGGCTTCGGGCGCCCCGGCGCCCAGCGTGAGGACATCGTCGACGCAGCGCGGGCCGTGGGCGCGCACGAGTTCATCACCGTGCTGCCAGAGGGTTACGACACCGACGTGCGCAAGCGCGGCGGCCGACTCTCGGCCGGCCAGCGTCAGCTCGTCGCATTCGCCCGCGCATTCCTGGCCGACCCTGCGGTGCTGATACTGGACGAGGCGACGTCGTCGCTGGATGTGCCCTCCGAGCGGTCCGTGCAGCGCGCTCTGCACACCGTGCTGGCGCAGCGCACCGCGCTGATCATCGCCCACCGGCTCTCGACCGTCGAGATCGCTGACCGCGTGCTGGTGCTCGCCGACGGCCGCATCATCGAGGACGGCACTCCTGAGGCGCTGATCGCATCCGGGGCGGGCCAGTTCGCCGCACTGCACGAGTCATGGCGGGACTCGCTCGTCTGAGCGTGCCCGCTTTGCACCGTTGGCCGCGGTATGGTGCAGTGACGCTGGCCGGCACAGCTGCACAGCGCAGGCGGCCCGGATCCCGGCGGCACTCCTCATGCGGGAGATCACAGTTCGGCAACGGCAGATCCGCCCAGGCAACAACACGGGCACGGCCGCGTCCTACTTTGATGACTCCGATAACCCGGCGCCGGGTGGGCTCACGCCCGTGATGACAGGGGATGCGATGGACAGGCCCGCTCGGGCCCGAGGGGTTCTCAGGTGACATCTCTCGGCGGGGTAGCTGGTTTCGACGTCGACGTGGTGGTGGTCGGCGGCGCGGGTCATGTGGGGTTGCCATTGGCGATCGCGTTCGCCGATCGCGGGCTTCGGGTGGCGATCTATGACATCGACGAGGTCGCCGTCAAGACCATCCTGGAGGGCCGGCTCCCGTTCCGTGAGGACGGGGCGCAGGAATTGCTGCGGCGGGCCCTGGCCGGCGGCACGTTGCACGCCACGAGCGATGCTGAGGTGGTCAGCGCAGGGGCGAACGTCGTTGTCGTGGTCGGGACGCCGGTCGATGAGCACCTCAATCCCAATCCGCACACGGTTCTGCTCGCGCTGGATGCGTTCAAGCAGCACCTGCAGTCCGGTCAGCTGCTGGTGCTGCGCAGCACGGTTTACCCGGGTGTGACCAAGTGGGTGGAATGCCAGCTTCGCCAGGACGGGATCGAGGTGGATGTGGCGTTCTGCCCGGAGCGCATCGCCGAGGGCCAGGCGATGCAGGAGCTGTTCTCGCTGCCGCAGATCGTGGCCGCCCGCACCGAGCAGGTTCGGGCCAGGGCGGCGGACCTGTTCGGGCACCTGACCGAGGTCATCGTCGAGCTCGAGCCCGAGGAGGCTGAGCTGGCCAAGCTGTTCACCAATGCGTGGCGCTACATCAAGTTCGCGGCCGCGAACCAGTTCTATGAGATGGCCAACGACCACGGGCTGGACTATGACCGGATCCGCTCCGCGATCTCCCAGGACTATCCGCGGGCGGCTGATGTTCCCGGGGCCGGTTTCTCGGCCGGGCCCTGCCTGTTCAAGGACACGATGCAGCTGGCGGCGTTCACCGATAACTCCTTCCTGCTGGGGCACTCGGCGATGTTGGTCAATGAGGGGCTGCCGCTGTATCTGGTGTCGAACCTGGAGAAGAAGCACGACCTGGCCAACATGACGGTCGGGATTCTCGGCATGGCGTTCAAGGGTGAGAGTGACGACATCCGCTCCAGCCTGGCGTACAAGCTCAAGCGGATCCTGCAGTTCCGGGCCAAACAGGTGTTGACCACCGATCCGTTCGTGACCGTCGATGAGAACCTGCGACCGCTGGCTGACGTCCTCGCCCAGTCGGACCTGCTCATCATCGCCGCACCGCACCACCAGTACGCGGAGCTGGTCACCGACAAGCCGGTGGCCGACATCTGGAACCTCCTGGGCCGCGGGACGCTGGTATGAGCCTGTCGATAGCGGTGGTGATCCCCGCCTACAACGAAGGCGAGGCGATCGTTGCGGTGCTCGACCGGATCTTCGACGCGGTTGCCTGCGAGTGCGAAATCCTCGTCGTGGTCGACTTCGAGCAGGACACCACAGTGCCAGTGCTGCGTGCCTACTGTGAACGCGAGCCGCGGCTGCGGATCCTGGTCAGCACGTATGGCCGGGGACCGGCGAACGCGATCCGTTACGGGGTCGACCGGGTCAAGAGCCCCGTCGTCGTGGTGACCATGGCCGACGGCAGCGACGACCCGCGCCAGATCGATGAGCTGGCCCGGCTGGTGGATCGTGGTGTCGTCGTCGCCGCCGCCTCGCGATACTCCCCGGGTGGGCAGCAGGTCGGTGGCCCCATGCTCAAGGCGTTCCTGTCCGGTGGTGCCGGGCGCTCACTCGCCCTGGCCGCGCGGGTCGGGACGCGTGATGCCACCAACAGCTTCAAGGCCTACTCGACCGACTTCATCCGAGAGGTCGGGATCCACAGCCGCAGCGGTTTCGAAATCGGGCTGGAACTGACGGCGAAGGCCCGCCGCCTGCGGCGCCCGGTCGCCGAGATACCCACCATCTGGCTCGATCGCACGGCGGGGCAGTCCAATTTCGACCTCAAGGCTTGGATTCCCAAGTACCTGCGGTGGTATCGCTTCGCCTTCGGTCCCCAACTGAGTGTGGAGCAGGTGGCCCGAGCGGCGGAGTCGATAGCCCGGCAGAACAATCCACCCACCTCGACGGAACGGACACCGTGAGCACCAACAACGCAATGAGCAAGGTCCTGGTCTCCGGTTCGGCGGGCTTCATCGGTGGCTATGTCTGCGAGGAGCTGCTCGCTCGCGGCTACGCAGTCGTCGGTGTCGACAACTACTCGAAGTACGGCAGGGTCGCCAAGTCCTACGACGGGCACCCGGACTACCACTTCGTCCAGGGCGATGCCCGCGACGTCGAGCTGATGACCCGGCTGCTGTCCGATTGCGATCACTTCATCGCCGGCGCGGCCCTGATCGGTGGCATCTCCTACTTCCACGCCTACGCCTATGACCTGCTGGCCACCAACGAACGCATCATGGCCTCCCAATGCGATGCCGCGATCGCCGCCCACCGCGACGGCAGGCTGAAGAAGGTCACCTACCTGTCCAGCTCGATGGTCTTCGAGTCCACCGAGCACTGGCCCTCGGCCGAGGGCGACGAGCGCAAGATCGCGCCGCCGCTGTCCTCCTACGGGTTCCAGAAGCTCGCGGTGGAGTATTTCGCCAGGGCCGCCTGGGACCAGTACCAGCTGCCTTACACGATCGTTCGGCCGTTCAACTGCGTCGGCATCGGTGAGGGCCGCGCGCTCGGAGACGTCGAGATCGACTCCGGCAACGTGAAGCTGGCCATGAGCCACGTCGTGCCCGACCTCGTCCAGAAGATCGTCAAGGGCCAGGACCCGCTGCACATCCTCGGCGAAGGCAACCAGGTACGCCACTACACCTACGGCGGCGACCTGGCCAGGGGCATCCTCGCCTGCATGCAAGCCGACGCCGCGTTGAACAACGACTTCAACATCTCGACCGCCCAGTCCACCACCGTCCGCGAACTCGCCGCACTCATCTGGACAAAGATCAAGGGTGACGCACCGTTGAACCTCGTCTGCGACCCCGCCTACGAATACGACGTGCAGAAGCGCGTTCCAGCGGTAGACAAGGCGAAACAGGTGCTCGGCTTCGAGGCACTCACCTCTCTCGACGAGATGCTCGACGAGGTCATCCCCTGGGTCACCGAAGCCGTGGCGGACGGGAGGCTGTGACTCGCGCGCCCGGCACCTGTCCGCCGGGCCGGCGACGATGATCGGGCTCTACCTCTCCGGGATGGTCGCCCTGCACCTGGCCCTGACATTGCTCCCGGTCGTGGCCGGCGTGCTGGTGGCCGTCTCATACGGAGTCCGAGACCGGATCGTGTTGCTGCTCATCGGGACCGGCACGCTCGGAGTGCTCGGTGCGGCCACGTTCTGGGCCTACCTCTGCAGCGCGAGCGGGGGCCGTTGGTTCGCGGCGGCGGCCGTGGTGGGATGCGCGCTGGTCATCGGGTGGACGGTGATCCGGCGCCGCTCCCGGTTGTCGGCGCAGGCCCTCGGGCCGCTCCTGCCACCGACGCTGTTCTACGCCGCACTGGTCGGTTTCACGACCATGATGGGTTACCTGCGCGGCGGCATCTCCGCAGACGACATGGCCGGGCGGAACCGCTATCTGCCCGGTTTGCCGGTGGACAGCAAGCTGCCGCTCTACCTCGCCCAGCAGCTGCAGGACCCGGCCAGGCCGCTGCCCCACTACCTCGCCAGACCGTGGCAGACCAGTGACCGGCCACCGCTACAGACCGGCGTCTACCTCTTCCAGCAGAGCGTGCTGGGTCATGACCACTTCATGCACTACCAGCTGGTCGGGATCGCCCTTCAGTCGCTGTGGGTCTTCGGCGTGTGGGCGTTCATGGTGAAGACCCGGCTGCCCGCACCGGCCACCGCCCTGGCGCTGGCTGTCACCGCGTCCTCCGGCTTCATCTTCGTCAACACATTCTTCGTATGGCCCAAGCTGTTCCCCGCGGCCTATTTGATGCTCGTCGCGGCAGCGGTGCTGAGCAGCGATTTCGTCCGCTACCGGCGCGATCCGGTGGCTGCGGCCGCGATCGGTGTCGGCATCGGCTGCGCCATGCTGGGGCATCCGGGCAGTCTGTTCGCGGTCCTGGGGCTAGGCGTCGCGTTGCTCGTCGTGCGGGTCTGGCCCAGCCGCAGGCTGCTACTCGTCGGCGGCGGGGCGGCAGCGTTGCTGTATGGGCCGTGGATCTGGTTCGGCCAGGTGTACCAACCGCCCGGCGACTTCCTGATGAAGTACCAGCTGGCCCGCACCCGTAATTACCTCGACCCCGGCTCGTTGCAGGAAGCTCTCGTCGCGGCCTACAGGCAGGCCGGGTGGCACCAGGTCTTGTCGAACAAGCTGCAGAACGTGGCCGCTCCCTTCCACGACACGCTTCGATACCCGCGTGAGATTCTGGTCGCACTGCACGCCCAGCTCGCCGGCCAGTCCGCAGCAGGGCTGACCGCGAGAAACCAGGCGGAGAGCTCGGCCTTCTTCCATATGATTCCCGCGCTCGGGTTCATGGCCCTCGGTCCGGTGCTGCTGCTCGTGCAGTGGATCCGGTTGCGGGTGCGTCAGGACACCGAGCCACGTCCGGACTACCTCCGACTCGGGATGCTGGGTATCGGTTGCCTGGTCACGAGCTACCTGGTCTGGGCGCTGATGCTGTTCGGCCCGGGCACCACCACCATCCAGCAGGGCTCCTACTTTCTGGAGTTGGGGGGCTTCGCCGTAGGTGTCATCGGCTGGTACGCGCTCGCGCCGAGGTTGTGCGTGGCGCTCGTCGTCGTGCAGAGCGTCCTTGCGGTGTGGCAGTACGGCATTGCCGTCCCGCTCCCGACCCACTTCATGCCGCCGGGGCCGGTGCTCCCGTCGACGGCCATCGGCGCAGCGGTGGCATTCGTCGCTGCCGTCGGTGCCTTGTACCTGATGTGGGTGGCCCCCGGCGACCCGGACCAACGACTGTCCGAACCCTCGGCGGACGAGGCATCGGCTGCCGCTGCACTACCCGCGATCGACACGACCCAGCCGATTCTGCGCAGCCGGTCTTAAGGGGTGACGGTGAGTTCGGCGGTCGCTAGAACGGCTGGGAATGAATCGAGGACGAGCTGCCAACTCAAGCGACCCCTGCCAGGAACAACGCCCTTGGTGTCGAGCTCGAACGCGAACGTCACGCCGGCGCCGGCGGCGATGGTGGATGGAGCTGAGGCACAGTTCAGCGGGCCACGGGTCCCGCTGGTGTAACTCTGCTTGATCGGGACGACGTCGAGTCGTTGGACGATGTCGGGGCACTGATCGAAGGTGACCGGGGCCGTCGTGTGGTTGACCACCTCGACGGTGTAGCGCACGGTCGAGCCGTTGGCGACGGTGGGTGGCGCATGCATGGTCGCGCTCAATGAGGCGAGTGAGCCGGGGACTCCGACCGAGGGCGGTTGGGGGAACCAGCCCGAGCGCCACAGGCCGAGATTCGAGGGGTTGAGTGGGTGGGGAGGGATGCTGACCCCGGCCAGCGACACGATCAGCGGGCTATCCGCGGCCCCGCCGCGGGGATCGATGACCAGCCGCGCCGGCCTGGGAGCCCGTCCGTCGTACCAAGCCCAGGACACTGCGCCGAACACGAACTGACCAGGCCGAACCAGCAGCATCGACGGGAATGCTGGAGGTCCGTGCCGGACGACGTCGTCGGGCAGTGGTCCGCCGTTGGCGTCGACGAGCTCGACATCGATGCCGTAGGCGCTCACGGAGCATGGCGACTGTGCCGTCGAGCGCAGCACGAAACTCGTCGTCAGCCAACCCGCCAACGCGTCCGGCGCGATCGCGGTGCGCCCGAACACGACAGTGAAGTCGGCGCTGCTGCATAGCCGCACCCCTGCCGGAGCTCCGATCGGCCGCGCGGTCGAGACGCCGGCCGTATCGAGGCGTTGCCCAACCGGATTCCACGGCACGATGCCACCGGCCTGCTCCCGCTGTTGGGGATCGCTGTGCCTCGACAGCACCAGCGCACCCCCGGCGATGAGAGCGACGACGATCACGGAGGCGGCGACGGCCAGAGCTGACCATCGGCGCCGGACCGGTTCCCCTCCGACACCGGGATCACCGATCCCAGGTGGGAGCGGTTGGCTGGCCCGCCAACGCGCCGCGTAGTCACGTAGTCGCTCGTCGATATCAGCGGGCATCAGGCGTCCTCTCCGAGTTCGCGGCGCAGGCACGCGCGGGCGTGAGACAGCGTCGCCTTGACAGTCCCCTCTGCGCACCCCATGACGACGGCAACCTCGGCGACGGGTAAATCGAGGAAGTAGTGCAGAGCGACGGCCAGTCGTTGGCGAGCCGGCAGGCCGCGCACGGCTCGCTCGAGGTCGAGGTCCGCCGGAATGTCGGCGCGCGAGCCGGTGCCGTCCCACGGTGAAGACGGTCTGCGCCGGCGGTAGAACTTGCGTGCCTGGTCCGCCACGATGGCCAGCAGCCAAGCTCTGGGAGTCCCGCGCGCATCGTCATAGAGTTCGAATTTTCGCCATGCTGCGGTGAGTGCTTCCTGGACCACGTCATCGCGTTCGTCCGGGGACGCCATCCGCGCAGCCAGGGCGGCCATAGCCGCAAGATGCGGTCTCGCCCACTCGGCGAAGTCAGCCTTCACCGCCTCAGGCCGCCCAACCTCGACGTTCACCGCGTCCACACCATGTCTACCCGCCCAACCGCCATCCAGGTTTAGTCATCCGGGACTACACATTCGGCCGTCAGCGCGCGACCAGGTGCGCGAACGCGACAGCCGCGGCGGTGGCCACGTTGAGCGAATCCACGCCAGCCGCCATCGGGATTCGCACCCGCGTGTCGGCGCAGGCCATCGCGGCGGCGGTGAGCCCTGGTCCTTCGGCGCCGAGCAGCACGGCCCAGCGGTGCGGAGACGCGACCGCGCGCAGGGCAACCGCGTCCGCGGCGGGTGAGAGCGCCAGCAAGGCGAACCCATGCTGGCGCACGACATCGAGCGACTGCGGCCACGTCCCCGGCAGCACCGCGAACGGCACCCGCAGCACGTGTCCCATCGACACCCGCACGCTGCGCCGGTACAGCGGGTCGGCGCAACGCGGGTCGAGCAGCACCGCATCGACGCCGAACGCCGCCACGTTGCGGAATAGCGCACCGAGGTTTTCGAAGTCGTTCAGCGCCTCGAGCACGGCGAGCCGGCGAGCGCGGCCGAGCAGCGCGCCCAGCTGCGGCGGGGCCGGCCGGGTCGCGGACGCGAGGACGCCGCGGGTCACCCGGAAGCCGACGACCTCGGAGAGCACCCACTTGTCTACGACGTAGGCGGGCCCGTCGACACCCTGGAGAACCGGCTGCAGGTCCTCGATCCGCGAGCGCACCCCGATGACGGCTCGCACCGGGTAGGGCGAACCGGCCAGCCGCCGCACCACGTTGGCGCCCTCGGCGATTACGACACCACGACGGTCCGGGCGCACGTCGGCATCGCTGAGGTTGCGGAAGTCGTCCAGCCGCGGGTCCGCGGGATCGGCTACCTCGACGACGTGCACCGCGCCATTGTGGCCTGGATGGTCGCGCCCTGAGTGCGCGCCGGCGCGGCAACCGCGCGGGTGGTCACCGAGACGTTGCGGTCGCACCTGGTCGCAGCCGATAGATGAGCACGGCTCGGGATGGCGCCGACCTCAGCCGTGAGCGCCGGCGACCAGGCGGGTAGACACATCGCCCGGCGTCAGCCCACGGCGCCGCGCGATCAGGGCACAGAGACCCAGCGCCGCCACCAGACAGATCAGCCCACCGCCGATAAGGCCCCAACGCGGGCCGAAGGCGCCAGCCACCCAGCCGATGATCGGCGCTCCGAACGGTGTCCCGCCCATGAAGCAGACCCAGTACAGCGCCACGACCCGGCCTCGCATCGTCGCCTCGACGCCCAATTGCACCGACGCGCTCGCGGCGGTGGTGAACGTCAGCATCACCAGGCCGGTCGGCACGAGGAGCAGGGCGGTCGAGTCGAAGCCCGGCATCAACCCCGCTGCGACCTCGAGGACAGCGAAGACGAGCGCGGTGCCGAGCAGGAACAGCTGCGTCGGGCGCCGCCTGCGCCGCATCGCGAGCACGGCGCCGACGCAGGCGCCGAGGGCCAGCGACGCCGACAGCAGTCCGTAGCCGGAGGCCGAGCGGTGGAACACCTGCTTGGCCATCAACGCGGTGGTGAGCTGGAAGTTCAGCCCGAACGTGCCGATGACGCACACGAGCACCATCGTCAGCATCAGGTCGGCCCGCCCGCGCACGTAGCGAAGCCCCTCCCGTAGCTGGCCCCGCGCACGCTGCACCGGCGGCGACGGGCGCAGCTCCGAAGCCCGCATCAGGCTTAGCGCAACCAGGACGCCCACGCTGGACAACGCATTGATGAGGAACACCGGTCCGGTGCCGACTCCGCTGATCATCACGCCGGCGAGGGCCGGGCCCAGGACGCGTCCCGCGTTGAACGTCGTCGAGTTGATGGCGACGGCGTTGGTGAGTTCGTCCCTGCCCACCATCTCGATGACGAATGACTGCCGCACGGGCGCGTCGATCGCCGAGAAGATGCCGAGCGCGGTGGCCAGAACGAGTACCTGCCAGTACCGCACCACCCCGCCCACGTCGAGCAGGCCCAGCACGAGCGCGACGAGCGCGAGCCCGCTCTGGGTGGCCAGCAGGAGCTTGCGCTTGTCGCCGCGGTCGGCGAGCATCCCACCCCAGAGGCCGAAGAGCAGTGACGGGCCGAACTGCAGCGCGGTGACGATCCCGAGGGCGGTGCCGGAGTTGGTGAGCTGGAGGACGAGCCAGTCCTGCGCGACTCGCTGCATCCACGTGCCGGTGAGCGAGACCAGCTGCCCGCCGGCGTACAGGCGGTAGTTGCGGATCTTGAGCGAGCGGAACATCCCACCCTTGACAGGGCTCTGCGACCGGGCGGGGAGTGCGGCCGGCGACCTCGTGGTCGCGGCCGCGGTCACAGTGCTGCCAGCTTGTCGAGCACGGGGACGACGGTGCGGAGCAGGGCACGTTCGTCGGGCGTCAGCTGAGCCAGCCGCTGGGAGAGCCACGCGTCTCGGGAGCGGCGCTCGGAGTCGAGCAGGGCGATGCCCGCGTCGGTGATGGCGATGATCGCCTGGCGGCGGTCGCCGGGATGCGCGTCGCGCCGGACCAGGCCGCGCTCCTCGAGCATGGCGAGCACCTTGGTCATCGACGGCGGCTGGACGCGCTCGCACGACGCGAGCTCCCCTGCGCTCATCGGGCCGCTCTTGCGCAGCGTGCCCATCGCGGAAAGTTGGGTCAGGGTGACGGACATGTCCACGCGCTGATTGCGGATGACCCGCGTGAGTCGTAGCAACGACGGGCGCAGATGTGCGGCAAGTTCCGCAATCGTCGTCCTCGTCGCCGTCGTCACGATAGTTAGTCTACCTAACGAACGGTCGCAGCGCTACCGATATGGCGCAGACGCAGCGTCCAGGACCGCCATCAGCGCCGGTGGGGATCGAGCAGCAGCGCGGCGAGAGCAGCGATCTCGTCGTCGCGACGCGGCAGCGCGGTGCCGTCGACGGCGTGGATCGCGACGGCGCCGCTGAGGCTGCTCGTCCAGAACGCCGTGGTGTGGGCCAGTTCCTCGACCGTGAACGGTCGCAGCTCGGTGCCGCGGCCGGTGTCGCGGGCCAGGTCGAGGATCGCGCGGCGGGTCACGCCCGGCAGTAGGTCATCGCGCAGCGGCGGCGTCACGAGCGTGCCGTCCGCGCCCAGCAGGAACACGTTTCCGCGGCTCGTCTCCAGCACCGTGCCGTCGTCGGCGACGAACAGCGGTACCGTGTCGCCGGCGTCGCCGGCCTCGGTGGCCGCGGCCGTCGCGGTCGCCTCAGCGGCGTCCAGGTAATTCCGCACTGCCCACTTGTGCCGCCACAGACCGGTGCGTCCGCGCACGATGCGCCCGACCGACGCCAGCCGCGGCGCCGGCGCGGGCGTGCACATGACGTTCACGCGGCGGGCTGGGGTGACCACGACCCGCACGGTGAGCCGATCCCACTTCTGCATGGCGGCGTGTACCCGGGCCGACGTATCAGCGGGCACGCCGAAGCCGTACAACTCGTGGCAGGAACGGTCCAACCGCGCCAGATGATCGGCGAGCCGCAGCGGCACCCCGTCGCGCACCAGGATCGTCTCGAACACTCCACCCACGAGCTGTGCGGAGGTCGCCGACGCGCCCGGCGGGAAGGCGTGCGACCGCCCGAGAGCGCCGAGCAGCGGTGCCGCCTTGTGCAGGCATTCGCTCCATTCGAGCATCGGCACGCTGTCGGCGGTCACCCCGCCGCCGACCCCGAGCTCGACGCGCCCGCCGCTGATCTGGAACGTCCGGATCGCGACGCTGAACTCCAGGCCCCACGACGGGCTGGCAAAGCCGATCGCGCCGGTGTACTCGCCGCGGGGCCCGCTCTCGAGCGCGCCGATCGCCTCGATCGCCCGCAGTTTGGGCGCCCCGGTCACCGAGCCCGGCGGGAACGTGGCCCGCAGCAACTCCTCGTCACCCACCTCGTCACGCAACCGCCCGGAGACCGTCGAGACCAGGTGCCACACGCCGGGATGGGGCTCGACGTCGAGCAGCGATGCCGCACGAACACTGCCGGTTTCGCACACCCGCCCGAGATCGTTGCGCATCAGGTCGACGATCATGACGTTCTCGGCGGCGTCCTTCGCCGAGCTGCGCAGGGTCTGTGCGCTTGTGACGTCATCGCCGTCCGGGCGCGGCCAGATGCCCTTGATCGGCGACGTCACCACGCCTCGACCGCGACGCCGTAGGAACAGTTCGGGGCTCAGGCTGGCGACGGCCCGATCGCCAGCCTCGACGTAGGCAGCGAACCCCGGCTGCAGCGCGCCCGCCGCGTCCGCGAACAGATCCTGGGCGCTGCCGGCGAAGGGCGCGCCGAAGCGGGTGCAGACGTTGACCTGGTAGAGCTCACCCGCCCGCACGAGCTCCACCGCCCGCTCGACGGCCCGCAGGTGATCGGGCAACGACGGGCCGCTGAACTGTCCGGCCCGCCACGGCCGTACGGCGTCTGGGCCCTCGAGCAGCTCGGCCAGCTCCTCGCGCCGCACCTGCAGCAGGGCGTCACGCTCCGCGCTCCACAGCGCCTCGAAGCTCCAGCCTGCGGCACCGTCGTAGCGCAGCAGATGGTCGTAGAACGCCAGCCGCGACGGGCCGTCATAGCTGAGCCAGCCGAACCAGCCACCGCCGACGACGCCGGCGAGTTCGGCACCGGACTCGATGCGGGGCTGCACGCCCAGTGCCGCGACAGGATCCGCGCCGTCGGCCAGTACGAGCAGTGGCTCGGCGGCGAGCACGGCCCCGCCGCCCGCCCAGGAGCCGAGCAGGCACACCAGCCCGTCCGAACCGGCAGCTCGGCGCAACACCTGACCGGGCGCCGGCCCCGGACCCAGCGGGTGGGCGACGACCCGGCATCGTAGCGCGGACAGCTCACGCAGCTGGTCGGACACGGCGCTCCTGGGGGCTGGTGACAACTAGTGTCGCGCGTCGGAAGTCGATTGTCCGATGCGGTGATCCGAGTTCCGCATCGCTTTGCGGACGAGGGGGCCATACCGCTGTTGTATGGACGACGTGGACAACGCCGCGAGCGGGAAGCTGGGCGCCGCAGGCGGTGAACATACTTCCCACGCTCGACACTGGGGGACGTACGCTGCGCAGCATGGCCGACAAACGGGAACTCGTGCAGCCCCCGGCCGTCCAGATCAACGTCCGGCGGCTCACCGCGATCGGGACGGTGCTGTTCTTCGCCGGCTTTGTCGGGCTGCTGCCCTTCTACGGCTGGCTGGGCCGTCACGATCACCGGGTGTGGCTGTGGACCTGCCTGGCCGGCGCGATCCTCGGCCTGCTCGGTTATTCGATCATGCGCAGGCACCGCGGTGAGGGCCGCACAATCTAACTCGAGTGACGTAACTCCATGATCAGAGACGTGATGTTTGCCGTCACTCAACGCCGAGATACGTCACTCGGCGAGGTTGACACTCCAGGGACCTCAGGAGAATGAGTCGCCGTCGTCATAGACGTCGCCGGTGAGCTCGGCCAGCGACGGCACCACGACCGCGGCCTCGGAATGCGCACCACAGCCGTACTCGACGCTGACCACCCGGCCGTCCGTCGCGCTGATCTCGTTGCCACACACGCCGAAGCCGGCCTGTAGCGACCCGGCCAGCGGCAGCAGGAAACCGCAGGTGCCGCAGGGCGCGGGCGCTTGCTTGGCCATGGACGCGTCGGGACCGCCGTCTCCGGCGTACCACCGCTCCGCGGTGTCCAGGCGCCCGTCTCGCGACATCACCCGCACCCGGCCCAGGCCGAGCTCGAACGCCACCGCCTCGACGGCCGGATCGTCCGATGCGACGTAGGCCGGGACGAGGCGCGGATCGTCGGCGACGCTGGGCAGCAGATCGCCGGGGCTGAGATCGCCGGGGCGCAGCCGCTCGTGCCACGGAACCCAGGCGGGCGCGAGCAATGCCTCGGCGCCCGGAAGCAGGACGACCTCGTCGACGGTCGCGGCCTTGGACCGCGGCGCCCGGGCCAGCGTCACCGCCCAATACCATCCGGCGTAGCCAGGCAGCGAGGCCGAGAACGCATGGGTGACGAGGCGCTCTCCCCCGGCGACCGCGGCCAGGTGCTCACCCACAGATGCACCACCCACGTCGAGTGCGGCCGTACGCGCCTGCTCGACGGCCGCGGCGAGCACGGCGTCCGGGGCGGCAGTGGTACGGGCGCCGGCGCCGGCGGTCTGCTTGGTAGGGGTCACAGCTCCATTGTGGCCGATGCCCGCGACCGACCTCGCCGGGGTGCGGACCGCGCCGGGGTAGTCGAGGACAATTGCGGCGCGCGTCCCACTTTCGGCGTCGGCATCGTGGGGCAGGATGGGAGCGTGGCCCGGCAGAAGGACGATCGCGAGCGAAAGCGGTTCTCCCGCTCTGGGCACACCAGCCACGGCCCGCGGGCGGCCCCGCCCGCCGCGGCCCCGCCCGCCGCGGCGCCGCCCACAGCGCCGTCTTACCCGCCGCCGCGGTACGCGCCGCGATACTCCGACCCGTACCAGCAGCAGCCGCCCCCCTACGGAGCACCTCAGCCGCCCCCCTACGGAGCACCGCAGCCGCCGTCCTACGGGCCACCGCAACCCGCGCCGTCCTACGGGCACCACGTTCCACCGGGGCCGGACCCCTACGGCAACCCCACCTACCACCACATCCAGCCCGACCTGAAGCAACCCCAGAAGGCCCCGGCCAGCCCCGCTGTCGCCATGACGCGCGCCGCCGTCTCCCAGACGAACCGCGCCGCCCGCGTCGTCACGCGCAAGGTCATCAGCGCGAGCAAGGCCGACGGCGCCAGCGAGTCCGGGTTGACGCCACTGATCTGGAACCAGGTGCTCAGCTACGGCACCGACGCGATGATCACCGTCGCCCTGGCGGGCACCGTCTTCTTCGGCGCATCCACCCATGCCCAGCGGGGCAACATCCTGCTCTACCTGCTGATTACCATGGCACCCTTCGCCGTCGTGGCGCCGGTCATCGGTCCCGCCCTCGACCGGCTCCAGCACGGGCGGCGCTGGACGATGGCGGGCACGGCGATCGGCAGAGCAGTGCTGGCCTTGATCATGGCCAGCCATCCGACCGACTTGTTCGTCCTCTACCCGTGTGCGCTCGGCTCGTTGGTCCTGTCGAAGGCGTACGGAGTGGTGCGGGCCGCGGCCACCCCTCGGCTGGTGCCGCCAGGGATGAGCCTCACCGAGGCCAACGCCCGTCTGTCGATCTTCGGCCTGGGCTCGACACTCGTCGCGGGCGGCTTCGTCGGCGTCGTCATCAAGCTCAGCGGCTCCTACAGCCTGGGCCTGATCCTTACCGCAATCGCGTTCGGGGTCTGCGCATTCTTCGCCTTCCGGCTGCCGCCGCAGGTCGACTCGTCCGTCGACGCGCCGCGCCACCCGCAGGAACCGCCCCGGCCGGCCGGACAGCGGCCGGTTCCGCCGCTGGCGCGGCTGCAGAGCTGGGCCAAGCGGGGTTTCGCCGAGCACATGGTCATCGCGCTGCAGGGCGAGTCGGTGCTGCGATTCCTGTCCGGCCTGCTGACGATCTTTCTGGCGTTCTATGTCGAGACGACTGCGCACGGCGTGCAAGCGGCCCTCGAGCTGGGCGCGATAGTCGGCGCGGCCGGTGCCGGCAACTTCCTGGGCACCGCCATCGGCACGAAGCTGAAGCTGCACCGGCCCGACATCGTCATCATCGCCTCCGTCGGTGTGGCCGGCGTCAGCTGTCTGCTCGTCGCCCTGCTGTTCAACATCACGCTCGCGGTTGCCGGCATGCTCATCAGCGCCATGGCCAACGCGCTGTCCAAGATCGCTCTGGATGCTCTCATCCAGCGTGACGTCGTCGAGACGCTGCGCTCCAGCGCGTTTGCCCGGTCGGAGACGTTCTTGCAGCTCGCGTGGGTGGTCGGCGCGGGAATCGGCGTGGTGCTGCCGTCCACTCATGGCGGAGCAGTCGGCTTCTGGGTCGCGGGCGTGATCGTGTCGGCGGTCGCAGCCGTGGTCGTGCTGCGGTACCGGGTGATCACGCGCAGCGCCTCGACGAAGGAGTGGCAGGTTCGTCCCGGTGGCGTGGGCCAGCGCGATCCCCGTACTCCTGAGGGGGCTTAGTGTCCGAGCCGTGAGAGTGCTAGTCGTCACCGCAGTCGACGCCGAGCGCGCCGCGATTCTGGCCGCGCTCCCCGGCCCGGCGACCTCGTGCGTCCAGGGACCCCAGCCGGTTGCGCAAGCCGGGGGGATTGCGGTGCTGGCAGGCGGGGTCGGGCCCGCCGCAGCGGCGGCAGCTGCCTCGGCGGCACTCGCCAGCGGCGACTACGGACTCGTCATCGCCGCAGGCATCGGCGGCGGCTTCGAACCCGTCGGGGTCGGTGCGATCGCAGTCGCTTCGACGATCACGTTCGCAGACCTCGGCGCCGAGACCGAGACGGGCTTCGCCCCGTCCTCGGAGCTCGGATTCGGCACGGAGCGCTACGAGGTCGCACCGCAGCTGGCCATCGAACTCGTCGATCGCACGGGCGGGCGGCTGGGCACGATCCTGACCGTCGCGACCATCACCGGAACGGCGGCCACTGCCCACGAGCTGCGCGGCCGGTTCCCCGACGCGGTGGCCGAGGGCATGGAGGGCGCAGGCGTCGCGGCAGCTGCGACGCTGCACGGCGTGGCGTTCGCCGAGCTACGCGCGATCAGCAACCCGGTCGGGCCGCGCGACCGCGATGCCTGGCGCATACCGGACGCGCTGGCCGCACTCGGCCGTGCGCTCGCCGCGATCGCCTGCGCACCGCTGGAGGTCCGGTGAGGCTTGCGATCTCCCCCTGCCCCAACGACACGTTCGTTTTCCACGCCTGGGCGCACGGGCTGATCGACGGCGCTGCGCCGGTCGAGGTGAGCTTCGCCGACATCGACGTCACGAACACCGCGGCGCAGCGCGGCGACTTCGACGTGGTGAAGGTGTCCTACGGTGCGCTGCCCTGGCTGCTCGGGCGCTACGCGTTGCTGCCCAGCGGTGGCGCCGTCGGTCGGGGCTGCGGCCCGCTGGTCGTCACCCGCGAGACGCTGCCCGACCTGGACGGCCGCAGCGTCGCCGTCCCCAGCGAGCGCTCCACGGCCTACCTGCTGATGCGACTATGGGCGGCCGGCCAGCGCCCGGCCCGCATCGACGTCGTGCCGTTCGCCTCGATCATGCCCGCGGTGCGCGATGGCAGCTACGACGCCGGCCTGGTGATCCACGAGGCACGCTTCACCTACCCCAGCTACGGGTTGACAGCGCTGGCCGACCTGGGCGAGTGGTGGGAAGCGGACACCGGGTTGCCGATCCCGCTCGGAGCGATTCTGGCCCGGCGTGACCTCGACGTCGCCGCCATCACCAGCGCCGCGCGGGCCTCGGTGGAGTACGCGTGGGCCAACCCGTCGGCATCCGCGGCCTACGTCGCCGAGCACGCCGATGAGATGTCCCCGGACGTAACGCGCCAGCACATCGCTTTGTACGTCAACGAATTCACCCGCGACCTGGGCGACGCGGGTTACGCCGCGGCCTCGGCGCTGCTCGACCGCGCACACACCGCCGGCCTCACACCCAGCAGCCCCACCCTGCGCTGACCCTTCCGTCGAGTGGTCACCTACCCCAGGCGGGCAAATCAGACGCCCCTGCGGAATAGGTCAGGCGTCGAGATTGTCGGCGAACGCGCGAAGCAGGCCGGCGACCTTGCCGGCCTCGACCTTGTCCGGGTATCGCCCGCGGCGCAGCGAATTGGAGACGCTGTCGAGCAGCTTGATCAGGTCCTCGACGAGCGGGGCCATCTCCTCGGCGGGTTTGCGCTGGGCGCGCACGACCGAGGGGACCGGGTCGAGCAGGCGCACCTGCATGGCCTGGTTGCCCTTGCGGCCGGACACGACACCGAACTCGACACGCTGACCTGGCTTGAGCTCGGTGATCCCGTCGGGCAGGGCGTCGCGGTGCACGAACACGTCGTCGCCCTCGTCGTAGGACAGGAAGCCGAAGCCCTTTTCCGCACTGAAGAACTTCACCTTGCCGGTAGGCACCGCGGACTCCTCGGGTACTGGTCGAGCGCCGGATCCGACGCGATGAAGGCACCGCAGGCTCGCGGTGCCTTCTGCCTACAGGTTACTGGTCCCCGGCCCTAATTCACACCCGCTATACCGGCCGGGTGGTCGGGCCCGCCTGTTGCTATGTCGCCGCGGCCAGCCAGCGGCGGGCGCTGTCGTGAGCCGCGGCCGGCAGCTGCGGCGCGGCAAGCAGCCGCGGCGCGAGCGAGCGGTCACCCGTCAATGCCCGGAACGTCTCGGCGATCGTGACCCCGTGCGCTGGGCGATGGTCGATGACGATCAGCTCACCGGCAGCGACCTCGCCGGCTCGCCAGATCCGCAGGTACGCCCCGGGGCGCCCCGCCGCGGTGAACTGCTTCACCAGATCTGGCACGTCCCAGAAGCCGGCGAACGTGCGGCACGGGATGCGTGGGCAGCTCACCTCGAAGACCGCAGACCCGATTGCCCACCGCTCGCCGATCACCGCATTCGTCACGTCCAGTCCGGACGTGGAGAAGTTCTCGCCGAACGCGCCGCGTGCGACGTCGCGGCCCAGGCGCTGCCCCCACCAGGCCGCGTCCTCGCGGGCGTAGGCGTAGACGGCCTGGTCCGGGCCGCCGTGGTGGGCCCGGTCGCAGATCGTGTCGCCGACCAACACGTCGGCCCCGGTCCGGACGGGGCCCTCGACCGGTCGCTTGTCGATGCCCGTCCGGCCGCCGTTTCGCTTCCAGCTTTCGATCATCACCTCGGCGAGGTTGACCGAATCCAGCCGTGCGGGCGACGTGAGCACGCATCCAGACTATGGGCATGGCAAACTAGATAGTCCGCGTCTTGCTCATCGAGAGGGCAACCATGGCCAGCACCGCGCCGGAACTTCCCGACCAGTACCGCGACCCCTCGACGGCTCGGATCGGTGTCCACGTCTCCGAACTCGCCGCCGACATGGCCGGCTCGCTGTCGCCCTTCGGCCCCGAAATCGAATTCCCGCTTCCGCTGGACCGCCTGCGCTACACCCACCCCTCGCCGGCCGACCGCCCCCATCTGGCCGAGGGCCGCTAGGGGCGTATCCGCGCTAGCCATGTCGACCGCTCCGCCGCCCTCCGCCCCGCCCGCTGCGGCCACCAGATCTCGCCGGCCGGCCACCTTGACCGAGTGGCTGCGAGGGCGCACCGACGCCCAGCTCGCCGACCTGCTGCGCCGGCGTCCGGATCTCGCGCTGCCCGCTCCGGCCGACCTGGCAATGCTGGCCGGCCGGCTCAGCGTGCGCACCTCGGCGCAGCGCGCCGTCGACGGACTGGACGCCTTCGTCCTGCGCGTCCTCGAAACGTTGGTCCTGTGCGCGGTCGGTGATGTCGCGCCGCTCGCCGAGGCCGGCAGGCTGCTCGGCGACAGCGTCACGGCCGCCGACCTGAGCCGCGGCGTGGACGAACTGCTCGCCCTCGGCCTTGTGTGGGGCGACGCCGACGCACCGCGCCTCGTCTCCGGCGTCGCGGAGGCGGTGGGCCCGTATCCGGCCGGGTTGGGCCGCCCGGCGCACACCCTGCTGCGCCGGGTGTCTGATCTCCAGCTTGCTCCGGTGCTGAGGGCCCTGGGCCTGCCCCCGGCGGCACAGCCGGGCGCCGGAGACGCGGTGGCTGCCGTCCTCGGATCGCCGCACCAGCTCGCCGAGTTGATCGCGCAGAGCGACCCCGCCGAACGCGAGGTGCTCGATCGTCTCGGCGCCGGGCCGCCCAACGGCGGGGTCCGTAACGCACAACTGCCGTCGGCGCGGCCAGATATGACGCCACCGCATCGGCTGATCTCGCGAGGACTGCTGATTCCTCTCGACGCGCAGACGGTCGAGTTGCCGCGCGAGGTCGGTATCGCCCTGCGGGGCGCCGCGCTGGGCATGGTCAGACCGACACCGCCCGTGATCGACACCGTCGAACGGGATCCCGCCGACCTCGACCGCCTGGGCACCACGGCGGTTCTCGACACCGTCCGGCTCGTCGAGGCGCTCGGTGAGGCGTGGACGAGCCGGCCACCGGTTGCCCTGCGTGCCGGTGGCGTCGGCATCCGCGAGCTGCGCCGGACGGCGAACGACCTCGGCGTCGAGGAGCGGGTAGCTGCCCTGCTCGCCGAGACCGGCTACGCCGCGGGGCTTCTCGGCCCGGTCGGAGGGGCCGAGCCGGTCTACCTTCCCACCGCGGACTACGACATCTGGCGGCGCCGCGACCCGGCGCAACGCTGGACCGGTCTCGCTGCAGCGTGGCTCGCCATGACCCGCCAGCCCAGCCTGGTGAGCCAGCGTGACGACCGGGACCGCCTGATCAGCGCCCTGGGGCCCGACGCCGAACGCGGCACGGTTCCCGCGCTGCGGGCGCGCGTGCTCGAGGTGCTCACCACACTGAGCCCGGGGGCGGCGCCGAGCGCCCGCGCCGCGGTCCTGGCCCGGCTGAGCTGGGCCTCGCCGCGCCGTGCCGGAACTCTGCGTCCGCTGGTCGAGGCCGTCCTGGCCGAAGCCGATCTGCTTGGCGTCACCGCGGCCGGCGGTCTGACCGGCTACAGCCGCACGCTGCTGGCCGGCTCGCGAGCAGCGGCCGAACACGCGCTGGCCAATGCGCTGCCCGTCCCGGTGGATTACTTCCTGGTTCAACCCGATCTGACGATCGTCGTCCCGGGGCCTCCCACTGCGGAGCTGGGCACGGAACTCGCACTGGCCGCCGACCTCGAGTCCTCCGGCGGCGCGAGCGTGTACCGCGTCACCGAAGCGTCGGTGCGGCGGGCACTGGACGCCGGGCGCAGCGGCGCTGAGGTCAGCGCACTGGTCACCGAGCGGTCCCGCACCCCGGTGCCGCAAGCGCTGAGCTATCTCATCGACGACGTCGCACGGCGCCACGGGGTACTGCGGGCGGGCGCCGCCGCCGCGTACCTGCGCTGCGAGGACGAGGCACTGCTCTCGCGCGTCCTCGCCGACCGCCACGTCGGATCGCTGCAGCTGCGGCGGATCGCACCGACCATTGCCATCGCCACCGCTGCGGTCACCCGAGTGCTGGAGGCGCTCCGCGAGTCCGGCTACGCACCGGCCGCCGAGGCGCCCGACGGCCAGGTGATCACACTTGGAGCCGCCCCGCCGCGAGCCCCGTCCCGGCCGGTTCCGCGCGCGCTGCGTCCCCGTACCGCGGGCGAGTCCAG
Organism: Pseudonocardiales bacterium; assembly: GCA_003243915.1. Taxonomy (GTDB): domain Bacteria; phylum Actinomycetota; class Actinomycetes; order Mycobacteriales; family Jatrophihabitantaceae; genus QHCC01. Next base: position 7,101 of record QHCC01000113.1, on the reverse strand, counting down.
CGCGCAGCTGGCCGAAGTCGTGCGCCGGATCCGCTCCGGCGAAGCGCTCACCACCTTGAGCCGACGCATCGCGCCGATCGCCCAACAGGTTCCCGGCGTGACCTCGGCCGCCACGATGGCCCTGCTGCGACAGGCCATCCGCGACGGGCAACGAGTCCTGCTGGGCGTCGTCGATCCGGACGGCACCACGTCACGGCACACGATCCTGCCGATCTCGCTCGCCGGCGGCTTCGTGCGCGGGCACGAGTCGGCGACGCAGCGCCTGCAGTCGTTCCCGCTGCATCGCCTCACCGCGGTCACCGTGGTCGACGACGTGGATTTCGACGACGAGGACGACCCGGCCTGAATGCCGCCACATCGAGCCGACCCCCTGCACGTGGAGCGACCCATGACCCGCGACGCCCAGGAAGCTGGGCGAGCCGACCCGTGGCCTAGCTGGGCCGCGGGGTGTCGAATACTCGGGCAGCGACGAACGCGGCGATGCCTACGCCGGCCAAGACGATGCCCCACACCACGAGCCGGCTGAGTGCACACAGGACCGCGGCGCCGACGAACGCGGCGATCTGCGCGATCAACCGTCCCGGATCACTCAGCCGGTGCGTCGCCCGAGGGGCCAGCCACACCGACCAGATCAGCACCCCGAGCGACGGGCACAGGGTGGCCACGGCGATACTGATCAGCCCACCGGAGCCCAGGCGCCAGCCCACGACACCCAGCGTGGCGAACAGGGTCAACTCGGACAGGAACGCCACGGTCTCGGCCACGAGGTAACCCGCCGGGGCCCGGCGCGCGCTGCCCCCATCGGAACCCTCGGGGGTCGCCACGCCGATGAGGCTACAAAGTCGGGTCGGGTGCGTCGCGGTGAAAGGGAGGGAACAAGTTGCCATCCGGGCCAATCGGACACGCGGAACAGGTGCGCGCGCTGCGCAGTTTGCGACAATGGCTCGTTACACCTCACAGACCCCGGGAGACACGTGACCGACGGACCGTTGATCGTCCAGTCCGACAAGACGCTGCTGCTCGAAGTCGAGCACCCGCAGTCGGCGCAGGCGCGCGCCGCGATCGCGCCGTTCGCCGAGCTGGAGCGCAGCCCTGAACACGTGCACACCTACCGGTTGACGCCGCTGGGGCTGTGGAATGCCCGGGCCGCGGGGCACGACGCCGAGCAGGTCGTCGACGCGCTGGTGCGCTTCAGCCGCTACGCAGTGCCGCATGCCCTGCTCGTCGACGTGGCCGACACCATGGATCGCTACGGCCGCCTGCAGCTGGTCAAGCACCCAGTGCACGGCCTGGTGCTGGTCAGCCTCGACCGCGCAGTACTCGAGGAGATCCTGCGGCAGAAGAAGATCGCGCCGATGCTGGGGGATCGTGTCGAGGACGACATCGTGCTCGTGCACCCGTCCGAACGGGGCCGGCTCAAGCAGGCCCTGCTCAAGGTCGGCTGGCCTGCCGAGGACCTCGCAGGCTACGTCGACGGCGAGGCGCACCCTATCGAGCTCAAGCTGGACAACTGGGAGATGCGGACCTACCAGCAGCAGGCCGTCGACATGTTCTGGGCGGGCGGCTCCGGTGTCGTGGTGCTGCCATGCGGGGCGGGCAAGACGCTCGTCGGTGCGGCGGCCATGGCCCAGGCCAAGGCCACCACCCTCATCCTGGTCACCAACACCGTCGCCGGGCGGCAGTGGAAGCGCGAACTGATGGCGCGCACCAGCCTGACCGAGGAGGAGATCGGCGAGTACAGCGGCGAGCGTAAGGAGATCCGCCCGGTCACCATCGCCACTTACCAGATCATGACGACGCGCCGGAAGGGCGAGTACCGCCACCTGGAGCTGTTCGACTCGCGCGACTGGGGCCTGATCATCTACGACGAGGTGCACCTGCTGCC
>QHCC01000113.1:0-5161 GCA_003243915.1 Pseudonocardiales bacterium | reverse complement strand
ACGCGCCGTGGAAGGACATCGAGAACCAGGGCTGGATCGCACCGGCGGACTGCACCGAGGTGCGGGTCACGCTCACCGACGCCGAGCGGATGGCCTACGCCACCGCCGAGCCGGAGGACCGTTACAAGCTGGCCGCCACCGCGCGCACCAAGCTGCCCGTCATCCGCACCATCGTCGAGCAGCACCCCGACGACCAGGTACTCGTGATCGGGGCCTACCTCGACCAGCTCGATGACATCTCCGCCGAGCTCGACGGCGCGCCGATCATCCAGGGCTCGACGACGAACAGCGAGCGCGAACGCCTCTACGACGAGTTCCGCCGCGGCGAGCAGCGGGTGCTCGTGGTCAGTAAGGTCGCGAACTTCTCCGTCGACCTGCCCGAAGCGGCGGTCGCGGTGCAGATCTCGGGGACGTTCGGCTCCCGTCAGGAGGAGGCGCAGCGGCTCGGGCGGGTGTTGCGGCCCAAGCACGACGGCAGGCAGGCGCACTTCTACACGGTCGTCGCGCGCGACACCCTCGATGCGGAGTACGCCGCGCACCGGCAGCGTTTCCTGGCCGAGCAGGGTTACGCCTACACCATCGTCGACGCCGACGACCTGCTCCGGCCGCTGTAGCCCGTTCGGCTACGGTCGGCGGGTGACCGCCGAACCGCTGCCGCCGACGCCCGATGAGAAGGACTGGACGTGGGTGCTCCAGGAGCCGTGCCCGGAGTGCGGGTTCGACTCCGCGGCCATCGGCCCTGCCGACGTGCCCGGCCTCACTCGGGGCGCCGTCGCATCGTTCGCGGCGGTGCTGGCGCGCCCTGACGCCAAAGCCCGCCCGGCGCCCGAGGTGTGGTCGCCACTGGAGTACGGGTGCCACGTCCGTGACGTGTGTCGAGTATTCGACGCACGCCTGCAGCTGATGCTCACCGAGGACGATCCGCTCTTCTCCAACTGGGACCAGGACGTGAGCGCCCTCGAGGACCGCTACTGGGCGCAGCAGCCAGACACCGTCGCCCAGCAACTCACGGTCGCGGGCGAACGGATCGCGTCGGCGTTCGCCGCGGTCCAGGATGCCCAGTGGACCCGTTCCGGCCGGCGTTCCAACGGATCGATCTTCACCGTCGACTCGCTCAGCCGGTATTTCGTTCACGATCTCGTCCACCACGTCAGCGACGTCAGCGGCGTCAGCGGCGTCACCGGCTGATGCTCTCTGAGACTGGGCGGCTCAGCTGCGGGTCGGGTCGGGCACCAGCACGCCGCGGGCCTGTCTGACCTGTAGCGCGGTGCGCGCTGACGGCCCGAAGACCGTCCCGGGGATCGTCTGCGGCCGAGCGCCGTCCACGGTGAACGATGCCACCCAGCTCGCCGTCGCGGTTACGGTCATCGCTCCGGGGTCGACGTAGGTGTGCCCGTAGTAGTCGGGGCAATCGACGGCCTTGCAGGGGTCGTTCTTCGCGTCGTAGGGCTTGCCGGGCGTGGTCGCGGTATCCGTCTGCCCGTCGCCGAAGTCCCAGTCGACGCGGTCGATGCGCAGCGTGACGATGACGCGGCGACCCAAAATCGTCAGCGGCGCCAGCGCGCGCTGCCCCGGCGCATTCACCCACATGATCGTCTGGATGTTCACCAGCGTTTGCTGCTGCGGAGCCAAGCCGATCGCCGCACTGGGCACGAGCCGGGCGACCTGCTCGCGCACCACCGCCGCCGTGACCTGCGGTCTGGCAGGAAGCTGGCATACCCCGCCGTTGTAGGACCACGTCCCGTCAGCTTGCTTGACCACCCGCACCGTCGCGATCAGACGCGGATCCGGCACCAGCCCAGCGCTCTGACACCCCGTGGTCCACATCGGACAACCAGCCGCATCCAGGGACGCAGAAGGAACGCCCAACGCCACCAACTGCGCCAAAGTCCCGGCCCCACACTCGACCAGCCGCTTGGTCCCCGGCGGATCGACCACCACCGCCCCAGCGTCACCCGGCCTAGGCACGGACCCCTTCACCTGCCCGCCGATGATCACCTCTCGTGAACCGTTGCATCCGCTGAGTTTGTGCGAATGACTGCAGGGTGACGACGGCGGTTCAGCGGATGCAACGCTGGGTGAGGCCGCAAGCATCAAGCCGCCGAGCAGGACGCAACGCGTTGCTGCCGCGTTCACTTGACAACCACCCGCTTCCAATCCACGACAACCCAGCTATGGCCATCCCACCGAAGCCACGTTCGGAACACATCGTTCTCGATTTGTGGTGCCGATTCGATGACGGCGCCAGACGCACTGATGACCTTCAACCCCCCCTGCTGAACCGTCACGTCGACGATTTCCGTCGAACCGGCGTGGTGGTCAGTGGGCATGAGCTCGGTGCCGGTAACTGCAATTCGGCCGCCGCGATAGTGCTGGTGTTGCTGCCGGATCAAGTCGATGAAGTTTCGGAGGAACCTGGCACAGCCCGTGCACGACGGCGCGAAGAGTGACTTCGCGAGGGTCGAGTCCGTCGTCGCATAACCCCAGTCCAACGCCTGAATCCAGTACCTGGCGAACGCATCCGCCCCCACCGGCAGATTGACCACGAGGGCGGGTGGCAGGACGGGGGGCTTCTCTCCGGGGTGCACGTTCGGGCCGGTGGTTGCGATGGTTGGCGTGCTGGGCGCGGGCGAGCCGGTGCCGCGGGTGTCGGAAAACGTCGACGCCGGGGTGAGCGGGTGCGCGGCCGTCGATGACCCATCGCAGGCGGCCAAACCCACGGCGACGCACAACATCCCCAGCGCAACAGCGCGCCGGGAATGCCGGAATTGCATGGTGGAAATTGTGGCACATCCGCAGCGATATGGACCGTTTGTCCACAGGCCGAGATGGGCCGCCAAGCGAGCACCGCGGTAAGAGGCACGGCAGACAGTCAGCGACGGCGTCAGCCCGCGAAGTCTCTGCCGACGGGAACGGCGTCGGTCCACCAGCACCATGCCCAGCTTGAGTCAGCGTTGGTAACCGGCTCAACTCCAGACCGGCAGAATGAATCGGTGCACCCCGCGCTGGACATCCTCGGCCTAGTCGCCATCGTCGGCTTCACCGCCGCCGCAGCCCGGCGCCTGGGCTGGTCCGAACCACTGGTCCTGGTCGTGGTGGGGGTGGCGATCTCGTTCATCCCGAACGTCCTCGAGATCGTGCTGACACCCGACTTGGTGCTGATCGGATTCCTGCCGCCGCTGCTCTACGCCGCCGCGATCCGCACGTCGCTGGTGGACTTCCGGGCCAACCGGCGACCGATTCTGTTGCTGTCGGTCGGCTTGGTGGCGTTCTCGACGGTAGCCATCGGGCTGGTCGCGTGGTGGGTCGTGCCGGGCGTCTCCTTGGCGGCTGCCTTCGCGCTCGGCGCCGTCGTCGCGCCGCCGGACGCCGTCGCCGCCACGACTGTGGCCCGCCGGGTGGGCATGCCCCGCCGCATCGTCTCGGTGCTCGAGGGCGAGAGCCTGGTGAACGACGCTACGGCACTCGTCGCCCTCAACACCGCGATCGCCGCTCTGACGGCCCACTCATCGGTGTCCGTCTGGAGCATCGGCTGGGAGTTCGTCCGGGCTGCCGGCGGCGGATTGCTCGTCGGCATGGTCGCGGCGCTCTTCCTGGCGCAGATTCGCAGGTACATCAACGATCCCGTGCTCGACACGACCCTGTCCTTCGCGGCGCCGTATGTGGCCTTTTTGCCTGCCCAGCAGATCCACGGCTCGGGCGTGCTCGCTGTGGTCGTCACCGGCTTGGCGCTCGGGCACAACGCGCCCGTCCTGCAATCGGCCGGATCGCGGATCGCCGAGAACATCAACTGGCGAACGGTGCAGTTCCTGCTCGAGAACGTCGTGTTCCTGCTGATCGGCCTGCAGATCCGTCCGCTGATCGACGGGGTCGGCGACGACCAGGTGCCGTGGAACCAGGTCATACCGGCCTGTGCAATCGTCCTCGCTGTCACGATCCTGGCCCGCATCGTCTGGGTGTTCGGGGCGGCAGGAGTCTTCCGGCTGCTACGCCAGCCGGGCTGGTCGTGGGCAGTCTCCGCGGTGGTGGCCTGGGCCGGGATGCGTGGCGTCGTCACGCTCGCGGCGGTGTTCCTGCTCCCTTCGGACACCCCGGGTCGCAATGTGATCGGGCTGGCGGCCTTCACTGTCGTGGCCGGGACGCTGCTGCTGCAAGGTCTGACGCTGCCCTGGCTGGTGCGGCGGCTGCACCTGCGCGGGCCGGACGTGGCCGAGGACGCGTTGCAGGCCGCGTCGCTCGTCACCGACGCCGCGCGCGCAGGCCTGGCGGTGCTCGACGAGGTCCGCTCCGACAATGATCCGGCCGAGGTGATCGAGCAGCTGCGCGAGCGCGGGATGCGCCGCAGCAACCAGTCGTGGGAGCACCTCGGCCGCGCCCAGTCCGAGCTGGAGCCGCCGGCCGCGACGTACTACCGGCTGCGGATGATGATGCTCTCGGCCGAGCGCGGTTCGATCCTCGCGGCACGCGACAGGGGCGTGTACGACGACGAGGTCCTACGCGCGGCACTGACCGCGATCGATATGGAGGAAGCGATGCTCGACCGGATCGAGGACGCCGCCGCCCGCCTCGACGATGAGCTCGTCACCTCGCGCCAACGCGCCGGGGACTGCGAGCACCTGCGCAACGCCCCGCGCGTCGTAACCGCGCGCACCCCCAACGGATGTGAGGAGTGCCTGCGCGACGGCACGCGGTGGGTGCACTTGCGGCTGTGCCTGACCTGCGGGCACGTGGGGTGTTGCGACTCGTCGGCGGGCAAGCATGCGGCCGCGCACTTCGCCGAGACCGGCCACCCCGTGATGCGCAGCTTCGAACCCGGCGAGGCCTGGCGCTGGTGCTTTGCGGACGAGCTGCTCGGCTGACCCTCAGCGCTCCGCGCGGCCGTCGGCCGCCTTGTCGTCGGCGGCCCGGGAGTAGTTCGGGTCGGTGGTGAGCCGGCTGTGGCTGGCGCCGTAGCCGAAATAGACGATGAAGCCGACGAGCATCCAGCCGAAGAACCGCAGCCAGGTCGCTGAGGGCAGGTTCAGCATCAGGTAGAACGAGGCCAGGATCGCCAGAATCGGCACGACCGGCACACCGGGGCACCGGAAGGCCCGCTTCAGGTCCGGGCGGGTGCGGCGCAGCACCAGGACGCCCACGGCGACGAGGATGAACGCGAACAGCG
>QHCC01000112.1:4588-4770 GCA_003243915.1 Pseudonocardiales bacterium | reverse complement strand
TGGTGCGCCTCGTAGCGGCCCTTGAGCCCGCGCAGGATGCCGATGGTGTCCTCGACGGACGGCTCGCCGACCAGCACCTGCTGGAAGCGACGCTCCAGCGCCGGGTCCTTCTCGATGTGCTGGCGGTACTCGTCCAGGGTCGTGGCGCCGACCATGCGCAGCTCGCCGCGCGCGAGCATCGG
>QHCC01000112.1:0-4564 GCA_003243915.1 Pseudonocardiales bacterium | reverse complement strand
CATGTTGCCCGCGTCCATGGCGCTGTCTCCGGTGGCTCCCGCGCCGACGACGGTGTGCAGCTCGTCGATGAACGTCACAACCTGCCCGCCGGAGTCCTTGATCTCGTTCAGGACGGCCTTGAGCCGCTCCTCGAACTCGCCGCGGTACTTCGCACCGGCCACCATCGCGCCGAGGTCCAGCGACATCAACCGCTTGCCGCGCAGCGACTCCGGCACGTCGCCCGCGACGATGCGCTGCGCGAGACCCTCGACGACGGCGGTCTTTCCCACCCCGGGCTCGCCGATCAGCACGGGGTTGTTCTTGGTGCGCCGCGACAGCACCTGCACGACGCGGCGGATCTCGGCGTCCCGGCCGATCACCGGGTCGATCTTGCCCTCGCGGGCCGCAGCAGTGAGGTCGACCGCGTACTTCTCCAGTGCCCGGAACGTGCCTTCGGGATCTGCGCTGGTGACCCGTGCCGAACCGCGAACCGACTGCAGCGCATCGGCCAGCGCGGCGGCGGTGAGGCCGCGCCGGGTGAACACGTCGGCAACCTCGCCGCCCTGCTGGGCGAGCGCGATCAACAGGTGCTCGGTGGAGACATACTCGTCGGAGCGGCCACGGGCATCTCGCTCGGCGGCGCTGAGCACGGTGAGCAGGCCACGCGAGGTCTGCGGCGCGGCCACCGACGATCCGCTGGCGGCGGGCAGCTTGTCGACGAGGCGCTGCATCTCGGCGCGCACGGCGAGCGGGTCGGCTCCCACTGCCTGCAGTAGCGGGCGGGTCAGCCCCTCGGTGTCATCGAGCAGGGCGATCGACAGATGCGCCGGCTCGACGGTGGGGTTGCCGCGCTCGGCCGCCATCTTCACGGCTACGGACACGGCCTGCTGGCTGCGGGTAGTCAGATCCATGGAGCTCGTCCTCGCGTCTCTACGTGGCCACGCTGCAGGGCATTGCACGGGGTCGCCGGCCGGGTGGCCAAGACTGGCAGGTCATCGGCGCCGCTGCGGCTTCCACACCACGAGCGCGGTGGACGCGCCACGGCGCCGAGCCAGCTCGGTGTGCGCCCGCTCGAGCTCGGCGGCGAGCTCGGCCAGGCGAGCGCGTAGCGCGTCGACATGGGTCTCGAGGTCGATGATCCGCTTGATGCCTGCCAGGTTGACGCCTTCGTCCTGACTGAGCCGCTGCACCTCGCGCAGCAGCGCGACGTCGCGCGCCGAGTAGCGACGGCCACCGCCTCCGGTTCGCCCCGGCGTGACGAGGCCCAGCCGGTCGTACTGGCGCAGGGTCTGGGCATGCATTCCGGCCAGCTGCGCGGCGACCGAGATGACGAAGACCGGTGCGTCCTCGGGCACCGCACCTCGGCCGAGGATCGGATCAGTCATGGCCGTGCTCCTTCGACCGGTGCCGCGCCGCGCCGGCCAGCGCGGCCGTGATGCTCGGGCGCGGGTCGTCGGGCTGTGCCGCCGCGTACTGCTCCAGCGCCTCGCGCGCGGGAGCGGTCAGCTTCTGCGGCACCGCGACCTCGACCGTGACGAGCAGGTCTCCCGCGGTGTTCTTCTTCGCCACGCCGCGCCCGCGCACCCGCAGCGTGCGGCCCGACGGGGTGCCTGGCGCGATCCTCACGGCGACCGAGCCGTCCAGCGTCGGCACCCGCACGGTCGTCCCGAGCGACGCCTCCGCGAACGTGATCGGCAAGGTGAGGGTCAGGTCGTCGCCGGAGCGCCCGAACAGCTCGTGGGCGCCGACCCGCACCGTGACGAACAGATCGCCGGGCGGCCCGCCACGGGTGCCGGGCGTGCCTTTTGCCGCGATGCGCAGCTTCGCACCGTCGCGTACGCCCGAGGGCACCCGCACCGTGATCGTTCGGGTCTGGGTAGTGACGCCACTGCCACCGCATTCCGGACACGGGTCGTCGACGATCTGCCCGGTGCCGAGGCAGTCGCGGCACGGCTCGCTGAAGCCGAACGCGCCCTGGTTGCTGCTGATGAATCCGCTGCCTGCACACGTCGGGCAGCGATGGGGGGCCGTGCCCGGCCGGGCCCCGCTGCCGCGGCAGGTCTTGCACGCGCCCGGGCCGGACAGCTCCAGCGGCAGGGTCGCCCCGCGGACAGCTTCGTCGAAGCTGAGGCTGACCTGGGCGGTGACGTCCTGACCCCGGGTAGGACCGCCTCGGGGCCTGGTACCCGCGCCGGAGGTATTGGTGAACAACCCGCCGAGCAGGTCACTGAAGTCGGTCGTGCCGCCGCCCGTACCGAAGATGTCGGACATGTCGAACGTCGACGCGCCGCCGGGGTAACTGCCCGCGCTGTTGGCCCGCCCGAAGGCGCCGCCCATGCCGCCGCTGCCGAACAGCGAGCGCGCCTCGTCGTACTCCTTGCGCTTGGTGTCATCGGAGAGCACGTCGTAGGCCTCGGAGATCTCCTTGAATTGAGCCTCGGCCTTCGCGTCGCCCGGGTTCTTGTCCGGGTGCAGTTCGCGCGCCAGCTTGCGGTAGGCCTTCTTGATGTCGCCCGCTTTGGCGTCCTTGGTGACGCCGAGCGCCTTGTAGTAGTCCTTCTCTATGTAGTCCTTCGTACTCATCGGCTGGCGTCACCTCCTCGTTCGCGTTGTTGTGCCGGACTCGAAACCCGGCCTCTGGGAGTCGGTCCGACCACTTACTCGTCTTGCGCTTCGGGGTCGCCTTGCGCTTCGTGGCCGGGGTCGCCTTCCGGCTTCACCTCGGCCGGTTGCTCGGTCGGGTCGTCGCCGGTGGGCGATGTGGCCGGAGCTGTTGCTGTGGTGGGGTCGGGGGTGGTCGGGGGTTCGCTTACTCCGACCATGGCGGGGCGGAGCAGGCGCTCGCCGTGTTGGTAGCCGCGACGCATCACGATCGTGCAGGTGGGCTCGGTGACGTCGTCGGACTCGGCGTGCAGCACGGCTTCGTGGATCGCCGGGTCGAAGGGGTCACCCACCTCGCCGAACGCGTGCAGCCCCAGCTTGGCGAAGATGCCTTCCAGATGGTCGGCCACCGCCTTCAGTGCGCCGGTGAGGTCGTCGTGCGTGCGGGCCCGGTCGATGTCGTCGAGCACGGGCAGCAGTTCGGCCAGCACCCGGCTGATCGCGACGTCGCCCGCAGCGAGCCGGTCGCGGTCGGCCCGCTTGCGGTAGTTGGCGTACTCGGCCTGGACGCGCTGCAGGTCGGCGGTGCGTTCGGCCACTGCGGCCTGCAGGTCGGCCACCGCGTCCGGTACGGCAACCTCGGGGCCGGCGGGGGCGCCGGCGGCCGCGGCAACCCCGTCCGGGGCGGCCCGGACTTCGCCGGTGACCGGGTCGATTCTGCGCTTGTCGCGTATCACGACCCGGTCCGGCTCGTCCGAGCCCATCGAGGGCGGTGGACGATCGTTCACTTGGTGTCCTCACCCGGCTTGCTGCCGTCGTCGCCCTCGTCCACGACCTCGGCATCGACGACGCCGTCGTCAGCCGGTCCGGCATCCCCACCTGCGGCATCGCCCGCGCCGGCGCCGTCAGCACCCTGCTCGGCCGAGGCCGCCGCGTACATGGCGCCACCGGCCTCGGAGGCCACCGCCGACACCTTCTCCTGGGCGGCCTTGATCGCCTCGTAGTCGTTGCCTTCGAGTGCCTTCTTGAGCTCCTCGAGCGCGGTCTCCAGCTCCGCCTTCTTGTCCGCCGGCAGCTTGTCACCGCTCTCGCCGAGGAACTTCTCGGTGGCGAACTGCTGGCCCTCGGCGGAGTTGCGGATCTCGGCCTCGTCGCGGCGCTTCTTGTCCTCCTCCGCGTGCGCTTCGGCGTCCTTCATCATCCGGTCGATCTCGTCCTTGCTCAGCCCCGAGCCGCCGGTGATCGTCATGCCCTGTTCCTTGCTGGTGGCCAGGTCCTTGGCCGAGACGTGCACGATGCCGTTGGCGTNNAAGGTGACCTCGATCTGCGGCATCCCGCGCGGCGCCGGCGGCAGGCCGGTCAGCTCGAACATGCCGAGCTTCTTGTTGTAGGCCGCGATGTCGCGCTCACCCTGATACACCTGGATCTGCACGCTGGACTGGTTGTCGTCGGCAGTCGTGAAGATCTCCGAACGCTTCGTCGGGATCGTCGTGTTGCGCTCGATCAGGCGCGTCATGATGCCGCCCTTGGTCTCGATACCCAGGCTCAGCGGGGTGACGTCGAGCAGNNNAGCAGCACGTCCTTGACCTCGCCCTTGAGCACGCCGGCCTGCAGCGCGGCGCCGACGGCGACGACCTCGTCAGGGTTGACGCCCTTGTTGGGCTCCTTGCCCCCGGTCAGCTCCTTCACCAGTTCGGTGACCGCGGGCATGCGCGTCGATCCGCCGACGAGCACGACGTGCTCGATCTCGCTCAGCTTGACGCCGGCATCCTTGATCACGTTCTGGAACGGCGCCCGGGTGCGCTCGAGCAGGTCGCCGGTGATCTTCTGGAACTCCGCCCGCGACAACGCCTCGTCGAGGAACAGCGGATTCTTCTCGGCGTCCTGGGTGATGTAGGGCAGGTTGATCGAGGTCTGCTGGTTCGACGAGAGCTCGATCTTCGCCTTCTCGGCGGCCTCCCGCAGCCGCTGCATCGCCATCTT
>QHCC01000111.1 GCA_003243915.1 Pseudonocardiales bacterium | reverse complement strand
GCGAGCAGGTTGCCGAAGTGGGTCATGGTCGTGATTGTGCCGCAGCGGCGGCGCGGCGGGGCGGTGGCGGTGGCGGCGGGTCGCGGTGGCGGCGGGTGGCGGGTGCGGTCAGGCCGTGGGACCCAGCGTCGCCCGGGCGCCGGCGACGAACATGTCGACGCCGAAGTCGTAGTAGCCGTCGACGTCCTCGCAGTCGGTCATTGCGTCCGCGGCCTCGATGAGGTGCGGGTACCGATCGGCGGACAGCGCCTTGAGCGCGCTGCGCTTGGTATCCAACAACGCCTGGCGCATCTCGGCTGCGACGTGCGGCTCGGCACCGGCTTCGTTGGTGACGAGCATGACCGCGGTCTGCATGGCGTGACGGGCGACGTCGGCCGCCTGGGCAACGCTGAACCCCGCGGCTCGCAGCGTCGCCAGGGTCTGCTCGGCGAGGTCGCGCCCGGCGTCGCAGTACATGACCCGCGGCGCAGCGAGGTGGGCTGCTCCGGGGTGGCGGCGCAGCGACGCGACCAGGGCGGCCACGGCTGCGCGCAGTTGCTCGACCCAGTCATCGCCGACCGGGAGCGGCTCCAGGCCGGCGAAGAAACGGTCCCCCATGGCGTCGAGTAGCTCTTCCTTGCTGCGGATGTGCCAGTACAGGGCCATCGGTGTCACGCCGAACTCCTGGGCGATCCGCCGGACGGTGACCGCCGCGATCCCCTCGGTGTCGGCGATCGCCAGCGCCCGGTCGACGAACGCGTCCCGGCTCAGCTCGGCCCGGGGAACTGATGGCGCAATCACAGTTGACAACTATACACCGTACAGCGCACTATACGAAGTACATGTACGACGTATAGGAGATCTCTCATGCGAACAATTTCTCGGCGATGGGCACTGCTGGCGGTGTCGCTCGCGACGTTCATGACCTACCTCGATAACAACATCATCAACGTCGCGATCCCCGCGATCCAACGCGACTTGCACCTGTCCACGGCGGGGCTGGAGTGGGTGGTGAGTGGCTACATCCTGGTGTTCGCGAGCCTGCTGCTCGCCGGTGGGCGGCTCGGTGACCTGTACGGGCGGCGCCGGCTCTTCCTGGCCGGGCTCGGCGTGTTCACCGCGGCCTCCCTCGCCGCCGGCCTGGCCGGCAGCGCGGACGTCCTCGTCGCGAGCCGCGCGGTCCAGGGGCTGGGCGCTGCACTGGTCACGCCCACCACCCTGGCGATCATCTCGGCGGCCTACCCGCAGCCGCGCGAGCGGACGGCCGCGGTCGGTATCTGGAGCGCGGTCGGCGCGCTCGCCCTCGCCGTCGGCCCCCTGCTGGGCGGGCTCATAAGCGAGAACTTCGCGTGGGGCTGGATCTTCTTCATCAACGTGCCGGTCGGTCTGGGCACCATGGCGCTTGGGTTCTGGGCCATCGCGCCAGAGTCGGCGGCGGCGAGGCGGCGCCGCGTCGACCTGCCGGGGCTGGCGAGCTCGGCGCTCGCACTGTTCGCCCTGACGTACGCACTCATCGAGGGCCACGACAATGGCTGGACCTCCGCGCTGATCCTCGGCAGTTTCGCGGTCAGCGCCGCGCTCGGCATCGCGTTCGTCGTCCTGGAACTGCGCGCCGACGAGCCGATGGTCGACGTCGCGTTGTTCGCCGAGCGGGTCTTCTCGGGCGGGGTCGTCGCCATCGTCATGTGGGGCTTCGGGCTGTTCGGCATCTACTTCTTCACCTCGCTCTACCTGCAGAACGTCCTGAACTTCTCCCCGACCAAGGCCGGTGCGGCATTCGTGCCGATGGCGCTGTTGATGGCGACGGGGGCCGTGGTGTCTGAGCGCGTGGCCCGCAGGATCGGCGCGCACCGCGCGGTCGGCGGTGCGATGCTGCTCATGGCGGCCGGCATCGCGTCGGTCAGCCTGCTCGGGCGCGACGCGTCGTTCCTCTCGCTGATGCCGAGTTTCGCGGTGATCGGCATCGGTGGCGGGTTGTCCGTCCCGCTCACTGCGATGGTCCTCGATGCGATGCCGACCGAGGAGGCCGGCGTGGCCTCCGGCATCTTCAACGCCTCACGCGAGATGGCCGGATTGCTGGGAATCACCGTCATCGGCGCGATCTTGACTGCCCGGCAGAGCGTCTCGATCCGAGCCGGTCACGCACCAGTCGACGCGTTCCTGTCCGGCTACCGCAGCGGTCTGCTGGTCGCCGCCGTGCTGGTCGCCGCTGGTGGCGTGGCCGCGTTCGTGGCCTTGCGCGGCACACCGCAGCACAAGGCAAGTCCCGGCATGCAGGAGGACTTCGCGCTGGTGGGGTGAGTCCGGCTAGCTGGGCTGGGACGTGCCTGCCGATTGCAGCGCCTCACATGCCTGCGTCACCCGCGTGGCCATGCTGACCTCGCCCGCCTTGAGGTAGCTACGCGGATCATAGGCCTTCTTGTTGCCGACCTCGCCGTCGATCTTCAGCACGCCGTCGTAGTTGGCGAACATGTGCGCGGCGATCGGGCGCGTGAACGCGTACTGGGCGTCGGTGTCGACGTTCATCTTCACCACGCCGTACGACAGCGCCTGGCGGATCTCCTCCAGCGCCGAGCCGGAGCCGCCGTGGAAGACCAGGTCGAACGGCTTGTCCCTGCCAGCCTTCGCAGCGACCGCGTCCTGGATCTCCTGGAGGATCTCCGGGCGCAGCTTGACATTGCCCGGCTTGTAGACGCCGTGCACGTTGCCGAACGTCGCGGCGAGCAGGTAACGGCCCCTTTCTCCGGTGCCGAGCACCTCGGCAGTGCGCAGTGCGTCCTCGGGGGTGGTGTAGAGCTTCTCGTTCATGTCGCCGACGACGCCGTCCTCCTCGCCCCCGACGACGCCGATCTCCAGCTCCAGCACGATCCGGGCCGCAGCGGTCTGCTCGAGCAGGGCGGCGGCGATCTGCAGGTTCTCCTCGAGCGGGATCGCCGAGCCGTCCCACATGTGTGACTGGAACAGCGGGAGCTGCCCGGCATCGAGGCGCTGCTGCGAGATCGTGACGAGCGGACGCACGTAGGTGTCCAGCTTGTCCTTCTGGCAGTGGTCGGTGTGCAGCGCGACCTGAACGGGATACTTGGCGGCTACGACGTGCGCGAACTCGGCCAGCGCCACCGCACCGGTGACCATTTCCTTGACGCCGGTGCCCGACGCGAACTCCGCACCGCCGGTGGAAACCTGGATGATGCCGTCACTGCCGGCGTCCGCGAATCCCCGGATGGCAGCGTTGACAGTCTCTGACGACGTCACGTTGATCGCCGGGTAGGCAAAGCCTCGCTGCTTGGCGCGGTCGAGCATGTCGGCGTAGGACTCGGGCGTGGCGATGGGCATCGGTGGCTCCTGACGGTCGGCGCGGATCACCCGCAGTATCGCGCACGGCCCGATGGGCAGGCCGGATCTGCGGGATCGGCCGGAGCCGTGCCGGATTCGCAGCGGCCACCCCGGAGGTGGCGCTGTCGGCAGGCTCGAGCTCTGCCCGCACATGTGCGGCACCCTCACGCGGCGCCACACACCCGAGCCCCTCCGGCCCGATCGAACGTCCCGCCCGCAGCCTCGAGCTCTGCCCGCACATGTGCGGCACCCTCACGCGGCGCCACACACCCGAGCCCCTCCGGCCCCGACTCGAAGGGTCCGCCCGCACAAATGCGGGCAGTCCTCACGCGTTTCCGAAGGGCCTCCGAGGTGGCCGGCGAACGGGGCCGGCGAACGGGGGCCGCGCCCGGGCCGTCCGAGACAACGCCTCGCGATTGAGCGTTGGGCGAACGGCGCTCGACGCGACGGTCCGCGCGTGATCGGCTGGGCGCATGGACGTACTGGTGCTCGGTGGGACGGTCTTCCTCGGACGGGCGGTGGTGAGCGAGGCGCAGGCACTCGGTGCCGATGTCACGATCTTCAACCGCGGCAAGTCGGGACCGCCGCCAGAAGGAGCGACCCAGGTGACCGGCGACCGCACGGTTGCCGCCGACCTGGATCAGCTGACGGGGCGCAATTTCGACGTGGTCGTCGACACCTCGGGGTACGTGGCCGCCGATGTCGCGCGCGGCGCTGCCCTGCTCGCCCCGACCTGCGGGCACTACGCGTTCGTATCGAGCATCAACGTGTTCCCGGGCTGGCCGGAGGCCGATGATTACCGCGACGGCGGCGTGCACCAGGGCGACCCGGATGCCGCCCGCTCCGATGTGCCTACAGAGCTGTCCGACAGCGAGGCCTACGGCTGGCTCAAGGCGGGCTGTGAGCTGGCGGTTGTCCAGGCATTTGGCGCCGATCGCACATCGCTGCTGCGCGGCGGCTGCATCGTCGGACCGCATGACGGCGCGGTCGGCCGGCTCCCGTGGTGGATCGCGCGGGTGGCGCGCGGGGGTGAGGTGCTCGTCCCAGGTTCGCCCGAGGATCCGATGTCGCTGATCGATTCCCGTGACCTGGCCCGGTTCGCGCTGCTGGCCCGCGCCGGCACGTTCGAGGCCACCGGGCCCCCGGCCCGTCACACCCGCGAGGACCTGATGCAGACGGCCCGGTCGGTGACCGGTTCGGATGCCGAGTTCACCTACGTCGGCGACGACTGGCTTGGCGCACAGCAGGTCGAGGCGTGGACGGAGGTACCCCTGTGGGTGCCCGGCGCACCGAGCATGTTCAAGCACGACACCGCCGGGGCCGAGGCCGCGGGCCTGACCTGGCGACCCCTGCGAGACACGGTTGCCGATACCTGGGCCTGGCAGCAGGGCGTCCCGGGCCGCTGGCAACCTGCCGAGCGCACCCCGGGGCTGGCGCCCGAACGCGAGGCGGAACTGCTGGCCGGGTGGCACGCCCGGTGATCTGGTTTCCCCGCTGGTGTTCGGTCGGTGCCCTGTTTTTCCTCGCTCGTGGTCGGTCTTGCGGCCGCCAACCGGTCCCCAGCGGGGAAAACATGATCGGGAGGTGACCTGAGAGCAGCCGCGGGGACCGCAGCGCCCCTCCGTAGAGTGCGGTTCCATGCACTCGATGGGCGCCGTGCTCGCCAACCCGATCAGCCCCGACCACCTGCTGTCCGGCTCGGGCGCGCTGCTCATCCTGGCCGTCGTCCTGTTTGCCGAGTGCGGCCTGCTCGTCGGTTTCTTCCTGCCGGGCGACACGCTGTTGTTCGCCGCAGGCATCGCGATTGCAACGGGCAAGATCACCAGCTCGCTGGGTGCGTTCCTGGTGGTGGCACCAATCGCAGCCGTCGCCGGAAACCTGGTGGGGTACTGGATCGGCTATCAGGCGGGCCCAGTGGTGTTCGACCGCCCCAACTCGCGGTTTTTCCGACCCGAGTACGTCGAGCGCTCACATGCCTTCTTCGAACGCTTCGGTTCGTGGACGATCATCCTCGGGCGGTTCGTGCCGATCGTCCGCACCGTGGCCACCGTGATGGCCGGCGTCGGCCGGATGCGATTCTCCCTGTACGCGATCTACAGCGTCATCGGCGGCCTCATCTGGGCCGACGGCGTGCTGCTACTGGGTAATCAGCTCGGCAAGATCAAGTTCGTCCAGGACAACAAGGGATACATCGACTACGCTGTCGTGATCGTCGTGGTGCTGTCTCTGCTGCCCGCCGCCATGCACTATCTGCGCGGCGGCCGCGGCAAGAAGCCCCGGGGCCCCGTCAGCGATTGAGCTGCTTGTTACATGCCTTCAGGACGTCATCGGGGGCTTGCACATGGATGCCGAAGAACGTCGCGTTGAGATCGCACTTGTGCTTGCTGACGTGGTCCTCGATGGCGGTG
Organism: Pseudonocardiales bacterium; assembly: GCA_003243915.1. Taxonomy (GTDB): domain Bacteria; phylum Actinomycetota; class Actinomycetes; order Mycobacteriales; family Jatrophihabitantaceae; genus QHCC01. Next base: position 3,807 of record QHCC01000111.1, on the reverse strand, counting down.
CGCTGCTGCCACACCAGGATCGCGAGGACGACCACGACCACCGCGAGGACGATCCGGCCGACGATCGCGGTGATGATCAAGCTCAGTACCACGCCCACCACGACGAGCCCGATGATCACGCCGACGCCGATCTTGGTGATCTGGCTGGAATCCAAGGCCGTCACAGAGCTCATGCCTGCAGACGGTAACGCGCGGTCGTTGCGTTGCGCGCCAGCCGATAGCCTCGTGGCGTGACGTCGCTCCCCAAGAATGTCCTGGGCCCGCCGCCGAAGTTGCCCCGTGGCGCATTGCGGGTAGTCGCCCTCGGCGGCATCAAAGAGGTCGGCCGGAACATGACCATGTTCGAGCTCAACGGTCGTTTGCTGGTCGTCGACTGCGGCATGCTGCTCGGCAAGACCAACTCCCCCGGCGTCGACATCACCCTGCCCGACTGGTCGCACTTCGCCGACCGGCTCGATCAGATCGACGCGATCGTGCTGACGCACGGGCACGAGGACCACATCGGGGCGCTGCCCTACCTGCTGCGCGAGCGCAAGGACATCCCGATCCTCGGCTCGCGGCTCACCCTCGCGCTGGTCGCCGCCAAGCTCGACCAGCACCGCATGAAGCCGGACCTGCGGCGGGTGCGCGAGGGCGAATCGCTGACCGTGGGGGCGTGGGGGCTGCAGTTCTTCGCCGTGAACCACTCCATCCCTGACGCGCTCGCCGTGGCCATCCGAGCCGGCGAGCACACCGTCCTGCACACCGGCGACTTCAAGATGGACCAGACGCCGCTGGACGGCCGGCTCACCGACCTGCCGGGGTTCTCCCGCCTGGGCGACGAGGGCGTCGACCTGCTGCTGGCGGATTCCACGAACGCCGAGGTGCCCGGGTTCATCCCGTCCGAGCGCGACGTCGGCCAGGTGGTCGAAGACGTCATCGCCAAGGCCCGGGGTCGCATCATCGTCGCCTGCTTCGCCTCCCACGTGCACCGGGTGCAGCAGGTGCTCGACGCCGCCGTGACCTGCGACCGGCAGGTCGCGCTGGTCGGCCGCTCGATGCTGCGCAACATGCAGATCGCCCGCGAGCTGGGGCTGCTGCACGTGCCCGATGGCGTCCTGATCGACGCCAAGGCCGCCGAGGAGCTGCCCTCCCGTCGGGTGCTGCTCATCTCCACCGGCTCGCAGGGTGAGCCGCTCTCGGCACTGTCGCGGATGGCCAATCGGGAGCACCAGACGGTGCGCATCGTCCCCGACGACACGATCGTGCTCGCCTCCTCGCTGATCCCGGGCAACGAGACCTCGGTCGGCCAGGTCATCAACGGCCTGTCCCGGCTGGGTGCGACGATCGTGCACAAGTCAATGGCCCTGGTGCACGTGTCCGGGCACGCGCCCGCGGGCGAGCTGCGTTACCTGATCAACGCGGTGCGTCCGACGAACCACATGCCGGTGCACGGCGAATGGCGCCACCTGCGTGCGCACGCCGCGATCGCCCGCTCCACCGGGATCCCCGACGAGCGGATCATGCTGGCCCCCGACGGCACCGTGGTCGACCTCGTCGACGGCCTGGCCTCGATCGTCGGCAACATCCCGGTCGGTTACGTGTATGTCGACGGGCTCGCAGTCGGCGACATCGGCGATGCGGCGCTCAAGGACCGCCGCATCCTCGGCGAGGAAGGCTTCATCTCGATCCTGGTGGCGGTCGACCTCGAGCTCGGAAAGATCGTTTTCGGTCCGGAGATCACCGCCCGCGGCTTCACCGACGACCGGTCCGCGCTCGACCCGATACGTGAGGAGCTGATCACGGTGGTCGAGAAGGCGATCGCCGACGGCGCCAGCGACACCGACGCACTGGCCAACATCGTGCGCCGTACCGTAGGCCGCTGGGTCGACAAGACCTACCGCCGCCGGCCCATGCTGATGCCGATGGTCGTCGAGGTGTAGGTGGGCGCAATGCACCGGGTGCCGGCGCAGGCGGGCTCGGGGCCAGGCAAGATGGACGCGTGACTGTCAGTTCGGCGATCCGTCCCGGGGCCATCTCGCCACGCCGGGCGGTACCGGCGTCGGTCCTGCGCCCGCACTATGTCGACGCCCCTCCGGGGACGCCGGCAGACCTCGATGACCCGCTGGTCAAGGACGCCGACACCATCGCCCGGATGCGGATCGCCGGGCGGATCGCGGGCGATGCCGTCCTCGAGGTGGGGCGCCACGTCGCCCCCGGAGTCAGCACCGACGAGCTGGACCGCATCGGCCACGAATTCGTGATCGCGGCGGGCGCGTACCCGTCCACACTGGGCTACAAGGGCTACCCGAAATCCCTGTGCACGTCGGTGAACGAGGTCATCTGCCACGGCATCCCCGATTCCCGTCCGCTCGGCGACGGCGACGTCGTCAAGGTCGACATCACGGCATACGTGGGCGGCGTGCACGGCGACACCTGCGCGACGTTCTACGCCGGCGACGTGGCACCAGAGGTGCGTGACCTCGGCGAGCGCACCCGCGAGGCGATGCTGCGCGGCATCAACTCGGTGCGACCGGGACGGCCGGTGAGCGTGATCGGCCGGGTGATCGAGTCCTATGCGCGCCGCTTCGGCTACGGGGTGGTGCGCGACTACACCGGGCACGGCGTCGGCCCGTCGTTCCACACCAAACCGACGATCCTGCACTACGACGAGCCGCGGGGCACGACGGTGCTCGAGCCGGGCATGACGTTCACGATCGAGCCGATGCTGAGCCTGGGACGGGTCGACTGGTTCATGTGGGACGACGAGTGGACCGTACTGACGCGCGACGGCTCGTGGGTCGCGCAGTGGGAGCACACGCTCGTCGTCACCGATGACGGCGCCGAGATCCTCACCCTGCCGTCGGTCTAGCCCTAGCGCCCCCGCGACACGGTAGTGGTCTCTGCGTCAATCTGCGGTATTCGCTAGAGAGCCGGATACAGTCCGATCGTGGATCCGGTACGCAATCCCTACGCGCCTGGCGCCGGCCAGCGACCACCCGAGCTGGCCGGTCGCGACGGTGAGCTGCACAGTTTCGACGTCGTGATCGAACGCGTCGCGAACTCGCGCCCGGAACGCTCGGTGGTGCTGACCGGCCTGCGCGGCGTCGGCAAGACCGTGCTGCTCAACGCGATGCGCGGGGCCGCGGTCCGGCATGGCTGGGGCACCGGCAAGCTCGAGGCTCGTCCGGACCAGCCGCTGCGCCATCCGCTCGCTGCCGCTGTGCACCTCGCGGTGCGCGAACTTGGCCGGCCGAACCACGCCGAGTCCGAGCACGTCCTCGGCGTGGTGAAGGCCTTCGCGCTGCGCGAGCCGCGCACCGCCAACGGCCGGCGAGCCGCCAGCACGCCCAAGCTGCGCGAACGCTGGCAGCCCGGCATCGACGTGCCCGCGGTGACCGGTCGCGCCGACTCCGGCGACATCGAGATCGACCTGGTCGAGCTGTTCACCGACGTGGCCGGGCTGGCCGGCGACACCGGGCACGGCGTAGCCATCTTCATCGACGAGATGCAGGACCTCGGCCCGGACGACGTCTCGGCGCTGTGCGCGGCGTGCCACGAGGTCTCGCAGCAGCGCCTGCCGCTCGTCGTTGTCGGCGCCGGCCTGCCCCACCTGCCGGCGGTGCTGTCGGCGTCGAAGTCCTACTCCGAGCGGCTGTTTCGCTACGCGCGCATCGACCGCCTGGACCGGCCGGCCGCCGACCTCGCGCTGCGCGCTCCCGCTCGCGACGAAGGCGCCGACTTCGACGACGATGCGCTGGATGCGATGTACACGGCTACGGCCGGCTACCCCTACTTCGTGCAGGCCTACGGCAAGGTGGCCTGGGA
>QHCC01000110.1 GCA_003243915.1 Pseudonocardiales bacterium | reverse complement strand
GCGGCTGTTGTCGAACACGATGAGGCCGTCGTGCGCGAGGCGGGGCAGGGCGGCCCGCAGGCACGCTTCGCGCGCCCGGCCGTCGATGATCACCAGATCGAACGTTCCGTCGGCGGCGTCTATCGCAGCGACGTAGGCAGCGAAGTCCAGGCCGCCGTGGCCCTCCTTGGCCGACGGCACCGCAGGCGTCGCGGAGTTCACCGCCTCGACGATCCGAAAGTCGATGTTGCCCTGCGCGGCCAGGATCGGTGCGATGCGCTCGCCGAAGCCGCGATGGTGCTCGACGGAGTGGATCTCGTCGGCGCGGCGGGCCAGCCACAGCGTGCTGGCGCCCGAGCCGTACTCGAACACCCGGATGGGGCGCCGGCGTGCGCTGAGCCAGGCATCCACCACGTCGATGGAGCGATAGGTCCACCACGGCACGTCGAGCTCGGCGATCGCGAGCGAGTCGTGCACTCGGGTCAGGCTGTAGGCCCAATGGCGCAGCCGCCGGTCCCGGTCGGGCGGCGCCGCGCCGATCACCCCCAGCCTGGCCAGGGCCTGTCCGGCCTGGTGCGCCCCGCTGGCATAGGCCGTTTTCGCCCGCTGGAGGGCGTCACCCCTGTCCATCGACGCCTCCTGACGTGCTGATCGGATGGGGGTGGTCACCAGCGGCCGCAGTCGATGTGAGGCCTGCCCCAAGCGTCCGTCGTGTGTACCACAGGCCTGCCACGCCACCGACACCGTCGACCAGGAGGAACAGTGCCCGCGCGATGGCCGCCACGGCGACGGCCGGAGCTGCCGGCAAACCGCAGACGGCGACGAAGACGAGTTCGCGCAGCCCGGCGCCGGCCGGGACCGGCACGGCGAGGAAGCCGATGATCCACGCAGCGATGGCGGCGAACGCGACGCGGGCCGGGTGCTGGTGGTAGCCGAGGGCCTCGGTGACCAGCGCGGCAGCGCTACCGAGCAGCAGCCACGTCGGGATTGACCACGCGATCAGGCGCAGCATGGACGGCCACGGTGGCGGCGAGAGGTCCAGGCGGCCGCGTGTCGCTCGCCTGCCCAGCGTCAGGATGCGACCGAACACCGCAGGGTGCACCGAGAGCACGCCGAGCGGGACGAGCAGCACCAGGACCCACGTCCAGCCGAGCCCGCCGCCGTCGGCGGACAGCACCGGCGCGAGCGCGCCGCAGACGCTCGCCGCGCCGATGCACATCGCGCCGTAGGAGATCAGGGTGGTGGCGTAGCCGGTGCTGCGGCTGACCATGCCGCCGCGCTGGGCGAGTTCGCCCCGGCCGAGCACGGTCCAGACTCCGCCCGGCACGTACTTGCCCAGCTCGCCGCCGAAGTACCACGCGATCGCGGCGACCGGCTTGACCGGCGAGCCGAACAGGTGCAGGCATCGCCACCACAGCAGCCCGAGTCCGGCCATGGACGCGGCGCTGCAGACCAGCGCGCCGAGCAGCCAGCCCGGGTCGGCGTGGGCGACCGCTGTCCGGATGCTGTGCCACTGGCCGGCGATCGTCCTGACGCACAGCGCGACAGCCAGCACCGCCACGAGAATTCCGGCCACCCGCAGCGCTGCGGCCAGCGACGGGTGCCGGCGCGATGAGCGCTCAGGCGGCGTCGGGGCGGGCGAATGCACGATAAGGCAGCCTATCCGACGCTGCCTGGCCAGGCTGGGCGCTGGGCCGGCCCTCGCTCGCGTCGGCGGGCGGTATGAAGCAGGTCGGCAGGGGTGAGCATTGGGGCTGATTGGCCCTATGGGGCAGGTGTGCATAGTCTTCTGCGGGGGATCGCGCGCGGCGTGTCGCCGCGCCATCCGGGAGATGAGTGTTATGAAGCCGACCCGTCGAGGACCACGTTCACGCGTGCCGGTCGCGCTCCTGGCCGGTGCTCTCGTCGTTCTCGGGACGCTCGCCCTCGGCAGCGGGCCGTCGCAGGCCGCCACACCGGCCACCGAACGCTTCGCCCTGCCGCCCGGCTCGGTCACCGTGCAGCTGCGCGGCAACGGTCACGGCCACGGCATGAGCCAGTACGGGGCGCGTGGCGCCGCGATCGCCGGGCACACCGCCGCAGGGATCGTCGCGTTCTACTACCCCGGGACCTCGCTCGTCACTCTGGACAGCTCCACCATCCGGGTGCTCCTGTCGGCCACCGGTTCGAGCACCACGGTGGCCGCGTCGGCCGGCCTGCACGTGACGGGCGTCAGCACCGCGCTGCCGACCTCGGGCATCAGCCGGTACCGGCTGGTCGCGTCCGCGGGCGGTGCCGGGCTGTCCCTGCAGCGCCTGGTGGGCGCCACCTGGTCGAGCGTTCGAACCGGGCTGGCGGACGGCGCGGAGTTCTCCCGCTCGGCCGGCGCCCTGCGCCTGTACCTCACCGACGGATCCAGCACCGGCTACCGCGGCACGCTGCGTGCCCTGCGCGGCGGTGGCGGCGTGCTCACCGTCAACCGGGTGGCCCTGGACGATTACGTCGCCGGCGTGGTGCCCCGCGAGATGCCGAGCTCATGGCAGGCCGCCGCGGTGCAGGCGCAGGCCATAGCCGCCCGCTCCTACGGTCGCAATGCCGTGGAGACCCACTCCGGGCAGGCCTTCGACATCTGTGACACGACGCAGTGCCAGGTGTACGGCGGGATGACCCGCTACGACCGCTCCGGCTCGGTGTTGTGGACCGAGGATCCCGCCGCGCTCGTGGGCAACGCGAACACGGTGCTGCAGTACGGCCACCGCACGATATTCGCCGAGTTCTCGGCATCCGACGGTGGATGGACGGTCGACGGAGGGCAGCCCTACCTGAGCGCCCACAGCGACCCGTACGACAACGCGGCCTCGGGCGACCCCTACCTGGCGTGGACCCGCACGGTGTCGAGCGCCTCTATCGCGGGCCACTACGGCCTGGCCAGAGCGAGCGCGATCGAGGTCACCGGCCGCGACGGGCACGGGACCTGGGGCGGCCGGGTGACGGCCGGCTACGTCGACGGCACCGATGCCCAGGGCAGCAAACGGCGCATCGCGACGACCGGTTTCGGCCTGCAGGCCGCGATGGGGCTCGGGACCACGTGGTTCTGGCTCCAGCCCCAATCCCTGCCGATCGGCCACCTGGACCGCTTCGCAGCCGTGGCGCCGCGGGTGCTGCAGATCGACGGGTGGACATTCGACCCTGACCACATCGACCTGCCCGGCAAGTTCGTCCTCACCGTCGATCACGTCGCCCGGCCCGTGCAGCTGAGCACGGTCAATCGCAGCGACGTCCAGCGCGTTTTCGCGACCTCGACGCCGACCCTCGGCTTCTCGGTTCGGGTGTCTGTCGGCGTCGGGCAGCACATGGTCTGCCTCTACGCGGTTGACCGGGACGGCCTGGGCACCCGGGTCCTCGAGTGCCTGGCAGCCGGTATGCCGGACCCGCTCGGCGGCGTGGAGTTGTTCACGGCCACCGGCCTGCACACCGCGCGGCTCGCCGGTTGGTCGTTCGACCCGAGCCACGGCTCGTCGCCCGGACGGATCCAGTTGTTCGTCGACGGCAAGGCCCGGCCAGTCCTCGCGACCACGGTGGCCCGGCCGGACGTTCAGAGCGCATTCCACACCGCCGGTGACCGGTTCGGGTACGACCTCACGTTCACGCTGTTCAGCGGCGTGCACCAGGTGTGCGTGTCCGGGGTCGACCAGGACGGCCACGGCAGCGTGCCGCTGGGGTGCCGGGCGGTGCACCTGCCCCAGAACCCGCTCGGGCGCGTGGAGCTGTTACACCACCTGGCCGGCGGCTACCAGCTCGCGGGTTGGACGTTCGATCCTGACCGCAACGGCGGCAGCACCAGGGTCGAGGTCTACCTCGATCAGAAGCTGGTGGCGAGCATCGCTGCCACCGCGGCCCGTCCCGATGTGCAACGCGCCTACCGGCTGGTCGACAGCGCGGTCGGGTTCTCGGCCTTCGTGCCGGCTTCGTCGGCCAAGCACGTGATCACGATCAAGAGCCTCAACTCCGGGCCCGGCACGGCGAGCATTCTCGTGCACGGTTGGTTGTGACCAGGCCCGCTGCGCGCACTCGCCGGTGCTCTGGCTGCCAGGTCATAGACACGCGACACTAGGCTGCGACGGACAGATTCGGCGCAGCTCAGGAGCGGACTTCGCGTGAAACACCCGGACCCTGGGCCCTCGGAGTCCGAGCGTCCCGCGGTCGCCACGCCGGCTGCGGTGTGCGCCGTTGTCGTCACCTATCACCCCGACATCGGCGCGCTGCGGGCCGCACTGGCCGCCGTGCGCCCCCAGGTGGGTGCGCTGGTCGTCGTCGACAACGCCTCGCCCGGGATCGACGCGGCGGTGCACGGTACCGGCGCGGTGTTGCTCGGCCAGCCGGAAAACGTCGGCCTGGCCCGGGCGCAGAACATCGGCATCGACTGGGCGCGCCGGCATGGATGCAGCCACGTCCTGATCCTCGACCAGGACAGCGTGCCCGGTCCCGCCATGGTCGAGGCCCTGCTCACCGGGTGGCGGCGGCTGTCCGCGTCCGCCCGCGTCGGTGCGGTCGGGCCACGCTTTCGTGACGCGCGAGAAAGGCGCGACGCGCCCTTCGTCCGGGTCGCGTTCCCGGTCAGCCACAAGCTGTGGTGCGACGCCAGCACCGCCGACGTCAGGTGTGACTTCCTGATCAGCTCCGGCGCGCTGATCCCGCTTGCCGTGCTCGACGACATCGGCGGCATGGACGACGGCCTGTTCATCGACAACGTCGACATGGAATGGTGTTTCCGCGCCCGGTCGCGGGGCTACGAACTGTTCGGGGTGTGCGCAGCCACGATGGAGCACAGCCTGGGCGACGAGCGCCGACCGGTGCTCGGCGGCCTGCACCAGGTCGTCACGCACAAGCCCGTCCGGCTGTACTTCATCATGCGCAACCGCGTCGCCCTCTACCTGCGCCCGCACACGCCCCGGGTGTGGATCGCGCAGGACCTACCGCGGGTCCTCGCCAAGTTCGTGATCTTCAGCGTTCTGGTCGGACCACGAGGCGATAACGTGCGGTTCATGCTGCGCGGCCTGGTGGACGGCGTCCGCGGACGATCGGGACCCTGTCCACCGGTGGGCGCACGTCGATGAGCGCCCGCGCGAAGAGGTGCGCCCGATGACAGGGGAAATCGCCGTCGTGGCGGTGACGTACTCGCCGGGGGAGTCGCTGGGTGCGTTCCTGAGCACGCTCGTGACGGCGACGACCCGGCCCGTCGACGTGGTGCTCGCCGACAACGGCTCGACCGACGGGTCGGTGCGGGCCGCGATGGACCGCCCCGGCGTCAGGGTCGTCGAGACGGGCAGCAACATCGGCTATGGGCGGGCCGCGAACACCGGCGTGCGTGAGACCACCGCGGAGTTCGTCGTCGTCGCCAACCCCGACATCGAATGGTCAGTGGGCTCGCTCGACCACCTGGTGGCGGCCGCGCAGCGCTGGCCGAAGGGCGCCGCATTCGGCCCGCTCATCCAGACCCCAGATGGCGCCCTCTACCCATCGGCGCGCGCCCTGCCCTCGCTCGGTCGCGGCATCGGGCATGCCCTGTGCGGCTGGTGGTGGCCCTCGAACCCGTGGACCGCCGCGTATCGCGTCGAGAACTCGGCACCTGTCGAGCGCACCGCCGGCTGGTTGTCAGGGTCCTGCCTGCTGCTGCGCCGCGATGCCTTCGACGAGGTCGGCGGTTTCGACCCCGGCTACTTCATGTACTTCGAGGACCTCGACCTGGGCGACCGGCTCGCTGCTGCCGGCTGGTTCAACGTCTACGTCCCGTCCGCGGTCGTGTGTCACACCGGCGGGCATGCCACGTCGCGGGACCCGGCGCGGATGGCCGCCGAACACCACCGCAGTGCCTGGAGGTATCTGTCCCGGCGTTACGCGGGGTGGCGCTGGCTGCCGGTGCGCGTCGCCCTCCGGGCCGGACTCGTGCTGCGCTCCGTGATCGCCAGCCGGGTGCCCCGCGTAGCGGCGGGCGCCGTCGCGCAACGTCGCGCGCCGTAGTCTCGGGCCAGCGAAAGGACCCCCATGACCGAAGCTCCGACGCGCCGGTTGTCGCAACTCAGGAGAGCAGGCGCTGAACGACTGTTGTGGGCGCGCGTCGCGGGCCAGCTTGCCTCGGCCGGCCTCACCCGCTCGACGCGGTCGCTGCCCACACCCGTGCCGCCGTGCGATGTGCTGCGCTCCGTGGCCGAGGTCGAGCAGGCGGTGCAGGAGTGCCGCCGTCTCAAGCTGGCGCCGCACAACGACCTGCCGAAGAACTGGGACGCGCTCGGTGCGGTCAGCACGATCCTGCATGAGCTGGACACCGACGCGCGGGTGCTCGATGCCGGTGCCGCGTGGTACTCCTCGATCCTGCCGTGGCTCAGGCTCTACGGCGTGCGGCAGCTTGTCGGCAACAACCTGGCATTCGACCGGGTCGTGCGGCACGGGTCGGTGCGCTTCGAACCGGGCGACATCACGGCTACCCGCTACGACGCCGGATCCTTCGACGCCATCACGTGCATGAGTGTTATCGAGCATGGCGTCCCCCTGGACAAGTTTGCCGCCGAGTCGGCGCGGCTGCTGCGGCCCGGCGGGTTGCTCGTCGTCTCGACGGACTACGACCAGCAACCTCCGGACACGACCGGAATGACGGCGTACGGGACTGCGGTGCGCATCTTCGGGCCGCAGGAGATCAAGGACTTCGTCACCGTCGCGGCTGGAGTCGGGCTGACCCTGCTCGGCGAACTGGCGCTGGAACACGAGCAGCGTCCCGTGCACTGGAAGCGCATGGGGCTGGACTACACGTTCATCCGCCTGACGTTCTCCCGGAGCGGGTGACGAGCCGGTGGACTCGACGGACGCGGTGATCCTGGTCGGCGGCATGGGCTCCCGGCTGCGGCCGCTGACCCTCTCGGCGCCGAAGCCGATGCTGCCCACGGCCGGCGTGCCGTTCCTGACCCACCTGGTGGCCCGGATCCGCGAGGCCGGCATCCACCACATCGTGCTGGGCACCTCCTACCGCGCAGAGGTGTTCCAGTCCTACTTCGGCGACGGGTCCGCGTTCGGGGTCGAGATGGAGTACGTCGTCGAGACCGAGCCGCTGGGCACCGGTGGCGGGATCCGCAACGTGGCCGACCGGCTGCGCGCCGAGACCGTGCTGATCTTCAACGGCGACGTGCTCTCCGGTGTCGACCTGCGCGCGCTGCTGGCGACGCACGCCGACACCGACGCGGACGTGACGTTGTACCTGACCAAGGTCGAGGACCCGCGGGCGTTCGGCTGCGTGCCGACCGATGCCGAGGGCCGGGTGACGGCGTTCCTGGAGAAGGACCCGGACCCGGGCACCGACCAGATCAACGCCGGCACGTACGTCTTCCGGCGGGCGCTGGTCGACGCGATCCCGCCCGGACGGCCGGTGTCGGTCGAGCGCGAAACGTTTCCCGGCCTGCTCGCGGCCGGTGCCCGGGTGTTCGGCCACGTCGACTCGACGTACTGGCGCGACCTGGGGCGTCCCGCGGACTTCGTCGCCGGCTCGGCCGACCTCGTGCTCGGGCTCGCTCCGTCGCCGGCGCTGCCCGGTCCGACCGGGCCCGCGCTGGTGCTGGCCGGTGCCCGGGTCGACCCGACCGCTCATCTTTCCGGCGGGACGACCGTAGGGGCCGGGGCAGTGGTCTGGGCCGGCGCGGTGCTCGACGGTTCAGTGCTCTTCGATGGCGCGACTATCGGGCCGGGCGCGGTGGTGCGCCGCTCCGCAGTCGGTTTCGGCGCGGTCGTGGGCGCGGGGGCGGTGCTCGAGGACGCGGTCGTGGGCGACCGGGCCCGGATAGGGGCTCGCGTCGAGCTGGTGGGCGGGGCCCGCGTGTGGCCCGATGTGGTCCTGGCCGACGGGGCCGTCCGATTCTCCTCCGACCTATGATGCCGCCCTCCATGCCGTCGTCCGAGCGGGCGCGGGAGCGGGTGTGGGACGCCGGGCGTGCCGTCGATGTGGGCGCGACGCTGGGACCCCTGCGGCGCGGCGCCGGCGACCCGGCGCACCTGCTCGATGCCGCGGGCGTGTTCTGGTGGGCCTGCGATACGCCCGACGGGGCCGGCACGCTGGCGCTGCGGGCGGCGGCCGGTGTCGTCTCGGCACGTTCCTGGGGACCGGGCGCCGGGTGGCTGCTCGACCGGGTGCCGGCGTTGTTGGGTGCTGGCGACGACTGGTCATCGCTCGACCTGTCCACGCAGCCCCGACTGCGCGACGTCCTGCGCCGCCGCCCGGGTCTGCGCCTGGCGGCGACCGGCCTGATCATGGACGCGCTGGTGCCCGCGGTACTCGAGCAGCGGGTGACAGGTGCCGACGCCCGGCGGGCCTGGCGGCTGCTCCTGCGCCGCTTCGGCACCCCAGCGCCTGGTCCGGTCGACGCATTGCGGGTGCCGCCGTGCGCGCGGGTGCTGCTCGACATCCCGAGCTGGGACTGGCACCTCCTGGGCGTGGACGCCCAGCGACAGCGGGCGATCCGGGCCGCGGCAACGGTCGCGTCCCGCCTTGAGGAGTGCGTCACGCTGGATGCGGCCGCTGCCGCTGCCGCTGTCGCTGCCGCTGTCCTGGCCCGGCTGCGCACCGTGCCTGGCATCGGCGAGTGGACGGCGGCCGAAACTGCCCAGCGCGCACTTGGCCATCCCGACGCCGTCAGTGTCGGCGACTACCACATCAAGGACCTTGTCGTGCACTTCCTGACCGGTCGGCCCCGCGGCGACGACGCCGAGATGGTGCGGCTGCTCGAGCCATGGGCCGGGCAGCGGCAGCGGGTGGTGCGGCTCATCGAACTGTCGGGGGTCGGCAAGCCCCGCTTCGCCCCTCGGCTGGCGCCCGTCGACATCCGCGCCATCTGACGGCATCGCGCTGCCCTCGTTGAGTGACGTATCTCGACGTTGGGTGACGCCGTGTTTGCCGTCTCTGATCATGGGGATACGTCACTCAGCGGTGTGATGGGCGGCCAGGACGGCGTCGGACAGCCGGGGCCACACCTGCGCGGACCAGGCGTCGAACGCACGGTCACTGAGCGCCACCAGTCCGACGCCGGCCACCGGGTCGACCCAGAACATCGAGCCGCTCTGGCCGAAGTGGCCGTAGCTGCGCGCCGAGTTGGTCGAGCCTGTCCAGTGCGGCTGCTTCGTGCCGCGGATCTCGAAGCCCAGGCCCCAGTCGTTCGGGTCCTGACCGCCGTAGCCGGGCAGCACCCCACGTAGCCCGGGATACTGCACGCTCGTGGCATCCGCGAGTGTCGACGGATGCAGTAACCGCTGCGGCGTAAGGAGTTCCTGCATCACCCTCGCCATGTCGTCGACGCTCGACACGGCGTCGCGAGCGGGTGAGCCCAGCAGCATGGTGGCGTGCAGGCCGAGCGGCTGTGCGAGCGCTTCGTCGAGGTATGACGCGAACGGCATCCCTACCGCCGTCTCCACGAGGGACGCGGCGAGCTCGACGCCGACGTTGGAGTAGACCCGCCGGACTGCGGGAGCGAAGGAGCGCAGCGGGCGTTCGGGGGCCAGGCCCGAGGCGTGCGCGAGCAGGTGACGCAGCGTGGCCCCGGGAAGCAGCGCCTCGTCGGCGGACGCGGATAGTTCGATCGCGCCCTCCTCGACGGCCACGAGCACGGCCAGCGCAGTCAGCGCTTTGGTGAGCGAGGCAAGCGGGAACGGCTGGCGGCTCGGGCCGCGTGCGGCGAGCACGCCGTCCGGGCCCACGACGGCCGCGGCGACCGCCGGCACGGGCCACTCGTCGATGCCGGACAGCGCGTCGGCCAAGGTCACCGGCGGCCTGGCCAGGGCTCGTGACGCGCGCTCACCTGCCGAGCCGCATCCGCGCGACCTCGACGAGCCGCGGCAGCTCCGGCGACGTGCCGCTCGGAAGCGCGTCCCAGGAGAACCATTGCAGATCAAGCGATTCCGGGCTGCGCACCGGCTCGACGCCCGCGGGCGCTACGGCTAGGAAGCGCACGTCGAAGTGGCGGGTGGGCACGCCGAGGGAGCAGGTGATCGGGTGCACGTCCAGACCCAGCGGCGCGGGATCGAACGACAACGATCCGATACCGCTCTCCTCGCGCGCTTCGCGGGCCGCGGCGTCGAGCATCGTGTGGTCGCCCGGCTCGCAATGGCCGCCGAGCTGTACCCACATGCCTGCTCGCGGGTGCAGGCTCAGCAGGACGAGCCGCCGCGCAGGATCGATCACGAGCGCACTCGCGGTGAGGTGGCCGGGCGCGCAGGAGCGCCACATCGCGTCCGGACGAGCCGCGAGAAAACCGAGGAAACCCTGCCGCACGGCGGCTTCGACGTCGTGGCTGGTCGTGAGCTCGGTGATCACCCGGACGGCGTCGGCGTGCAGCGGCGGGGCGATGTCTGTGGCCCAGCCGACGTCCTCGCGGCCGACCGCCATCGCCTCGGCGGTGCCCAGGCGGAACAGATCCTCCTCGGAGCCGCGGATCAGCGCCCGACTGCCGAGGCCGTCGTCGTTGAGCTTGCCGTCCTGCGCCAGCCCGCGCACGATCGCCACGGGAATTCCGCCCAGCTTGCCTTTGACCAGATCGCCGGCGGCGGCGAGCTCGTCGGCGACGGCGACCTGGGTGACCGCGAGGACGTTGCCGTAGACGTCGGTGCGTCCGCGGGGGTCGGTCAGCGCGGTGATCCCCGCGACGCCGATCGCGGTGTCGGTGATTCCCGCGCGCCACGGGCGACCCATCGAATCGCTGATGACCACACCCACCTCGACATTGAGCAGCTCGCGGATGCTCTGGCGCAGCAGGTGCGCCGAGGCGTCCGGGTCCAGCGGCAGCAGCGCGAGCTCGTTGCGCGCCACGTTCGACACGTCCACCCCGGCTGCCGCCAGCACCAGGCCATGGCGGGTCTCGACGATGCGCAGCTCGTCGCGCTGGGCCACGACGCGCACCGTCTCGGCCTCGATCGCCTGCTGCCGGGCGGCCTCGCGAGCGTCCGGGTCGGCCGTGTTCAGAACGACCATCCGGCCCTCGGTCTTCGACACGACCTTCGACGTGACGACCAGTACGTCGCCGTCCTGCAGGGGCGGAGCGTGCGCCGCGATCGCGGCGGCGAGGTCGTCGCCCTGACGCAGTTCGCCGATGCCGAGCACCGGCAGGATCTCGACATGGGCCGCGGCGTGGTCGCCGCCCTTCATCGGGCCAGCTCCAGGGCGGCGCGCACCATCGCCGCGGTTGCGGCGTCGTCGGTCATCAGCAGCGCAACCTCCCGGACCGTCACTCCGGGCACGGCCGCCGAGTCGGTGTGGTGGATCAGCCAGCCGTCGAGTAGGCCGCCGTTCTTGCGGCTGCCGTAGTGACAGCCGACCCCCTCGGCGCTGACCTCGACGCCGATCGCGGGCAGGCAGGCGTCGGCCATGCCGCGAACCGGGGCACCGCCGATGATCGGCGACAACCCGACGACGGGCGCGGGCGTGGCGAGGATCGCGTCGCGGATACCCGGCACGCCGAGGATCGTGCCGATCGACACGACGGGGTTGCTCGGCGCGAGCAGCACCACGTCGGCCGCGCCGATCGCCGACAGCACGCCGGCTGCCGGGAGGGCGTCGTCGACGCCGACCTGGACGAACGCCTGAGCCGGCAGGGCGGCGTGGTGCCTGATCCACCACTCCTGGAAGTGGATCGCCCGGCGCGCACCGTCGAGGTCGACGACGACGTGGGTCTCGCAACGCTCGTCGCTCATCGGCAGCAGCCGGACGCCGGGTCGCCACCGTTCGCACAGCGCCGCCGTCACGTCGGTGAGCGAGTAGCCCGCGTCAAGCATCCGGGTGCGGACCAGATGGGTGGCGATGTCGAGGTCACCCAGGCCGAACCAGGACGGTTCGGCGCCGTAGGTCGACAGTTCTTCCTTGATCCGCCAGCTCTCGTCCTTGCGGCCCCAGCCCCGCTCGTCATCAGCGCCGTCGCCCAGGGTGTACATGATGCTGTCGAGGTCGGGGCAGATTCGCAGGCCGTGCAGCGTGACGTCGTCGCCAGTGTTCACGACGGCCGTGAGCCCGTCGCCCGGGCAGGCCGCGCGGACGCCACGGAGGAACTTCGCGCCCCCGATCCCGCCGGCCAGAATCGTGATTTGCACCCTTTGAACCTACGCGACGCCGCGCCCGGCGAGTGCTGCGCGCCGTCTCCGCAGCAGGGCACCGACCTCATGCAGGGTGACCTCGACGGCGCCCAATTCGACGGCCCGCACCCGCAGGTGCTCGGGCAGGTCGTGGTGCCAGCGCCAGGTGTGGTCCTGGAAGTACCGGCGGGGGATGCCCAACGAGTCGGCCATGGCGTGCAGTTCGGCCCGGGTGTCGGCCAGCAGATGGCAGAACTCGGTGTAGCGCAGGCCCTTGCCCGGATACGAGCGGACGGTGTCGACGTAGCAGGCCATGACGCGGTCCGACGCTACGCCGTGGCCGCATCGAGGTCATGCCCTGGCAGCGTCCGGCCGACCGCCACGGTGCCGGCGATCAGCGCTTGGACGCGACCAGCAGGCCGTCGCTGACCGGTAACAGCGCCGCGATGAGCCGCCTGTCGTCCCGGACGGCCTTGCAGAGCTCGCGCAGCGTCGTGGTGTCCGGGTCGCGCTGGGTGGAATCGGCGACGCGGTCGTGCCAGAGAGCGTTGTCGAAGGCCATCACGCCGCCGGGACGCAGCAGCCGTAGCGCCTGCTCGAAATAGACCAGGTACGCCGTCTTGTCGGCGTCGACGAACACCAGGTCATACGCGCCCTCACGCAGCCGCGGCAACACCTCAGCGGCTGAACCGTTGATGAGCCGGTATCGGGTGGTCGCGATGCCGGCCTCGCTGAAGGCCTCCTTGGCTGCCCGCTGGTGCTCACCCTCGATGTCGACGGTGGTCAGCACACCGTCGTCGGTCATGCCGCCGAGCAGGCACAGCCCCGAGACTCCGGCACCGGTACCGACCTCGACGACGGCCCGAGCGCCGGTGGCAGCGGCGAGCACGCGCAGGGTGGCACCGCCCGCCGGGCCGATCGGGACGCAGCCGAGTTCGCGGGCCCGGTCACGGGCCGCGGCACTCACGTCGTCCTCGACCGGGAAGGACTCGGCGTAGGAGAGGCTGGCTTCGTTCAGCATCGCGTCGGCCATGGGATCAGGCTAGAGCGTGCGGTGCTCGGCTGGTACGTCCCGCGCCGGACGAACATTGTCGTCGCGTCGCGCGGCGTCGCGTTGCAATGGGGGAGGCACGAGCGAAATGCTCGGCGACGAGAAGTGGGAGGGTGGGCGGCGCGCTGTCGGGGTGGCTACCCGTGAAGGGTGAGCCGGGATACCAGCTCGGGGTACCGGCTGGCCGGGAGGTGCGCATGCAGGGAGCAAGCCTGACCGCCCGGAGTGCGTGCCTCCCGGGCCGCCCCCGAAGACCCCAGAGAAGGCGACCCGGCGACACGAACAGCACAGCACTCGACGAAGCGCACTCGAACGGCGACGGCAATGCGCAGTCCGGCCCGCAACTCAGGTCTCGCTACCGGATCAGGACGCGAAGTCCAGTTCGGCCTCCAGGCCACGACGCCCGGCCAGCCACAGCCCGAGTGCCTCCGTGCTGCCGCGCACGCGCTGTCCCCGTCCGAGGGGGTGCCCGCCCGGCGTGGTCGGCTCGACTCGGTGGGTAAGCAGGCTGCGGCTGGTACCGGTGGACAGCACGACGCCCTCGCGGAAGATCGCTGCGGCCACGTGGACCGGCACCTCGCGGGTGCGGCCGAGCCCGCGCAGTACGTCCTGGTGGTGGACGCCCACATCACCGATGAACGCCCGTGCGCTCAGCCGGTGAACCAGCGTCGGCCGCTGCGCCCACGCGTGCCCCCGGGCGGTCAGCTCGGCACGGCTGAGCTGGCGCCCCCGGTGACTGCGACGGCGTTGGCCGCCGATACCCGCAGCCCGTGGCGCATGTAGTTGGCCAGGTCGGCAGTCCCGACGAGATGCGCCAGGACGTCGCGCGGTGCCCACCCGTCGCAGAGCGTGGTGCCGTTCTCGAAGTCGTCGTCGCCGAGGGGCTCGACCGTGCCCAGGAAGGCCGTCCGCTCCCGGCACAATTCGTCCACGCCGAGGACGTTCACGCCGAAATCACCTCGAACCTGATGCCCGCCCGTTGCAGCCGGTCGAGCAGCGCGTCGCCCATCGCGGTGGCCGTCGTGACCTGGCCCGCTGTGGCGGGCAGGTCGTCGAAGGCCAGGGCGAGTGCGGATTCGGCGAGCATCTTCGCCGTCTCGTCGTAGCCCGGGTCGCCTCCTGAGACGCGAGTGACCACACGCTTGCCGCCACCTTCGCCAACGAAGGTCACGGTGAACCAGCTGCGGGCCCGCTTCTCGGCGGATGGCCCCTGTCCGGGCTTGACGCGAGCGAGAATGGCGTTTCGGGCGGGCGGGATCTGAGCCAGCGCCATGAGCGCAACGACCCCGAGCACGCCGCCCACCGCGATCGGCAGTCCGGGAACCGACACGAAATGTGAGTAGCGCAGGTCGGGGCCGTAGCGCGCAATTGCCCGTGCCGAGCGGGCGATCACGTCGCCGTCGAGCGTCGGGAGCGGTAGCGCCCACCCGTCTCCGACCGGGTCGCGGTGCGGACGCCCAGGAACGGCGCGTGCGCTTCGCTGGCCGGCGGCCGGTTCGACGGCCTTGCGTTGCCGCGCGGCAGCGAGGTTGGCGCGCACCCGCGAGAACCCGGTCACGATCGAGTACAGCGTCCCGCCCGAGATGGCCGCCGACGAGCGCACGAAGCCCGAAACCCGCAGCGGGACGCCTTCGGGCAGCTGCAGCACCGTGAAGTAGGCGCCGAGGTCGTGCGGCACCGAGTCGAAGCCACCGGAATGCACCAGCCGGGCGCCCGTCTGTGCGGCGCGGGCGTGATGGCGGACGTAGGTCGTGTTGACGAATTCGGGTTCCCCGGTCAGGTCGAGGTAGTCGGTGCCGGCGTCGGCGCACGCGGCGACGAGTGCTTCGCCGTACAGTACGTAGGGCCCGACGGTCGTGATGACGACGCGGGCGCTCTCGGCTACGGCCCGCACACTCGAGGGGTCGGTGACGTCGGCGCTGAGCAACGGCAGGTCGGCCAGCCGGGGGTCGATGGCCGCGAGCCGCCCGCGCAGGGCTGCCAGCTTGGCCGGGTTGCGCCCCGCAAGCGCCCAGCGGCACTGGGGCGGGGCGTGGCGGGCGAGGTACTCCGCCGTCAACCCGCCGGCAAAGCCTGTTGCGCCGAACAGGACGATGTCATAGCTGCGCTCTGGCATCCTGCGCAACCTAAAGCATTGTTGAACTGGAGTCAATATGCCCTCTCGGGATACCCTGGTTTGGCGCGACAGCGAGATTGGGTAAGAGCGTGGCGGAAGTTTAATCTGACGGCCGCATCTGCTAGTCGGCCCCTTAGCACTGAGGAGCGAGCAATGCGTCTCGGAGCCAGCCTGTTTCTGATCGCGGTGGGCGCGATCCTGAAGTTCGCCATTACCAAACACTTCAATGGCATCAACCTCGGCACGATCGGCGTGATCCTGATGGTCATCGGTGCAGCGGGCCTGCTCATATCGCTGGTGTGGATGTCGACCCGGCGCCGCACCGACGTCATCCAGCGCGGTCCCGGTGGCGCCGTGGGCACCACCTATGTCACCCCGAACGACCCCATCGACGGCCCCTACTGAACCGGCCCCGGCGAGAGCGACCAAGAGGCACGCGGGGCATCGTGGGCCGATGAACCGGCTCGCGGCGGCCACCTCGCCGTATCTGCGCCAGCACGCCGACAACCCGGTCGACTGGTGGCCGTGGTGCGACGAGGCGTTCGCGCAGGCACGCCGGCGTGAGGTGCCGATCCTGCTCTCGATCGGATACGCGGCCTGCCACTGGTGTCACGTGATGGCCCATGACTCCTTCGAGGACGCCGATGTGGCCGGCGTGCTGAACGAGCATTACGTCAGCATCAAGGTCGACCGCGAGGAGCGACCCGACGTAGACGCTGTCTACATGGAGGCGACGACCGCGCTGACCGGTCAGGGCGGCTGGCCCATGACCTGCCTGCTCACGCCGGACGCCGCACCGTTCTTCGCCGGCACGTTCTTCCCGCGCGATCAGTTCACCCGGCTGTTGCTCTCCGTGGCCCAACTGTGGCGCGATGACCGCCCGGCGGTGCTCGCGGCCGGTCAGCGGATCTCCTCCGCCATCGCGCAGGCGGTCCCGGACTTTGCCGGCGGAGCAGTCCCACAGGCCGAGCAGTTGGACGAGGCCGTGGACCGGCTGGTGCCGCACTTCGACGAGACGAACGGCGGCTTCGGGCGGGCACCGAAGTTCCCCCCGTCGATGGTGCTGGAGTTCCTGCTGCGACACCACGAGCGCACCGGTGCGCCCACGTCGTTGGCAATGGCCGAGCGCACGTTGGAGGCGATGGCGCGCGGCGGCATGTACGACCAGCTGGGCGGTGGGTTCGCCCGGTACTCCGTCGACCAGGCGTGGGTGGTGCCGCATTTCGAGAAGATGCTCTACGACAACGCGTTGCTGCTGCGCGGCTACCTGCACTGGTTCCGGCTGACCGGGGCGTCCCTGGCGCAGCGCGTCGCACGGGAGACCGCGGACTTCCTGCTGCGCGACCTCGGCACGGCGCAGGGCGGCTTCGCGTCCGCCCTGGACGCCGACACCGACGGCGTCGAGGGGCTGACCTACGCCTGGACGCCCGCGCAGCTCGGCGACGTCCTCGGTGCCGACGCAGAAGCTGCCACGGCACTGTTCTCCGTCACGCCCGAGGGGACGTTCGAACACGGCGCCTCCACTCTTCAGCTGCGCCGCGACGCCGACGATCCACAGCAATGGCAGGAATTTCGCCGGCTGCTGCTGGCTGCGCGCGCCACGCGCCCGCAACCGGCCCGCGACGACAAGGTGGTCGCGGCGTGGAACGGGCTGGCCATCGCCGCGCTGGCCGAGGCCGCGGTCTTGCTCGGTGAGACTCGATACCTGCAGGCCGCCCAGACGTGCGCCGGGCTGGTCTTGCGCGTGCACGCCGTCGGCGGACGGCTGCGGAGGACATCGCGCGACGGTGTGGCCGGTGACGCCCGCGCGGTGGCTGAGGACTACGGCGACCTCGCCGAGGGGCTGCTGGCCCTGCACCAGGCAGACGGGGACCCGCGGTGGTTGGGCGAGGCGGGCACCCTGCTCGACTTCGCCCTCGACCAGTTCGCAGACGGTGCAGGCGGCTTCTTCGACACCGGTGCCGATGCCGAGCGGCTGGTGCGCCGCCCGAAGGACCCCACCGACAACGCGGCGCCGTCCGGGTCGAGCGCATTGGCCCACGCGTTGCTGACCTACTCCGCGCTCACCGGCTCCGTCGAGCATCGGCGCGCCGCCGAGGACGCGCTGCGCATCGTCAGCGAGCTCGGCACCCGGCAGCCTCGGTTTCTCGGCTGGGCGCTGGCGGCCGCTGAGGGGCTTGTCGCCGGGCCGGTACAGGTGGCGGTCGTCGGCGAACCAGGCGGCGGCGAACTCACGGCCGCGGCCTGGCGGCACCGGCCACCCGGTGCCGTCGTCGTCAGTGGCCAGCCTGATGCGCCGGGCGTGCCGCTGCTCGCGGGCCGTCCGCTGGTGCGCGGCCACGCCGCGGCGTACGTCTGCCGCGGCATGATCTGCGATCTCCCGGTGACGAGCGTGGCCGAACTCGTCCAGGCCCTCCGGGGCTGACCTGCGTCGAGTGGTCCCTTACGCGTTGAGTGGCCACCTATGACTGCCCACTGGGCGCATAAGTGACCACTCGACGCAGGGCGTTGACGCAGGGTGGTGACTCGGGTCGGCGCTAGAGCTCCGGGCCCTCGGCGCGTACCTCGTCGACCTTGGTCATGGCGTCGCGCAGGCTAGCCAGCCACTCGTCGGTGTGCTCGCCGACGAGCTTCACGCACCAGGACAGCGCCTCGGAACGTGAGCGGGCTACGCCGGCATCGACCAGGGTGTCCAGCACCCGCCGCTCGTCCTGGCGCAGCCGGGTCATGACCGGGACGGCCAGGTGGGTGAACAGCGCCCGGGTGTCGCCGATCGCGGCGCCCCAAGCGATCTTGCGTCCGTAACGCCCCTCGGCCTCGTCGGCGATCTTCATCCGCGCCTCGCGGGTGTCCTCGCGGAATCGACCGATGCGCCCCAGCGCCGCCGAGTTGCGGGCCGTCTCGTCAGCGTCGCCATCAGTGATCTTGTCGATCTCGGGGGCTTCCAGGTCGCCGATGACGATGATTTCCTCGCGGTCGACCGTGATGGTCGGCGCGCCGGTGAACCAGTCACCAGGCAGCCGTCCGGTCAGCCAGGCCGCCGCATCGTCGGCCGGCGGCAGGTCTGCCTGCTGCCAGCCGCCGGGCCGGCCGAAGCCCCGCCCGCCGCGCCCGCGCCCGCCACCTCGGTGGCCGTGCGCGTCGTGCTTGTCGCCGGTTCGGTACCGGCGTTCGCTGTGTTCATGCATGTGATTTCTCCTTACTTGCATACAACACTTACATCATTACATAGATGTCAAGAGACCACGCTGCCCGGTTATTCCCACTGTGCCAGCAGGGTCTTGGCTGGAACGGTATGAGGCGCGCTAGCTGAAGACGGCCAACCAGATCGCCACGTAGTGGCACACGGCGGCCACCAGGGTGCAGAGGTGGAACACCTCGTGGAAGCCGAACACGCCGGGCAGCGGGTTGGGCCGTTTGAGGCCGTAGACGATGCCACCGATCGTGTAGAGGATGCCGCCGGCCGCGATCAGGACGAGCGCCGCGACGCCTGCGTTGTGCAGCAGCTGCGGCATGACGAACACCGCGACCCAGCCCAGCGCGATGTAGCACGGCACAGAGAGCCACGCCGGCGCCGACGGCCAGACCGACTGCAGCAGCACACCGAAGATCGCCCCCGTCCACACCACGATGAGCACCGCGGCGGCCGAGGACCGGGGCAGCGTGAGAGCCGCGATGGGCGTGTAGGTCCCCGCTATGAACACGAAGATCATCGAGTGGTCGAGCCGCTTCATCAGCGCATGTGCCCGCGGGCCCCAGTTGATCCGGTGATAGAGCGCGGAGGTGCCGAACAACATGGTGACGGTGGCGGCATAAATGGCGGTGGTGGCTCCGGCCGGACCGCCCCGCACCGCGGCGGCCACGGCGACCAGCACGACACCGGACGCGATGGACATTGCCGCTGCGTAGGCGTGCAGCCAGCCCCGCAGCCGAGGCTTCAGCTCCGCGACCGCCGTGGCCAGCGCCGCCGCCGGACGAACCGGTGCCGGCCCGGTGGTCGTCATGGCGCCAGGTTAGCGAACCGCAGGTCGGACACTCTCGCCGAGACGCCCCGCCTGTCCTGTGCCCGGCCGTGGCGGGGCTAGGTTTGGGCCGTGAGCGCTCGCGACGCGATCTATGCCGTCTACGAACGACGGCTGCGTGCCCATCTCGACGGCCTGCCGATCCCGCGGCACGTGGCGATCATGATCGACGGCAACCGCCGGTGGGCCCGGGCGGCCGGTTTCGACGACGTCAGCCAGGGCCACGTCATCGGGGCGCGACACATCGCGAACCTGCTCGACTGGTGCACCGAGGCCGGAGTCGCCCACGTCACCATCTGGCTGCTGTCCACCGACAACCTGCAGCGCCCGGCCGGCGAGCTCGAGCCGCTGCTGCGCATCATCGCCGGGGTTGCCGAGGAGCTCTCGGCCGACGGCAAGCCGTGGCGCGTGCAGGCCGTCGGTGCGCTCGACCTGCTGCCCTCGGCGACGACCGAGGCGCTGAAGGCCGCCGAGGAGCGCACCGCCGAGCGCGACGGACTGACCGTGAACGTCGCGGTGGGCTACGGTGGCCGCCGCGAGATCGCGGACGCAGTGCGTGCACTGCTGCAGGAGCACGCCGCCGCCGGCACGTCCATCGAGGAGCTGGCCGAGGTCATCGACGTCGACCACATCGCCGAGCACCTCTACACAAAGGGCCAGCCCGACCCCGATCTGGTCATCCGCACGTCGGGTGAGCAGCGCCTCTCGGGCTTCCTGCTGTGGCAGTCGGTGCACTCGGAGTTCTACTTCACCGAGGCGCTCTGGCCGCAGTTCCGGCGCATCGACTTCCTGCGCGCGCTGCGCG
>QHCC01000109.1 GCA_003243915.1 Pseudonocardiales bacterium | reverse complement strand
CAGCCGCCGGTACCGGGCCTCGGCCCGCTGCCGGTAGCGCTCGATCCACTTCGTCATCAGGTCGAAGACCTCCGCCTCCAGGTGCACCGGGCTGCGGTGCCCCTCCGCGCAGCGGCTGACCAGGCCGGCCCGCTCGAGCACCTGCAGGTGCTTCGAGATGGCCTGCACGCTCACCCGGTACGGCGCCGCCAACTGCCCCACGGTGGCGTCGCCGTCGGTCAGCCGCGCGACCAGGTCGCGCCTGGTCGGATCGGCCAGGGCCGCGAACGCCTGTGACAGCGAGTCACTCATCTGGCCTCCGTACCTCAACTGTTTGGTTGACGAAATGTATGCCGCCGCCTGCCAAATGTCAACCGAATGATTGATTACGACGCGAGAAGATCGGCAGTGACCCGCGACGACAGCGGCACGCCGTTCCGGCGCGGCGATGGTGACGACTGGAAGCTCGGGCGGACATCGTGTTCGGTGCCTCAGAGCACCATCGAGCCGACGGTCCTGATCCACCGAGCACCGCGGGCACCGTACGGTGCCTGGAGCAGCCCGTCGCGGTGCCCTGGTCAGGACGGCCCGTCGGGTCTAGCCTCGCGCGATGACCGCCATCGACTTGGCTACGAACCCGCAGATTGACCCACGCGACCGAATCCTCGGCGTCGCCTACGCGATCTTTCCGCAGCGAGGCATCCGCGCGGTCGAGATCGAGGAGTTGATCGCCGCGTCGGGCGTGCCCGAGGCGACGTTCTACCGGCATTTCCCGTCCAAGGAAAGCCTTGTCCTCGCCTACCTGGAGCGCCGCGAGCAGGTGTGGACGCTGGGTTTCGTGGTGGCCGGCACGCAGCGGCGAGGCACAAGCCCCGAGTCCGAGCTGCTCGCGGTCTTTGACGTGCTGGATGAGTGGTTCCAGCGGGAGGACTTCGAGGCGTGCTCGTTCGTCAAGGTGATGATGGAGATGGGCCCGACTCATCCGCTGGGCCGCGCGGCGATCCAGCACATCGACAACATTCGAGCGCACGTGTGCGAGCGCGCCGAACAGGCGGGACTGCGCGAGCCCGATGCCTTCGCCCGATCCCTGATGATCCTGATCAAGGGCGCGATCCTCTCGGCCACGGAAGGTGATGGCGCCGCGGCCGATCGCGCCCAGGGGATGGCCCGCGACCTGATCGAGCACCACCGACCGAGCCGTAGCCCGGTTCGAGCCAGCTCACCCGGCGTTCCCCCCGCCTGAGCAAGCGCTCGGCGCTGGCGCCTGCGGTTCGCCGGCGTCCGCGGTTCGCCGGCGTCGGGCAATTTGATAGGCGGTGTGCCGGGAAGTCTGGTCGGCGAGTCGATCCGCCGTCCCGCAGGAGGCACAGTGCACCCGCCGCAGCATCACGACCTGATCGGTCCGCGGGATGGGTGACGTCGTCCCGTTCGGGGTCGCAGTCGCCCTGGTCGCACTTGCTGCTGTGCTCGCGGTGCTGTCGAACCGGCTCAGCGCGCGCGTCCGGGTGCCGGCGCCGGCGTTCTTCCTGATCGCCGCCGCTGTTGCGTCCGACGTCTTCCCGAGCCTGCGCGGCCTGCCGATCAAGGTCGATCAGCGGTTGGTGACGATCGCTCTCGTCGTCATCCTTTTCGACGGCGGCATGCACATCGGCTGGTCGCGCTTTCGTGCGGCCGCCGGTGCCGTGGTGTGGATCGGCGTGGCCGGGACGGCGGTGACCGCCGCAGGGATGGCCGTCCTCGCCCACGTGCTGTTCGGCTTCGGTTGGCGCTCCGCGTTGCTGCTCGGCACCGCACTGGCACCCACCGACCCGGCCGTCGTGTTCTCCGTGCTCGGCCGCCGGGAGATAACGGGACGCACCGGCACGATCGTCGAGGGCGAGTCGGGAGCCAACGACCCGGTCGCGATAGCCCTCATGGTGAGCCTGCTCGGCGCCACCGGGGGAGGGGTGCACGCGCTCGCCGCGGGGATGGGCGAGTTCGTCCTGCAGATTGCCCTCGGTGCCGCTCTCGGCGCCATCGGCGGATACCTGCTGCTCCTGCTGATGCGGCGGGTCCCGCTGCCCAACGCAGCGCTGTACCCGGTGCAGACAGTTGCCTTCGCCTGCCTGATCTACGGCGGAGCGACCGTCGCGCACGGCTCAGGCTTCCTCGCGGTCTTCCTCGCCGGCATCGTCGTCGGCGACGCTCGCGCGCCGTACAAGCGCGAGATCGAGCACTTCGCGGCCGGCCTGGCCAGCGTGGCCGAGATCGTGGTGTTCACCGTGCTCGGCCTGACCGTCTCGCTCGAGCACGTCGTGCACGACGGCGAGCTCTGGACGGGAGTGGCGATGGCGGCACTGCTCATCCTGGTGGTGCGCCCGGTCCTCGTCGGTCTGGTGCTCGCGCCTATCAGGCTGCGACGCGGTGAGCGGGCGTTCGTCCTGTGGGCCGGGCTGAAGGGCGCGGTACCGATCGTGCTCGGCACCTTCGTGCTCACCGGTGGTGTGTCCGACGCGACGCGCATCTACGGCGTCATCTTCGTCGTGGTCCTGATCTCGGTCGTCGTGCAGGGCGGCCTGGTGCCGAGCGTCGCGCGGCTGCTGAAAGTGCCGATGCGGGTCGTGGAGCCGGAGCCGTGGGCGTTGGGCATGCGCTTTCGCGACGAACCCGAGGGTTTGCGGCGCTATTTCGTGGCACCGGGCTCGCCCGCCGACGGCTGCTCCATCAGCGGGCTGGACGTCGGTGAGACGGCGTGGATCAGCATGGTCAGCCGCGACGGGCGACTGGTTCAGCTACGCGGCAAGACGCTGCTGCGCGCCGGCGACGAGGTGCTGCTGCTCGCCGACCCCGGTGTCGACATCCAGCGCGAGTTCCGCGCGCCGGGCTAACGCCGCGTGTCACGTCGCCCGGATCTGCCGGCGGCCAGGCTGCCGGTCTGCGGTCAGCTCTCGCCAGCCGGCGGGTCCGACTCATCATCGGCCCGGGCCTCGCGGGCTCGGCGGCGTTGTTCCTCGGCACGTGATCGCAGCGAGGAGAGGAACTCCTCGTCGTCGTCGGGGTTCGTGGCGACGGACCGCCTCACCGGTCGCGCGGGGGTGCCCGCCAGGGGGCGCCGGGGCTCGCCGTTCCAGGCCCGGCCGGCCACCAGCCACGCGATGGATCCGATGTCGACGAGCAGGATGACGATGAACAGCCACGCGAGCTTGGGCAGGTTGCGGCACTTGCCGTCGGGCGTCGTGATCACGTCGATGATGCAGAAAATCCACACGGCCACGAATACCAGACCCAGTGCACCGTCGAAGAGCAACATCGCAACGCCTCCAAGCATCGTCTGCCCACCATTGTCACGCATCCAGGCCCGCGTGGGGTTCACCGGGCGCGGTAGGTTCGCGCACGTGCCTCGGCTCGCCGATCTGATCAGCGTCCTGGACGGATGGTTCGACCCGCGATGGGCGCAATCATGGGATGCCGTCGGGCTCGTCTGCGGCGACCCGGACCGACCGGTCGAACGGGTGCTGCTGGCTGTGGACGCGGTACCGGCGACGGTCGCCGAGGCGGTGAGCACCCGCTCGCAACTACTGCTCACGCACCATCCGCTGCTGCTGACGCCGGTGCACGGCATACCCGCCGACGATCCGAAGGGCGCCCTCGTCCATCAGCTCGTCCGCGCCGACGTCGCCTGTTTCGTGGCGCACACCAACGCCGATGTCGCCGACCCGGGGGTCTCGGACGCGCTCGCGGACCGCATCGGCCTGCAGAGTCTGCGCCCCCTCGAGCCCCAGCCCGACGAGCCGTTGGACAAGCTGGTCGTCTACGTACCGACGCCGGACGCGCCGCGACTGGTCGACGCGTTGGCCGCGGCCGGCGCGGGTGCGCTCGGCGACTACGAACGATGCGCGTGGAGCACCGAGGGCGTCGGCACGTTCCGGCCGCTTGCCGGCGCCCACCCCGCGATCGGGCACGTTGGGCAGGTCGAGCAGGTCCCGGAGACTCGGGTCGAGATGGTGGTCCCGTCCCGGTGCCGACGCGCGGTTGTCGAGGCCGTCCGCGCGACACACCCCTACGAGGAGCCCGCCTTCGACCTGCTTGCCGGATCGCCGATCCCCGGCCGCCGCGGCACGGGGCGGGTCGGCGAATTCGGCATGGCGATGCCGCTTCGGGACTTCGTGACGCACGCAGCGCGGGTTCTGCCGGCGACGGTGTGGGGCGTGCGCGCGGCGGGCGATCCCGATCGCGCCGTGCGCACGGTGGCCGTCTGCGGCGGCTCGGGCGGCTCGCTCGCCGAGCAGGCCCGTCGGGCCGGAGCCGACGCATACCTGACCGCCGATCTGAAACACCACCCGAGCCTGGAGGCCGTCACCGAACGCGGCGGTGACGCGATGGCGCTGGTCGACGCGGCGCACTGGGCCACCGAGGCACCGTGGCTGGACGTGGTGGCGGCTCGATTGCGTGCGACGCTGCGCACTACGGTGGAGATCCGAGTATCGCGCCGCGTCACCGATCCCTGGACCCTGCATGCCCCGTCTCCTGAAACGAGTGCGATCACCGAGTGAACGCCGATACGTTGAGCTCAGCCGCCCAGCTGCGCCTTCTCGAGCTGCAGGCGGCCGACACTTTCCTGGCCCAGCAGGACCACCGCCGTAAGACACTGCCCGAACTCGCGGCCATTGCTCAGCGCGAGGAGCGCGCGTCGGCGGTGCACAACGACATCGTCGATACCGAGACCCGTATCAGCGATGTCGCCGGCGAGCAGCGCCGGCTGGAGAACGAGGTCGAAGCGGTCCGTACCCGCGCCGCCCGAGACGAGCAGCGCCTGCAGCTCGGTGGGCTCCCGGCCAAAGACCTCGCGGGGCTACAGCACGAGCTCACGACCCTGGCCCGCCGCCAGTCCACCCTCGAGGACGAACTGCTCGAGGTGATGGAGCAGCGCGAGCAGGCCGACACCTCGCTGACCCAACTGATCTCGCAGCGCACCGTGCTCGAGAGCGAGCAGGCCGAGTTGGGCGCCTCCCGCGATGCGGTGTTCGCCGAGATAGACGCGGCCTCGGCCGAGCGTGGCGCGCAGCGCGAGTCGATTGCCGCCGAACTGCCGGAGGACCTGCTGGCGCTGTACGAGCGGGCGCGCGAGCACGGCGGTGGTGTGGGCGCGGCGATGCTGCGGCACCGACGCTGCGAGGGCTGCCGCATCGAACTCTCCGGCAGCGAACTGGCCTCGGTGCGCCGGGCCGGCCCGGACGAAGTGGTGCGCTGTGACAACTGCCGGCGCGTCCTCGTCCGCACTGCCGAATCGGGCTTGTGAGGCCGACTGTGGACGGCGTCGTCGTCGAGGCAGACGGCGGCTCACGTGGCAACCCGGGGCCCGCCGGCTACGGCGCCGTCGTATTCGATGCGATCACCGGCGTCGTGCTCGCCGAGCGTGCGGAGGCAATCGGCGTCGTGTCGAACAACGTCGCCGAGTACCGCGGGCTGATCGCCGGCCTGGCCGCCGCGGCCGAACTGGGTGCGCGCCGCGTCGCCGTGCGGATGGACTCCAAGCTCGTCGTCGAGCAGATGTCAGGACGGTGGCAGGTCAAGCATCCCTCGATGCGACCGCTGGCCCGCGAGGCCGTCGCGCTGCGCGCACGGTTCGACGAGGTCAGTTTCGAGTGGATCCCTCGTGAACAGAACAAGCATGCCGACCGGTTGGCGAACGAGGCGATGGACCGCGCCGCAGGCAAGTCTGTCCGCGCCCGGTCCACCGTCGAGGAAACGCCCACGCGGCAAGCCGTGTGGACGCTGCCCGCCGACGCGCCCACGCGCCTGATCCTGATCCGCCACGGGTCGACACAGCACTCGGCGGACCAGCGCTTCTCGGGACGCAACGATCTGCCGCTGAACGCCGACGGCCAGCGCGAGGTCGCGGCGCTCGTCGCCCGAGGGGTCCTGTTCGCAGCGGCGACGGCCGTGGTCAGCTCACCGCTGCGCCGGGCCCGCGAGACGGCCGAGGCGATCGCCGCCGCGATTTCGGTGCCCATCGAGCTCAACGACGATTTCGCCGAGGTCGACTTCGGTACCTGGGAAGCGAAGACATTCGCCGAGGTGCAACGCGACCATCCGGCCGAAGTGTCGGCGTGGCTGGCATCGACTGAGGTCGCGCCGCCGGCGGGGGAGTCCTTCGCCGTCGCGGGGCGACGGGTGCGTCGTGGCCGCGATGCGGTGATCGCAGCACACCCCGGGCGGACGGTTGTGGTGGTCACGCACGTGACACCGATCAAGACCCTGATCCGGCTGGCCCTGGATGCCCCGCCGGTCAGCCTGTTCCGGATGTACCTGGACGCGGCCTCGGTTTCGATCGTCGACTACTACGCCGACGGCAACTGTTCGCTGCGCCTGGTCAACGACACCGCGCACCTGCAGTCAGGTGCCGACGACTGACAGCCCGGCCCACAGCGCAATGGTCGACAGCACCAGGATGACCGGCACCGTAAGAATGCCCAGTGCATGGAACTGGCCCGCCCGCGGACGATCACGATCAGGCAGCAGTCGGCGCCACAACAGGGTCGCGAGTGATCCCGCATACGTCGCGTTCGGGCCGATGTTGACGCCCAGAAGCACGGCAAGCACCGCCCCAGGGTTAGTCGCTACGAGCGGTATCAGCGCGAGCGTCGCCGGCAGGTTGTTCACCAGGTTCGCGAGTACGGCGGCCACTGCCGCCAGCAGGAGCAGCGCCGGGAACGCTGTCCCGGTCGGGACGAGGTGGCCCAACGCGGTGCCCAGGCCACGCCGGGTCACGCCGTCGACGATGACCGCGAGGGCCAGCACGAACAGACAGAAGCCGGGGTTCGCCTCGCCGATGAGGCGCCTCGGATGCACGTCGTGGCGCAGCGCGCGCGCAATGAGCAGGGCGACACAGCCGCCGGCCGCGGCCCACGCAGGTGGGATGTGCAATGTCGACGTGATCACGAATCCGGCGACCGTGGCGCCCAGCACCACCAACGCGAACCGTGGCGCGCACGGGGCGCCCCGTGACGCGGCGACGCGGCCGGCCAGGTCGCCGCGGAAGAATACCCGCAGGCCCAGCCACTCCGCGGTGCACGCGACGAGCCAGGGCAGCACCATCAACGCCGCGAATCGTCCGAACGACAGCCCGGACGCGGTGAACGCGAGCAGGTTCGTCAGGTTGGACACCGGTAGGAGCAGTGAACCGCTGTTGGCCAATCGGGTGCACGCGTAGGCGTGTGGTCGGGCGGGCACACCCAACCTCGTCGCGGTCCTCAGCACGACCGGGGTCAACAGCACGACCGTGGCATCGAGGGTCAGCACCGCGGTCACGGCAGCGGCGATCGCCACGACGAGTGCGAGTAGTCGCGGTGCGCTGCCATGACTTGCCTGTGCCGCCCGCGAGCCGAGGTAGTCGAAGACCCCAGCCTCTGCGCAGAGGTGGCCGAAGACCAGGATCGCCGCGAGGAACCCGACAGTGGGTCCGATCTCGCGCAGCCGCACGGTGGCTGCGTGCAGCGGTACGACGCCGGTGGCGACCAGTACGACTGCGGCCGGTAGTGCCACGACGGCCTCGCTCAGACCGCGCGGTCGCAGTACCGCGGCCGCGAGCGTGAGGATCAACGCGACGATCGCGAATGCTTCCGCGACCGCACCGTGCACCCCGGCAGGCTATCTGCCGGAATCAGGCAGCAACCGGGTCCCCTCGAACACACCGAGCGTCTCGCGGTAGAGCTCCAGCCCCAGGCCGTTCGGGTCGCGGAAGTAGAGGCTGTCGTGCGCGCCGCGGTCCGGGCCCAGGTACTCGATGCCGGCTTCGTCGAGCTTCGCCTTCGCCACGTCGAACTGCTCGCCCGACACCGAGATGGCCATGTGCTGCAAGGAGCCGATGGTCTCGCTGAACTCGGGGTGCGAATGGCCGGGGAAGTCGAAGAAGCCGAGCATGTTGTGGTTGCCGATGTCGAAGAAGAAATGGCTCGAGCCTGCGTAGTCGCGGTTCTCGACGAGTTCGACGAGCGGGAAGCCGAGGAAGTCCTGGTAGAAGCGGATCGTCTGCTCGACGTCGCGGCAGACGAAGGCTGCGTGGTGCACTCCGCGCGCCGTGCTCTCCGGGCGTTCGTCCAGGGGACGCAGGTACCTCTCCCGCAGCGCGGCACGACGCGCGCGCGTTGCGTTCAGGTCATCGCCGGTGGGTTCAGTCATCGCCAACCTCCGAGTCGCTTCGAGATCGAGGGTAAGGCCTGGTCCGCGTAGCATTCAGTGCGCGACGGACGAGTCGACCGGACGGCCGCGTCGGGATCTTCGGATCCCGCCGAGGAAAGTCCGGGCTCCACAGGGCAGGGTGGTTGTCAATGGCAACCCGGGGCGACCCGCGGGATAGTGCCACAGAAAACAGACCGCCAGTGCGCGCGCGTACTGGTAAGGGTGAAACGGCGGTGTAAGAGACCACCAGCGTTGCGGGTGACCGCAACGGCTAGGTAAACCCCACCCGGAGCAAGGTCGAGAAGATTCGCCTTGGAAACAAGGTGTTTCGCGCAGATGCTCGAGGGCGGCCCGCCCGAGTCTGCGGGTAGATCGCTAGAACCTGTCGGCGACGACAGGTCGAGATGGATGGCCGTCACCCGGCGCTCACGCGGCGGGAACAGAACCCGGCTTACAGGTCGGCTCGTCCGCCGCCTGCATGAGCAAGGACGCGCGCGCGGATGCGCTGTGCGGCTAGGTGCGCGACGATGCGTTCATGACGAGCAGCGACACCACTGGCCGGTTCTGGTTCTGCATCGAACACCACCGCGTCGAGAAGGGCGAGGACACTCACGGCAGTAATCACCTCGGTCCGTTCCCGACCGAGGAAGCGGCCGCACGCGCGCTCGAGACCGTCGCAGAGCGAGAAAGGGCTTATGACGCCGAGGATTCAGCGTGGAACGGCGATGTCTGACACGCTTCGGCTGCATGCGGTCATACCGTGCTCGCGTGCGATGAAACGGCGTGGCGTGTTGACGGTTGCACGTGCCGCATCGTCCACTTGATCGCAACGGATGAGAATTCGTTGACACCTGCCGAGGAGGCACACGCATGACCGCACCTGCAAGGAAGGCTCCGGCCAAGAAGGCCGCAGCAAAGAAAGCTCCTGCAAGGAAGGCGGCGGCAAAGAAGTCGCCCGCGAAGAAGGCAGTGAAGGCAGCCGTCAAGAAGGTCGCCGCGAAGAAGGCGGCGGTCAAGAAGGCCGTCGCGAAGAAGTCACCCGCCAAGAAGGCCGCCGCGAAGAAGGCGCCTGCCAAGCGGACGGTTGCGGCGAGGAAGGCTCCGGCCAAGAGGGCGGCCGCCAAGAAGGCACCCGCTCGCAAGACGGCTGCGAGGAAGGCGCCCGCAAAGCGCGCCGCACGCTAGCGATCGGCGGGCGCGCTGACGGACCTACCGTCGACCGCTGATGGATTCGCATCGAGTCGCCGGAGCACCTCTTGACTTCGCCGCATTGCGCGACGAGCTCGAGGTGCCCGGCGACTTTTCTGCTGCGGCGCTCGCCGACGCCTCCGGTGCAGCTGATGCGCGCTCGTGGATGGGCTCGGCGGCCGACGACCCCGACGGCGCCGACGACATCCCGTTCGTCACCGTCGATCCGGCGGGCAGCCGCGACCTCGACCAGGCTGTCCACATCGCCCGCACCGACGGCGGCTACCTGGTCAGCTACGCCATCGCCGACGTCGCGTCATTCGTGCCCCCGGACTCCGCCCTGGACGCCGAGACGCAGCGCCGCGGTGAGACGCTCTACTTCCCCGACGTCCGGGTGCCGCTGCATCCGCCGTCGTTGAGCGAGGACGCCGCGAGCCTGCTGCCCGGCCGGTCCCGGCCCGCGGTGCTCTGGCAGGTCGGGTTGGATGCCGCCGGTGAGGTCACTGCCGTGGACGTGCGGCGCGCCCGGGTGCGAAGCCGCGCCCAACTCGACTATCCGGGCCTGCAGAAGGCGATGACCGACGGTAGTGCGCCCGAGGCGGTAGCGCTGCTGGGCGACGTCGGCACGCTGCGTATCGCACTCGCGCGAAGCCGGCACGCGATCAACCTGGACCTTCCCGAGCAGCGCGTCGAAGGCGATGCGCAGCACGGCTGGACGCTCGCGCTGCGAGCCCCGCTACCGGTCGAGCTCTACAACGCCGAGATCTCCCTGCTCGTCGGCATGTGCGCCGCCAAGCTGATGCTCGACGCGGGCTACGGCATTTTGCGCACGGTGCCGCCCGCCGACGCCCGTTCGGTGAAGGCGCTGCGGCGCGCGGCCCACGCCCTCGGCGTCGCGTGGCCCGACGGGGCCGGACCGGGCGACGTCCTGGCCACCGTCGACCGCACCGACGGCAAGCACGTCGCGTTCATCGAGCACGCTGTCTCGCTGCTGCGCGGAGCGGGCTACACGGCGTTCGACGGGGCGGCGCCGACCCAGCCTCTGCATGCCGGAATCGGCGCGCCCTACGCCCACGTCACGGCGCCGCTGCGTCGTCTGGTCGATCGCTACGGAAGTGAGATCTGCCTTGCGGCACAGGCCAAAGCGCCGATTCCGCGGTGGGTGCGCGAGCGCATGCCGCAGCTGCCGGACACGATGCAACTGGCCGAGCGACGCGCACACGCGGCCGACCGGGCCGTCGTCGACATGACCGAGGCCTGGCTGCTCCAGGATCGGGTCGGGCAGACGTTCACCGCAACCGTGATCGACGCCGACGACCGGGCCGGCACCGTCGTCCTGGACGAGCCAGCCGTTCGGGCTCGCTGTGAAGGCAGCCACCTGCCGGTGGGCGAGCACATCGACGTACGGCTCGCAGAGGCCGACGTCTCTCGACGCATCGTCCGCTTCGTTAAGTCCTGACGCGGATACCTGGCCTCGCGTGCGCGGCCCTAGTGGTATTCGTGCTCCGCGGCAGGGTACGTGCCGGCGCGGACCTCGTCGCCGAAACGCGTCGCCGCATCGCGCAATACTCCGGCGACGTCGGCGAACTCCTTCACGAACTTCGCCGGCTTACCGGCACCGCGCAGGCCCGCCATGTCCTGCCACACGAGCACCTGCGCGTCGCAGGATGGCCCGGCGCCGATGCCGATGGTGGGGATGTGCAGCGCCCGGGTGACCTGCGCGGCCACGTCGGACGGCACGACCTCGAG
Organism: Pseudonocardiales bacterium; assembly: GCA_003243915.1. GTDB lineage: Bacteria > Actinomycetota > Actinomycetes > Mycobacteriales > Jatrophihabitantaceae > QHCC01. The sequence continues at coordinate 6,592 of QHCC01000109.1, read as the reverse complement.
CACGAGTCCGAATGCGCCCGCATCCTGCAGCGACTTGGCGTCCTGCAGCAGGCGGTGTGCGGCCTCGTCGCCCCGGCCCTGAACCCGGTAGCCACCGAATGCGTGCACCGATTGGGGCGTGAGCCCGATGTGGGCCATGACCGGAACGCCCGCCGCGACGAGCGCCTCGACCTGCGCAGCCACCCGCTGACCGCCCTCGAGCTTCACCGCGTGGGCGCCGCCCTCCTTCATGAACCTGGCCGCCGTCTCGAGCGCCTGCTGCGGTGATGCCTGGTAGGTGCCGAACGGCAGGTCCGCGACGACAAGCGCGCGCTGGGTGCCGCGCACCACGCCCCGCACGAGCGGCAGCAATTCCTCGACGGTCACGGGAACCGTTGTGTCATAGCCGTAGACGACGTTGGCCGCCGAGTCGCCGACGAGCAGCACCGGCACTCCGGCGGCATCGAAGACGCGCGCCGTCGAGTAGTCATACGCCGTCAGCATCGCCCAGCGTTCACCGGAGGTCTTGGCGTTCTGCAGATCGCGAATGGTGATCCGGCGGGTCTGCACGCCGCCGTACAGGGAGGTCTCGCTCATGGTCGGTGCCTCACTTCTCTCCTCGAGGCCGGCTCAACCGGTCCCCGGGCACAACTCGTGGACGACTCAATCGTCCCCCCTGCAGGCCGATCTGTCTGTAATCAACGCTGAGACGACGCTCACGTCCCTAGTGGCGCGCGTGGGACGTAGGTTCACCGCCTGCAACGCGCGACACTAGCCGCGACCAGCCTCGCGCCATCGGTTGGTGACGGGGAGCCGCCGGTCGCGGCCGAAGGACTTGAAGCTGATCTTCGGGCCGATCGGGTACTGGCGCCGCTTCCACTCCGCGCGGTCGATCAGCTGGGCGATCCGGGTCGCCAGCTCCCGGTCGAACCCCTCGGCGATGATCTGCTCGACACCTTCGTCATCGTCGACGTAGCGCTCGATGATCGCGTCCAGGACGGCGTAGTCGGGCAGCGAGTCGGTGTCGAGCTGGCCCGGTCGCAGCTCAGCCGACGGCGGCTTGGTAATGGAGTTCGGCGGGATGGGCGCCACCTCCCCGCGACTCTCGGCGGCGGCGTTGCGCCACCGCGCGAGGGACCACACCAGCGTCTTGGGCACGTCCTTGAGCGGGGCGAAGCCGCCGACCGCGTCACCGTAGATCGTCGAATACCCGACCGCCAGCTCGCTCTTGTTGCCGGTGGCCAGTACCAGGTGCCCCTCGGCGTTGGACAGCGCCATCAGGGTGCTTCCGCGCACCCGTGCCTGCACGTTCTCCTCGGCCAGCCCGGACAGGGCGAGCGCGCTGACGAATGCCTCGACCATGGGCGCGATGGGCACGACGCGGTAGTGGGCGCCCAGGCGCTGGATCAGATCCGACGCGTCGGATCTGGAGTGCTCCGAGGAGTAGACGCTGGGCATCGAGACACCGTGGACGTTCGCACCGCCGATCGCGTCCGCAGCGACGGCGGCGACCACGGCCGAATCGATCCCGCCGGACACGCCGAGCACGACGGACCGAAACCCGTTCTTGCCCACGTAGTCGCGCAGTCCGATGACCAGCGCGCCCCAGACCTCGGCCTCGTCGCTCATCCGTTCGGCGAGAACCACGGGCGGGGTCCCGGGAGGCGCCGATGCGCTCGGCACCGCGGCGTCGACCCGTTCCACGATCATCGCCGCGCCGGTGACCTCGATCGGCACCGCCTGCGCGTGGGCTACCGCGACGTCGGCGTAGTACATCGCCTCGACATACTGCGGTGCCCGCACCAGGACGGTGCCCTGCGCCGCCACGATCATCGAGTCACCGTCGAAGACGAGTTCGTCCTGTGCCCCGACCATGTTCACGTAGAGCACCGGCGCCCCGGCCTCTGCGGCGCGGCGCTGCAGCAGCGGCAGCCGCACGTCGTCCTTGTTGCGTTCGTAGGGCGAGCCGTTGATGTTGACGACCAGGCCGACGCCCGCGGCGCCGGCGACGGCGAAGGGGCCACCGTCCTGCCACACGTCCTCGCAGATGGTCAGCGCGATGTCCGCGCCTCGGTAGCGCACGACCACGAACGTCGTGCCCGCAACGAAATTCCGGCGCTCGTCGAAGACCCCGTAGTTGGGCAGGTGATGCTTGAAGTACCGGGCTACGACCGTCCCGCCGAGCAGGAACGCGGCCGCGTTGCGTGGGCCGCCGTCGCTGTCGAGATAGCCGACGACGACCCCGGTGTTGCCGAGGCCGGCAGCCGCCAGGTCTGCGGCGAGACGCTTCAGCGCAGTGCTCGAGGCCGACCGGAAGGACCGGCGCAGCACGAGGTCCTCCGGGGGGTATCCGGTGATCGCCAGCTCCGGGAACGCCACCAGGTGTGCGCCTGCGGCCGCGGCCTCGCGGGTGCGGTCGAGCACGACGCCGGCATTGCCTGCCAGATCGCCGACCGTGGTGTTGACCTGGGCGAGTGCTAGGCGAAGGACGGGCACCCGTCGATTCTTTCGCACCCCCTTCCTACCCGTCAGTAACCTCCGCCACCATCGCGTCGTTGGTCAGGTACACCCCTGAGGAGAGCGCATGCCCCGATCGAGCCGCGCCCGAATTGCCCGCGTCGCCGCGTCCGCCGCAGTCGGGCTGGCCAGCGTGGCCACGGTGGCGCTCACCGTCGCCCCGGACGGTGCTGCCGAGCCGGCCTTCACCACTCAGACGCTGCACTTCGCGGTCCAGGTCGGCCCGTCGCTCAGCCAGAGCTGTGACGTCGTCGGGGTGCTCTACACGCCGGCGACGGCGTCCAGCGCTGCCCGCGTTCCGGCCATCCTGACCACCAACGGTTTCGGCGGCTCGGCCGCGGACCAGGCCCCGTTCGCCGAGCAGGAGGCCGGGCGGGGCTACGTCGTGCTGTCCTATTCCGGGCTCGGCTTCGGCGGTTCGGGCTGCAAGATCACCCTGGACGACCCCGGCTACGACGGAGTCGCCGCCAGCCAGCTGATCAGCTACCTCGGCGGCGCGCCGCGGATCGCCTACACCGACCAGGCGCACACGGTCGCCGCTCCCACATTGAACGTGGTCATGCATGACGCGATCGACCACGCCGGGGTCGCCAGCGCGTTCGACCCGCGGGTGGGGATGTGGGGCGGCAGCTACGGCGGCCAGGTCCAGTTCGCCGCTGCCTCGGTCGACGCGCGCCTGGACGCCATCAACCCGCAGATCACCTGGAACGACCTGTCCTACTCGCTGGACCCGAACAACACCGGCCAGGTGCGCGGCGTCACCACGTCCAACCCGGGGGCGACGAAGTCCAGTTGGGCCGCCGGCTTCTCGGCCAAGGGGATCTTCGACGGTGTCCAATACGCCCAGAACGACCCGTCGCGTCTGATCGGATGCCCCAACTTCGTCGACTTCGTCTGCCCCGCCCTGGTGTCCGCCGGCGCGACCGGCTATCTCGCTCCCGCCGACGTAGCCGCCCTTCAGCACGCCTCCGTCGAAAGCTATCTGGCCAAGGTCCGGATCCCGGTGCTGCTCGACCAGGGCCAGGTCGACACGCTGTTCAACCTCAACGAGGCCATCGCCACCTATCGCGCGCTCAAGGCGCAGGGGACGCCGGTGGCGATGCTGTGGCGCGAGCAGGGCCACTCCGGCGGAACGCCGTCAGCGACAGGCCGGGCCTACGAGGACGCGCGCATCCAATCCTGGTTCGACCACTACCTGAAGGGTCTGCCCGTGAGCACCGGATCCGCATTCGCCTACTACCAGGACTGGACCGGCACCTTTGCCGAGGCCGCGTCCTACCCGGTCGCCTCAACCTCGCGCTACTACCTGTCCGGTGCCAACACGCTGGTCGGCAACCGGAACCGGGTGACGTCGGGTTCCCAGTCGCTGGTGACGCCGCCCGCGGGGGTCCCGACCAGCCTCGGCGGCCTGGACGCCCTCGGATCGACCGTCCCCGTCCCCCTGGACCTGCCGGACACGAACCTGCCCGGCACCTACGTGCACTGGCAGACGCCCGCCCTGACCAAGCCGGTCACGGTCGTCGGTTCGCCGGTGCTCGACGTGCAGATCAGTGCGCCCACCGCCGTGCTCACGTCCGCCCTCGGCCCGGCCGGCCAGGTGGTGCTGTTCGCGAAGGTGTACGACGTCGCCCCGGACGGCACCGCGAGCCTGATTCACGGCCTCGTTGCGCCCGTTCGGGTGGCCGATCCCACCAGGGCGGTGCACATCACCCTGCCGGGCATAGCCCATCGCTTCACCGTCGGGCACCGCATCGAAATCATGCTCGCCGGAGGTGACCTGAACTACCGCGGTGGCCTGACACCGACGCTGGTTTCGGTGAGCACCGGCGTCACCGGCCAAGCCCTGACCCTGCCCGTCGTCGGCTGAGCCCCGATGCGTCCAGCGGTGCTCACTGTGACCTCTCCGCGAGGCGACCGTAGTGCCGCCACGGATGAGGCACAATGGGACTGAGGAATTGCCTCAGGTGGCTCCGGTGCACAACGCAACGAATGCGTTGGCCCGGGCGTCTATTGACTGTAAGGCGATCGTAACGCCAGCTGTCGGATGTCCGTGCGGGCGTGAGCGACAATATGGGACGGCAGCAGGCCGATGGCCGGGTCGGGACCAGGCGCAGGAGGATCAGTGGTTGTGGAGGCCGGAATGTCGGACATGGAACACGGTGGGCGCGTGCGCGTAGCTGCCTCTGGGCGGCGCGTGACACGAGCGTCCAGACGATTCGTGCTCCTTGCCGGCGGCCCGGCGCTCGTGGCGTTGCTGATGCTGTCCGCGTGCACGTCCACGAACAAGGGCGGTGCTGCGCATTCGACCGCCGGCGGGACGACCCAGGACGCGGGACAGCGGTCCTCGTCCTCGACGCCTCCGGCCACCAGCGCCGCGGCCCTGCCCAAGGCCGTCATCACGGCCGCGCCGGCCGGTGGCACGGCGGTCAGCCCTATCCAGCCCGTCACCGTCGCCGTCGCTGACGGCAAGCTCACGTCGGTGAAGTTGCTCAACCCCGAGGGCAAGGTCGTCTCCGGTGCGTTGGCCGCCGACGCCAAGTCGTGGAAGAGCACCGAGGTGCTCGGTTACAGCAAGACCTACACGCTCTCGGCGCTGGCCGTCGACGCCGATGGTCGGCCGGCCACCAAGTCGACCCACTTCACTACGCTCACCCCGGCCAACATGACGATGCCCTACCTGCAACGTCCCGGCGGCTTCTCCCTGGACAACGGCGCGACCTACGGCATCGGGATCGTCCCGGTGGTGCACTTCGACGAGTCGATCACGGACAAGCGGGCCGCCGAGAAGGCCCTCCTGGTGACCACGACGCCCCACGTCGACGGTGTCTGGAACTGGGTCGACGGCCAGAACGCCCACTGGCGTCCGCGGGCGTACCTCGTGCCCGGGACCCGGGTCACCGTGGCGGCCAAGGTCTACGGCGTCCAGATGGGCTCGGGGCTCTACGGGCAGTCCGACCAGAGCGTGTCGTTCACGGTCGGTGCCTCGCACATCGCGGTGGCCGATGACATCACCCACACGGTGCGGGTGTTCTTCGGCGGCAAGCTGGTGCGGACGATGCCGACGTCGATGGGGCGCGGCGGATTCGTCCAGGGCAAGAACGGGCCGATACCGCTGTGGACTATGCCTGGCACCTACACCGTGCTCACTCACGAGAACCCGGCCATCATGTCCTCGGACAGCTACGGCCTGCCCGCCAGTTCGCCGGCCGGATACGGACCCGAGAAGATCTACTGGTCGACCAAGATCAGCACCGACGGCATCTACCTCCATGAGCTGAATGCGACCATCTGGGCCCAGGGCCACACCGACGTCTCGCACGGCTGCCTGAACATGAACACCGCCAACGCCCAGTGGTACTTCCAGCACTCGGTCGTCGGCGACGTCGTCCAGGTGATCCACACCGGCGGAGTGCCGGTGCAGGTCTGGCAGAACGGCGACTGGACCGTGCCGTGGTCGAAGTGGGTGACGGGCAGCGCGCTGCACTGATATCCCGAGCGACACCTGGCGAGGTCCAGCACGCCCGGAAGTCGCGTCGTAGCGCTGCATCCAGGCGTCGCCGCGGCCACCGCGTAACCTCCCGGTAACCGGACGAGGTCAGACTGGGGAGCCGTGGACCGCCAACAGGAATTCGTGCTGCGCACGCTCGAGGATCGCCAGATCCGTTTCGTGCGGTTGTGGTTCACCGATGTGCTGGGCACCCTGAAGTCGGTGGCCGTGGCACCGGCCGAACTCGACGGCGCGTTCGAGGAGGGCATCGGGTTCGACGGCTCCGCGATCGAGGGCTTTGCTCGCGCGAGCGAGAGCGACATGATCGCCCGCCCGGATCCGGCCACCTTCCAGGTCCTGCCCGAGCCGAACGGCTCGCCCGTCGACTCGGCCCGGATGTTCTGCGACATCCAGATGCCCGATGGCTCGCCGTCGTGGGCCGACCCCCGCTATGTCCTGCGGCGCACGCTGTCCAAGGCTGCCGAACGGGGCTTCACGTTCTACACCCATCCGGAGATCGAGTTCTTCCTCCTCAAGAACAGGCCGACCGACGGCACGGAGCCCGAGCCGATCGACAACGGCGGTTACTTCGACATGACCAGCCACGAC
>QHCC01000108.1 GCA_003243915.1 Pseudonocardiales bacterium | reverse complement strand
AGTTCCAGCTGCCGGTGCGCAGCTTCCGTGAGGCGGCCGGCTCGCACGCGGACGAACCTGCCGCCGAGTAGCGGCAGCGACCTGGTCCCGGGCGCCGCCGGGAGCTTGCCCTGGGCCAGCTAGCCTGCCTGACGTGCTCGAGGAACTGCGCATCCGCGGGTTGGGCGTCATCGATGACGCCATGCTCCCCCTCGGGCCCGGCCTGACCGTCGTCACAGGGGAGACCGGTGCCGGCAAGACCATGGTGGTCACGGGCTTGCTGCTGCTCTTCGGCGGCCGGGCCGACGCCGCGCGCGTGAGAACCGGGATCGAGCGTGCCAGTGTCGATGGCCGGCTGGAGATCGACTCCGGTGGCGCCGCCGCCGAACGAGCCCGTGCGGCGGGCGGTGACCTCGACGAGGGCACCGGGCTGGTGCTTCGGCGCGAGGTCAGCGCGGCTGGGCGCTCGCGTGCCTACGTGGGCGGTGCAGCCGTGCCGGTCGCGGTGCTCGGCGAACTGGCCGAGCGCCTGCTCGCAGTACATGGTCAGTCCGACCAGCTCCGGCTGACCCGTCCGGGCCATCAACGGGCGGCTCTGGATCGGTTCGCCGGCGTCGACCTCGGCGACTACGTGGAGGCCTACGAACGCTGGCGCGCAGCCGTGACGACGCTTACTGAGCGCACTGCCCGGGCCAGCGAGCTGCGACGGGAGGCTGATGCGCTCGCCCACGGCATCGCCGAGATCGACGCCGCGGCGCCCCAGCCCGACGAGGACGTCGCGCTGGCCGCTGTCGCGACGCGGCTGGCCCATACCGATGCGCTGCGACTCGCGGCCCGCACCGCCCACGACGTGCTGCTCGGCGATCCGGACGACCCTGTCCCGGACGTGCCGGACGCCGGGGCCTTGCTCGGCACCGCCCGCCGTGCGCTGGAGCAGCAGGCCGAGGCAGACCCCGAACTGCAGGCCCTCGCCGTCCGGCTGAGCGAGCTGTCCGCGCTCACCGCCGACGTGGGCGCTGACCTGCGCCACTATGGCGAGCTACTCGACGCCGACCCGGCTCGGCTGGCCCAGATCGAACTTCGCCGGGCGGCGTTGGGGAACCTGGTGCGCAAGTACGCCGACCCCCCGGGCACCGGTGTCACTGCCGTCCTGGAGTGGCTCGAGCGAGCGCGCACCCGCCTGGCCGAACTGGACGTGTCCGAGGAGGCACTGGCTGCTCTGCGGGCCGCACGCGATCAGGCCGAGGCCGATACCACGGCACTGGCGCGGGTAATGACCGATCAACGGCTCGCCGCGGCAGGGGAGCTGGCCGAAGCGGTCACCATCGAACTGGCCGGACTGGCCATGGCGGGTGCCCGGCTGACTGTCGACGTCCGCCCGCATGCGGTCGCGGGCGGCCCGGCCCTGCGCATCGGCGGGCGCGAAGTAGGCGCCGGTCCGGACGGAACGGATGACGTGGAGTTCGTGCTGAGCGCGCACTCCGGAGCCCCGGCCCTTCCGATCGGCCGGGGGGCCTCAGGCGGCGAGCTGTCCAGGGTGATGCTCGCCCTCGAGGTCTGCCTCGCAGGCACCGACCCGGTCCCGACAATGGTGTTCGACGAGGTGGATGCAGGCATCGGCGGTCGTGCGGCCGTCGAGGTGGGCCGCCGCCTGGCCCGGCTGGCGCGCGATCACCAGGTGATCGTCGTGACCCATCTCGCGCAGGTGGCGGCCTACGCCGACCGGCAGATCGTCGTCGATAAACCACTGTCTGCGGGTGCGCCGAACGTCACAGCCAGCGATGTCCGGGTCGTCGCCGGGGAGGACCGGATCACCGAACTCGCCCGGATGCTCGCCGGCAGCGAGTCGAGCACGGCGCGGGAGCACGCCACCGAACTGCTGGCTACGGCAGCAACGGACCGGGCCGCCGCGCGCGCCCTCTCACCCCGGAGGGGGCCGAATGGCACCTCCTGATTGCGTGGCGAAGTCCGCCGGCCGCCCGATCGGATGGCACCATAGACATTCATGAAGCTGGCAACCTTGCGCCGCCGCGCCGACGTCCTTCCGGGTGTCAGCGGGGTCGCGCGCCTCGACCGCCGCACGACTCGACTGGTCGGGCGCCTCAACCCGGGCGATATCGCGATCATCGACCACGTAGACCTGGATCGGGTCGCCGCGCAGGCTCTTGTCGCGGCCAAGGTGGGAGCGGTCGTCAACGCCCAGCCGAGCATCTCCGGCCGCTACCCCAACCTCGGTCCCGACCTCATCGTCGCCAGTGGCATCCCCCTGCTCGACAACGTCGGCGGTGAGATCTTCGCCGCCGTGAAGGAGGGCACGAAGATCCGCCTGCATGGTGAGAGCGTGTACCTGGGTGACCACCCGGTGGCGACCGGCATCCCACAGGACGTCGAATCGGTGGCGGCGCTGATGTTCGAAGCCAAGGCCGGCATCTCCACTCAGCTCGAGGCCTTCGCGGCCGACACGTCGGAGTACATGAGTCGCGAACGGGAGCTGCTGCTCAACGGCGTCGGCGTACCGGAGGTACGCACGGACTTCACCGGCAAGCATGTACTTGTCGTGGTGCGCGGCTACGACTACCACGCCGACCTAAAAGCGCTCAAGCACTACATCCGCGAGTTCAGGCCGGTACTCGTCGGGGTCGACGGCGGCGCCGATGCCCTCCTGGAGGCCGGTCACAAACCAGACATGATCGTCGGAGACATGGACTCAGTGTCGGACGCGTCGCTGGCAACCGGCGCCGAAGTGGTCGTCCACGCCTATCCTGACGGCCGTGCGCCGGGGCTCACGCGCATTCAGGATCTGGGCGTGGACGCGGTCACCTTCCCGACCTCGGGCACCAGCGAGGACATCGCGATGATGCTCGCCGACGACAACGGCGCGGCACTGATCGTCGCCGTGGGTACCCACGCCACGCTCACCGAGTTTCTCGACAAGGGCCGCGCGGGGATGGCTTCGACGTTTCTGACCCGGCTGCGGGTCGGCGGCAAAC
>QHCC01000107.1 GCA_003243915.1 Pseudonocardiales bacterium | reverse complement strand
CGATGAGGCTGAACATGCGGCGGGTCAGGCCTTGGCCGGCGCGAGCCCCGAGTGCGTGCAAGGTGGGCGGCGCGAACCCACTCAGCGCCGCGATGGCCGCAGCGCCCACCGAGTGCCCCGAGCGCTGGTGCTCGGCTGTCGCGGTGCCGATCTGAGCGAGCCGACGTAGCGGGCTCGGCTCGCCCACCGGCAGGTCCACGAGCAATGTCGTCACCGCGTTCGGCGCCGCCTCCTCGTCGCCGCTGACGCTGACCGGAACGAGGGCACGCACGACCATCCCCGGCGGCACCGCATCGGCACGCTGCAGCAGCCAACCCCGCAACGCGCCGGTGACGGTGGCCAATGCCACGTCGTTCACCGTCCCCCCGTGCGCCTGCCGCACCTGCCGGTAGTCCGCGAGCCGGGTGCGGGCGACCGCGAGCCGCCGCTGCTGTCCGATCGCCGCGCTCAGCGGTGACGACGGGGCCCGGCGCCCGAGGGCGACAGCCGTCGAGAGCGCGGTCGCGAGCGTGGCGCCCGCGGCCCCGGTCGACGCGCGGACGTCTTGGATGCCCAACCGCACTGCGTCGAAGACAGTGGCGGGACGGCGCGCGAGTCCGCCGAGCGCGTCGAGTACCAACTCAGCCGCACTGGGTTCGGGCTCGGGCATCCACGGCGCTTCGACGGTACGCCGTGGCTCGGGCGAGGCATCCAGGATGACCTGTCCGACGTCGATCGCGTCCAGGCCGTCGACCATGGCGTGATGGGTCTTGGTGAGGATCGCGACCTTCGCATCGCGCAGCCCCTCGACCAGGTACATCTCCCACAGCGGCCGGGCTCGATCCAGCAGTCGCGACTGAATCCGCGCGCAGAACTCGAGCAGCTGTGCCTGGGTGCCCGGGCGGGGAAGGGCGCTTCGGCGGACGTGGTAGGTGATGTCGAATCTCGGATCGTCGACCCACACCGGGTTGGCCAGGTGTCCCGGGACCGCACGCATCTTCTGCCGGTAACGCGGCACGAGAGAGATCCGCTCCTCGAGCAGGCGCACGAGCCGGTCGTAGTCGAAGCCGTCGAATGGGGGTTCGAACACGGACAGGCCGCCGACGTGCTGCGGCGTCGTGCGTCCTTCGAGGTAGAAGAACGACACGTCAGTCGACGACATCCGTTCGCTCATCGCAGTTGGGCTCCTCCACGGTGCGGATCTTCATTGTCGGGTACGGCCGGTGCCGATCGCCGACCGGACGCGCCCTAACCGGACATTCGATCAGCGACGCCGGCGACGGCTGGGCTGGGCCGGTGCGCCGACCAAGGCCGCGGCGAGCTCCGCGACGGCCTGCCGCAGAGCGCTGGCCGGGCGCGACTCACCCAGCAGCCGGCCCGCTGCGAGCGCGGCATCCACCGCGTCCTGGTCGAAGGGAAGCAATGCAGCCGGGGAGCGTCCGGCGAAGCGCTGCAGCGCCGCCGTCAGTTCCAGCGCCGGATCGCCGGCCACCACACTGCGGCGCACCTTGTTGAGCACCACCCAGATCGGCGCGGTCACCTCGGCATCGCGCAGTTCTCCCAGCCCGCGGACCAGCCGCTGCAGCCCGATCGGGTCGGCGGCGCCGACGGCGAGGATCACGTCGGCCTCGTCGAGTGCGGCCAGCGTCGCCCCATTGCGCCGGGGTGCGAGCGAGTCGTAGGACAGCTCCTCATCGGTCTCCAGCCCGAATCCGCAGTCGAGGACGCTGAACTCGGCCAGGTGCCGGGCCGCGTTGAGGACGGGCTCGATCGCAGTGGCCCGCACCTCGGGCCAGCGCTGGGCGATCGGGATGCCGGTGAGGACCCGCAGGGTGGGCGTGAGCTGCCAGCACAGGGCGGCCAGTGCCCCGGCGTCCAGGCGGGTCGTGCCGGCCTGGCGGCAGGCCGCGGCCAGACCGGGAGATTCGTCGAGCAGGCCGAGCAGCACCGCGACGGTACCGCCGTACACGTCCGCGTCGACCAGTAGTGCGCTCGAGCCGAGGCGGGCTATCTCGTCGGCGAGCGTGGCCGCGACGACGGTTCGTCCGGGCGCGCCCGTCGGGCCCCAGACCGCGATCACCGAGCCGCGCCGCTGCGGCAGGACGTCGGGGAGCGCAGCTCCGGCCCCCGGCGGGATGGCCATCGACGTGGCCGGATCGCCGAACATGCGGGGGGCCCCGGCACCGGGTGACGTGGAGCGCACCGCTTCGGCGATGACCGACGCGACCACGCTCGGCTCGGCGTCATCGGGTACCAGGAAGCTGATTCCCGCCGCCCGCAGCCGGTCCTCCGCGGCTGTGTCGCCGCGGCGCACGACCCCGACCGGAACCACCTGCGCCGCCAGCAGCCGGTCGATCGCGTCGGCGTCGAGCCTGCGCAGCCCGGATGCCACCAGGGCGGCGCGGCCCTGCCCAGCGGCGGCGACGGCCAACAGGTCGACGATGTCGACGCAGCGACGTACGACCGTCACACCGTGATCGCCGCGCTCCAAGGCCGTGACGAGGCCGGCCTCCCATGCCGCGCCGTCGGCGGCGCTCAGCACCGGCAGCTTCACGAGGGCCTTGGGCGGGCGGGGCAGGCGTCCAGGTCCGGCAGTGCGTCGTTAGCGGCCGCGCGAGCCGGGCCGGTGAGGATGCCGGCCCGGATCATCGCGCCGTCGCGGGACAGGGCCGCCACGATCCGCCCGGCCAGGGCAGGCGGCACGCTGACGACGACGTCCTGGCCCCCGCCGCCGGAGAACGAGCTGCCTGTCGATGCGTGGACATCCTGGACAGTGACGTCGCCGAGCAGCACGACGGCGGCGCACGCCTTGCTCGACAGCCAGAACTCGACGCGCTGGCCAGGCGCCAGGGCGGGTGCCGCGCCGGCGATGAGCGGCACGGTCACTGTCGTCAACGCGTCCGCGGTGCCCAGTGCTGCGACGGGCACCAGCTCACCGCTGGCCAGCGATCGGTTGAGCTGCTTGCCGACGGCATCGGCGTCTGCGGACAGGTACACACCGCGGCCGCGATCGGGCAGCTGGACACGCACCGTCTTCACGTCCGCGCGGCTGAGCAGCGTCCCGGCCGCGAGGTCATGGGTCACCGCGAGCATGCGGAAACTGTGGTTCGCACCCGAGATCACCTTCGCACCGAGCAGCACGGAGGCCAACACCAGTACGACGCCGATCACCAGCCGTAGATCCAGCCAGCTCGGTGCCTTGACCCGACGGGGTGTCGGAGACGGGACGCTCACGCCGACATCGTGCCTGATACGTGGCATATCTGTCGAAGAGCCGCGAGTCGCCCCTGTGGACAAGCGGCACGGCGCGCCCACCGGGCTGCCAGAATGTCAGCGGCGGTTCACCTTCGGGCGCGGAAGGCTCTCACGCAGCAATGGCCAGTGACAGGTTCCTGACTCTCGCAGACGTCGCCGACGTTCTCAACATCTCGGCGTCCCAGACGTACGCGTTGGTGCGTAACGGCGATCTCGAGGCGATCAAGGTCGGCGGCCGGGGTCAGTGGCGCGTCGAGCGGCAGAAGCTCGAGGGCTATATCGCCCGCATGTATGACCAGACCCGCCAGTTCGTCGCCGAGCATCCGTTCGTCGAGGCCGACGACACCGAATAGGGCGTCCTCGGGCCTGCGAGCCGCCCAGCGCTGGCCTCACGCGTCGCGGCGCACCGCGGCCAGGGCGGCGTACGGGATGAGTGCCACCTCGCGGACGTCTGCGCGGCGGCGGGTCTCGCCAGCGGGGTGCACGGCCGCCTCGAGGAAGTCCGCACCGACGCGGTCGATGGTGGCAGCCACGGTGGAGCCGTCGACCCGGCAGATCCGTACCGGTGAGCGATCTCGCGCGATGCCCCGCAGGACGTGACGGAGGCCGAGGCGTGATTCGACTGCCGGGGCCGAGTCCGGAACCGCCGAGAGCCTGCTCAGGCCGCTCACTCCGTGGATCGCGGCGATCGCGACGACCACCTCGCGTCCTTGGCCCTCGTCCAGCAGCAGCCAGTCCGGACCGACCCGCCGCAAGACACCGGTCAGGCTCAGGGTTCCAGCGCACTCCAGTCGCAGCGCGCAGCCGACGGCCGGGCGCAGCCGGTCCCATAGCCCGAGGGCGCCCACTTCGATCCGGGCACGCTCCTCGACTGTCGCGGCCCGCTCGGCCCGCTCGAGTTCGTCGGCCTGGGCCGCCAGGTCGGAGAAGAGCGCGTCCCAGCGCATGGCACCTCCGAACGTCGCCCGTCGACCCGCACGATAGGCGCCCTGAGGTGAAGCCGGTCCGGACCCTCGCTTAGTGCTACTGTATTGAGCAGTCGCTTGAACCATACAGTCAATCGGGAGCGTCATGGCCAGGTCGGGTGCTCGGCGCACCGTAGGAGCAGTCGGGACGAAGTCCACCGAGACCCGAGCAGCCCTGGTCGAGGCCGCGATCGATGCGCTGCAGGACGTCGGCTTCGCCGGCGCCAGCGCACGGGACATCGCGAGGCGCGCCGACTGCAACCAGTCCCTGGTCTTCTACCACTTCGGCTCGGTCACCGACCTGCTGCTCGCCGCACTCGACGATGTCAGCGCCCGACGGCTGACGGCCTACCAGGACGTGGTCGGAGCAGCCGGCACGCTGGTCGAGCTGATCGACTCGTCCCGGGCCATCTTCGAGCAGGACCTCGACGCGGGCCATGTCGCGGTACTGGTGGAGATGATCACCGGAGCGCAGTCCGTTCCGGGTCTGGGTGCGCAGGTCTCCGCGCGGCTCGCGCCGTGGCGCGAGTTCGCCGAAACGGCGATAGGCGGGGCACTGGCCCGCTCGCCGGTGGCTGCGTTGGTACCCGCGCACGAGGTGGCGCATGCGGTCGTCGCCGGGTTCTTGGGTCTGGAGCTGCTCGCCACTCTCGACGGCGACCGCAGCGCCGCGCTGGCGCTGTTCGATCGCGCCCGCACGATCGCGAGTCTGCTCGACCTGCTCGGGCCTGCCGCGCTGCCCGCGGGGCTAGCGGGTCGGTCCTCGTGAGCGCCGGCGTCGCGCCGCTCGACGTCGTCACCGGAGCCTTCAGCTACTCCGGTTCGGCGATCGCGGGCGAACTGCTCCGTGCCGGGCGGCGGGTACGCACTCTGACCGGGCACCCGGAGCGTGCCCCGGCCGGGACGTCGATCGAGGTCCGGGCGTTGAACTTCACCGACCCGGCCGAACTGGCGGCATCCCTGCAGGGAACACACACGCTGTACAACACCTACTGGCTGCGCTTCGCGCGAGGCGCGCTCGATCACGACGTGGCCGTGGCGAACAGCCGGACGCTGTTCGAGGCGGCAGCGGCCACTCAGGTGCAACGGATCGTTCATGTGTCGATCACCAAACCGAGCGTTGACTCCCCGTACCCGTACTTCCGCGGCAAGGCCGAGGTAGAGCGGATCTTGACCCAGGTCGGCGTTTCGCACGCGATCGTGCGGCCGGCGATCCTGTTCGGCGGCGACGGCGTGCTGGTGAACAACATCGCCTGGCTGCTACGCCACCTGCCTGTCTTCGCTGTCGGTGGCCGGGGTCGGTATCGAGTGCGCGGCATTCACATCGACGACCTGGCCCGGTTGTGCGTCGAGTTGGGCGGGCGTGGAGATCGCGTTGTCGTCGACGCCGTCGGCCCGCAGAGCCTGACGTTCCGCGAACTCGTCGACGTCGTTCGCGCTGCGGTCGGCAGCCGAGCGCTGGTCGTGCCCGTCGCGCCGATTCTGGTGCCCGTGCTATCGCAGGCACTGGGCCTGGTGCTGCACGACACGCTGCTCACGCGCGATGAGTACCGGGCGATGGCCGACGGCCTGGCTGATTGCGACGCGCCGTCGACCGGACGGATCGCATTCACCGACTGGGTCGCTGAGCACGGGTGGCAGTTGGGCCGCACCTACGCCAACGAACTCGACCGGCACTTCCGCCTTGCCCCACGCACGGCGCCGGATTCACGCCATTGAGGGCCATCATGCGAGATGGCAGGCGAACGCGCACGGTTTCCTCGGCTGGACGGTCGCCGGTGCCGGCATCTGCCTGGCGACCCTGACCGGCGTCACCATCGGGGGTTCGTCATCCTCGGTGCGCTGGTGCTCGTCGCCGGACCGCTGACCTGCCACGGCAACCGCAACTACAGCGCAACCGGGCTGGCCTCCGCTGCCGGCCTGGTGCTGTTGTCCGTTGGTTGCTTCGCTGTGCGGCCGGTGCCCGGTGTGCCCGGTGTGCCCGGTGTGCCCGGTGTGCCCGGTGTGCCGCGAAGCATCTCGCCTGCGCCTGGCCGCCGTTTGTCGCACCGGCCTGCCCTGCACCCGCCGCCACGTCCCGCCTCGCCCGGCGAGTCCGTGACGTACTTCTCGAGTCATCGTGCTTGACTGGATGTAATCATAGGCATATAAAGGCAAACATATATAAACAGAGGATACCGATATGACTGATGACCACAAGGTGCTCGTGAGCGCGGGGCTGGTGCTCGGCGACGTGGCGGCGCTTGTCGTCCTGCGACCAGACCTCTCGGCCCTCGCCGGCAATCTGACGGCACCGCACCGCTGGGTCGCCACGGCGGGAGCGGACCAGGCCGCGGTCACGTTGGCCGGCGCCGCCTTGTGGTGTGTCGCGGTGTGGTTTGGGGTGGGGCTGCTCGCGGCGGCAGCGAGCCAGGCGCCCGGCACTCTCGGGCGCAACGCCCATTCGGTGTCGCGCATCCTGCTGCCAGGCACGATCCAACGCCTGCTCGCCGGCGCTGCGGGCCTCGGCGTGCTGCTCGCCCCGGTCGCCGCGCAAGCCGCCGGCCAGGCGCCCGGCGGCGGCCAAGCCGGCACGTCCACATCGGCGCCGTCGGTGCCCGCTCCCGCCTGGCCAACCGACCCGCCGCCCACCGGCGCGCCGCGTACCACCCCGCCGCCCACCACCCCGCAGCTGCCGACCACCCCGCCGCCCACCACGCCGACACTCCCCGCGCCGGCCTGGCCGACGTCAACCACGGCGACGAACACGCCGGCCGCGCCGACCCGCCCACCGAAGACACCGATCCCCCACCGCACGCCGCGTCCCACGCGGCCCCGGCATGCCAGCCCACCGGAGCCGGGCGGCGCCGTCGTCGTCCAGCCGGGCGACTCGCTGTGGCGCATCGCGGCCACACAACTCGGCCCGGGGGCCACCTCCGCCCAGATCGCCGCCGCCTGGCCGAGGTGGTATGCCGCCAACCACATCGCCATCGGCACCGACCCGAATCTGATCCGGCCGGGTCAGCTGCTGCAGACACCCGCGGCGACGGGCGGTGCCCGATGACCACCGCCCTCGCCGACGAACCCGCCGGCGCCGCCAAGCGCGCCCGTCCGGCCCGCGCGATCACAGTTCGACCGGCGCCGCGCCGCGAACCGCCGTTCGACGACGAGCTCCCCTCCCGACACCTGTACGCGGTCGGCCCGCACGATCAGCAGCTTCCATTCGCTGCGGCCATCCATCGCGACCGGCCCGTCGCCGCATGCCTGCCACCGCGCGCCAACCTGCCCGACCCGGCGCAGTGGGGGCGGCGGCTGCTGGTCGGAATCATCGAGACGGCGGGCGGGCGGCGACCGCTGCAGCAGCTCGCGGCACTGCTCACCCCGTCGGTGGCGCACGGGCTGGGCGCCGATTTCGAGCGCGCGGCGCTGCGCCGGTGCCGGCACTGGACGCACGCCGCCACGGTCCGTTCGGTGCGGGCCTGCGAGCCGGCCGAGGGCGTCGCCGAACTGTGCGCCACCGTGCAAGTGGGACCGCGGGTGCGCGCGGTGGCGATGCGATTGGAGTCCCAGGACAGCCGCTGGCGCTGCACCCGCCTGCAACTGGGCTAACCCAAACGCCCCCGCCCCGTCGACGGGTCAGTTACGCGTCGAGAGGTCACTTGTAACTGCCCACCCGCGGAGGCGGAGGCCGCTCGCGGAGGCGGAGGCGGCCACTCGCGGGTGGCCGAGGCAACTCGCCGGAGGTCGAACTACTGCCTACCGCTTGCGCTTGCTGGACTTGTTGCCGCGGCTGCCGCGATTCGGGTTCCCGCGGGCCTGCTGCCGGCGGCGAGCGGTGCTCGACGAGGCGGTACCGGCCTTGTCCTCCTTGGTCGTCTGAACGGCCGGGGTGTCCGAGCCGAGCTCGGGCGAGGTGTAGACGAGGGGCTTGGCGGAGGTGTCGCGGTCCAGACCCTTGGCGCTGATGTGCGGCTTGCCCTTGCCGTTCTCGGCGCCGGTGTGCTCGGCCGCGCTACCAGCGGCCTTGAGAAGCGAGATGTCCAGCTGGGGCGGTCCGGCCTCGACCGCAACCTCGCCCTCGGGCTCGCCCGCGGCGGCATCCGCGGCGCCCGGCTCGTCGACCTCCACCTCGAGGTTGAAAAGGAAGCCGACCGACTCCTCCTTGATCGCCTCCATCATCGCGGCGAACATGTCGAAACCCTCTCGCTGGTATTCCACCAACGGATCGCGCTGAGCCATCGCCCGCAAGCCGATGCCCTCCTGCAGGTAGTCCATCTCGTAGAGGTGCTCACGCCACTTGCGGTCCAGCACCGAGAGCAGCACGCGCCGCTCCAGTTCACGCAGGACCTCGGCGCCAAGATCCTCTTCGCGGGCGTCGTAGGCCGAGCGGGCGTCGGCCACCAGCTCCTCGATCAGGAACTCGCGGGTCAGGTCGGACTTCTCGCCGCCGGCCTGCTCGATCGCCTCGTCGATGGACAGCGACACCGGGTACAGCGTCTTCAGCGCGGTCCACAGCTGGGGAAGGTCCCATTCCTCGGCGTAGCCCGAGGAGGTGGCCCCCTCGACGTACCCGCGCACGACATCATCGATCATCGGCCGCATCTGGTCGGACAGGTCCAGGCCGTTGAGCACCGAGCGCCGCTCGTCGTAGATGACGGTGCGCTGCTTGTTGAGCACCTCGTCGTACTTGAGGACGTTCTTGCGGATCTCGAAGTTCTGCTGCTCGACCTGGGTCTGGGCGGACTGGATCGCCTTCGACACCGGGCGCGCCTCGATGGGGACGTCCTCCGGCAGCCGCAGCAGGTTCATCATCGCCGCGACCCGCTCGCCATTGAACCGGACCATCAGGTCGTCGCCGAGGGA
>QHCC01000106.1 GCA_003243915.1 Pseudonocardiales bacterium | reverse complement strand
GTCATGGTCGCGTTCCGGCGCACGCCGGTCGCGAGGCCGGACAACACGAAGTTGGCGCGCATGGCTTCCTTACTGTTCGAGGTCTCAGACCTGCTGGGGGCCGCTCAGCGCCCGACTCCGTATACGCCGCGAGACTGATCGCGGACGACCTTGCCGAACTCGAGTTCGATCACGCGCCGCCGCATCGCGTCGACGATGTTGTTGTCGTGCGTTGCCATGACGACCGTGGTGCCGGTGCGGTTGATCCGTTCGAGCAGGCTCATGATTCCCTGGCTGGTGTCGGGATCGAGGTTGCCGGTCGGCTCGTCGGCCAGCAGGACGAGCGGGCGGTTGACGAAGGCGCGGGCGATCGCGACGCGCTGCTGCTCGCCGCCGGAGAGCTCGTTGGGCATCCGCTGTGTCTTGCCCTCCAGGCCCACCAGCTCCAGCACTTCGGGCACCGTGCGCCGGATGGCCTTCGGCGCCTTGTTGATCACCTCTAGCGCGAACGCGACGTTCTCGTAGACGTTCTTCTTGGGCAGCAGCCGGAAGTCCTGAAAGACGCAGCCGATCTTGCGGCGCAGGTCTGGGACCTTGCGCTTGGGGATCTTCTCGACATTGCGGCCGTCGACGGTGACCACGCCGGTGGTGGGCAGCTCCTCGCGCATCAACATGCGCAGAACCGTGGACTTGCCCGAGCCCGACTGGCCGATGAGAAACACGAATTCGCCCTTGTCGATATCGATCGATATTCCGTCGAGAGCGGGACGCGCGCCGGCCGGATAGACCTTCGTTACTTCCTGCAGCCGGATCACGGGAGTGCAGTTTACCCAACGGTGAGGCGCCGACCCGCCAACCGCACTACGGCGGCGATCCGAAACGGCCGCCACCGGACTCGACGGCACCGGCCGGGGCCGGGATGTGCACCGGCGCACCTGTCGGCTGGTTCACCAGATGGCGACCCGACGTGGGTGGACATGGCGACGCAGTCGCCCATCCTTTGTGACCAGTGACCAGCCGTGCTCGACCGCTGTCGCGTAGATCAATCGGTCGGCGGGATCGCCCGGGAACGTGTCGGGCAACGCCGCCGCGGTGGCGGCGATTGCCGGCGTGAGGGGCAGGGTGCGGACCAGTGCGGAGAGCTGCTCCAACCACGACCGGACCGGGATGCTCACCACGATGCGCTGATGGTTTGCCAGCCAGGCGAGTTCGAACCAGGTGACGGTGCAGACGGCGAGCTCATCGGCCGCCTCGACCGAGGCGACGGCCTTGCGGCTCAGCCGTGACGGTTCGGCCGACCACCACTGCACGACGTGGGTGTCGAGGATGACCGTGCTCACCCGGCGTCCCAGCGCACACCCGTCGAGAACAGCGCGTCGTCGTCCGCGGCTGTGATGGCGACGCCGGTCATTGCCCCCTTCACGGAGGCGGCACCGTGAGCCGGCACGAGCCGGGCGACGGTGCGACCGTGCTTGGTGATCTCGACCTCGTCGCCGCCGGCCACCTCGTCGAGGACGGCCAGGATCTTCGCCTTCACCTCAGTTGCGGTCATTTGACGGGTCATAGGACCATTCTAATGGTCATTATGGTCGAAAGCCAGTTATATCAGCGGTCGGAGACGTGACCGGTGCGGGCGGCGGGCGGGACAAGACGGTGGGTTTCAGACCCACCCAGCCGGTCAGGAAGAGCGACGCCAGCGGATTGCCGCCTCGATGAACCCGTCGAGGTCGCCGTCGAGAACACCCTGCGGGTTGCCGACCTCGTACTCGGTGCGCAGGTCCTTGACCATCTGGTACGGGTGCAGGACATAGCTGCGCATCTGGTTTCCCCAGCTGTTGCCGCCGTCCTTGAGGGCGTCCATCGTGGCCTGCTGCTCCTGGCGCCGGCGTTCGAGCAGCTTGGCCTGCAGCACGGCCATGGCGCTGGCGCGGTTCTGGATCTGGCTGCGCTCGTTCTGGCAGCTGACCACGATGCCGGTCGAGAGATGGGTGATGCGCACCGCCGAGTCGGTGGTGTTCACGCCCTGCCCGCCCGGGCCGCTGGAGCGGTAGACGTCGACGCGGATGTCGTCGTCGGGGATCTCGACGACGTCGGCGGACTCGACGACGGGCAGCACCTCGACACCGGCAAAGCTCGTCTGCCGGCGGCCCTGGTTGTCGAACGGGCTGATGCGCACCAGGCGGTGGGTGCCCTGCTCGACCGACAGCGTGCCGTAGGCATAGGGCGCCTTGACCTGGAAGGTCGCCGACTTGATGCCCGCCTCTTCGGCGTAGGACGTGTCGAGCACGTCGACCGCGTAGTTGTGCCGCTCGGCCCAGNNCGCAGCAGCATCTCGGCGAAGTCGGCCGCGTCGACCCCGCCGGCCTCGGACCGAATCGTCACCAGCGCTTCGCGGGAGTCGTACTCGCCGGACAGCAGGGTCAGGATCTCGAGTTCGTCGATGCTCTTGCGCAGGCTCACGAGCTCGGCCTCGGCCTCGGCCCGCACCCCGTCGTCGTCGGCCTCCTCGGCCATGTCCCAGAGCACCTGGGCGTCGTCGACGCGGCGGCGCAGCTCCTCCACGCGGCGGATCTCACCCTGTGCGTAGGACAGCCGCGAGGTCACCCGCTGGGCGTTGTCCGGGTC
The DNA here is from genome assembly GCA_003243915.1 of Pseudonocardiales bacterium. Taxonomy (GTDB): domain Bacteria; phylum Actinomycetota; class Actinomycetes; order Mycobacteriales; family Jatrophihabitantaceae; genus QHCC01. The sequence goes on along the minus strand of QHCC01000106.1, from coordinate 20,795 downwards.
GTCCCAGAGGTTCGGGGCGGAGGCCTGTCGCTCGAGTTCGTCCGCCTCCCGGCGCAGCTTGGGGATGTCGAGAACAGCCTCGATGCTGGCCAGCGTCGCGGAGAGTTCTTTCAGTTCGGCGGGGACGTCCACGTCGATTGAGGGTACGCGAAGCGCTCAGGTCTCCGTCCCGTCGAACTGGGCGCCGAGTCCCTTCGGCGCGACGTGGCGGTAGGCGTCCCGGACGATCTCGGCGATCTCAGCCCAGTCCGGCCGACGGTCGATACGGACGCCGATCCAGCCCCGATGCCCGACGTAGGGCGGGCGGAAGTACTGCGAGGGATTCTCAGCGACGAGCGCCTCCTGCGCCCCCGCCGGTGCGGCGCACCAGAACGCGAGGTGCTCGGCGCCGTGATGATGATTGTCGAGCATGACGAACTGCTTCTTGTCGCGGACGAAGAATGACGGCTCCCCGTGGCTGAGCCGTTCGGTGGCCTCAGGCAGCGCGAGGCAGATCTGCCGCAGCCGCTCGACCGGGTCGCTCACGGGTACTCCTCGGGTGTCTCAGGCGGGCACGCTGTGCAGCCAGGACAGCATCGCTCGCTCGTAGGCGACGGCAAAGTCCGCCGCGCAGGCGGTGAACTCGTCGCCCTCCCCGCGGAGGTCCTTGGCGCGCTGCTCGTGCTCTGCGAGCGCGAGTTCGTGCGCGACCAGCGCTGCCGCCACGACGTGCCGGCGCTTCGCGGCGCCGAGATGTGCGCCGAACCCGAGGCGCAGCACGGCCCCACTGCGCACCGTGTCCGGGGCAGCCGGTGCGGTGACCCACTGGGCGAATGCCGCACGCCCGGCGGAGGTCAGCTGGTAGGCCTGGCTCGGCCGCCGGCCAGCAGCGTCGTTGTCGGGGTCGGCCAGGACGAGGCCGTCGCGCGCGAGATCGGGCAGTTCGCGAAACACCTGGCTACGGGTGACCCCGCCCTGGGCGACGAGGCGACGTTCGGCCGCCGCGACGATGTCTCCACCGGTCGCGGCTCCATCGTGGAGCAGGCCCAGGATCACAGCCGACGTGGCGTTCAACGGCACTAGATCACGTTCCCAGCGCCCGAGAGTGCTGTCCAATCGAAGAGTCTGCGCTCGAGGGGCGAAATCGAATCGCCATCCAGGTAGCCTGCGGGCATGCACTTCTATTGACAGTGACACCCGAGCGCCTCCGATGCTCGTCGGCTGGCTCGACGAACCACGCTTTGGGCGCTGGTTGCCGACGCCCTGCCGATCTATCCGTTGTATGCATTGCTGTTCGCCGACAACGGACTGTCCTGGGGACAGATCTCGGCGCTGTTCGCGATCTGGTCGGCGGTGGCCGTCATCGCGGAGGTGCCGACCGGAGCGCTGGCTGACCGCTTCTCCCGGCGCGGCTCGCTGGTCACCGCCGGAGTGCTGCAGGCGGCCGGGTATGCGCTGTGGATCTCGCTGCCCGGATTTCCTGCCTTCGCCGCTGGGTTCGTCCTGTGGGGCGTCAGCGGGGCGCTGATCTCCGGCGCACTGGAGGCGTTGCTCTACGACGGGCTCGCTGCCGCCGGCGCCGAGCAGGATTTTGCGCGAGTGCTCGGCCGGGTGACTGCGGCGGGGCTGATCGGTCAGCTACCGGCGGCCGGAGCCGCCACGGTGTTGTTCACGCTCGGCGGATACCCGCTCGCCGCGTGGGTGAGTGTGGGCTGCTGCCTTGCCGCGGCCGCCCTCGCGACGCGGCTGCCGGAGGCTCCCCGCGAACGCGCCGCGAACGAGGACGAGGAACCGAGCCTGCTGGCCAGCCTGCGCGACGGGATGGCTGTGGTGCGCACCCGTCCAGGAGTGCGGCTGGCCCTGGTGGCCGTCGCCATCGTTGCCGGTATCGACGCGATCGACGAATACGTGCCGCTGCTCGTGCGGGGCTGGGGTATCCCCACCAACCTGAATCCGCTGGCCACGCTCGTCATCCCGCTGATGGGGGCGGCGGGCGCGGCCCTGGGCGGCATTGCGACGACGCTCGCTCGGCCACGCAACCTCGGCCTGCTGCTGGCTGCCGCCGCACTGATGCTCGGTGCGGCAGGTCTGGTGCATCATCCGGCCGCTCTGGTCCTGGTCGCGCTGTACTTCGGCCTGTACCACCTGGTCCTGGTCGTCGTGAACGCTCGGCTCCAAGAGCGGATCGAGGCATCCTCGCGAGCTACCGTCGCCTCGGTTGCCGGGCTGGGCACCGAGATCCCGGTGTTCGGGATCTACGCCGCGTGGGCCCTCGGTGGTGTGCTGCTCGTCGCCGTGCTCGTGATGCTCACGGCGGCCAGCCTTCCTCGCCTGCTGCGCCAGCGCACCGCCGCATGATCACCGACGTGTCCCGGTTCGGTTCGTCGGCGGCATTGTCGAGCCTGGCCGAAGGGGTGGAGCATGTGCGGAACTTGTGACGTGCCACATCGGAGAGGCCGAAGGCAATGGCAGCTGGTGGAGTCGAGGACGGGAAGCAGCCGCTGAAGCCGGTGGTGCTGGGGCTCGGTGCCGCCCACGGGTACTCCGGCGACGACCTGACCAACGCCCGCAACGCGGCCCTGAGCGGCGAGGTCCCCTTCCTGCCGTTGGGGTCGGGACACGACGAGGGCTCGGTGATCGAGCTGCGTATCCACGGCGTCGGTGGGGCACCACCGCAGGAGAATCTCGAGAGCCCGTCCACGTTGCAGGTGGCCGGCGACCGGACGGCCGGTTTCTACCGACCGTGGCACCCAGGCGTGGCGGCGCCGGCCGGGCGGATGCGGCGTGAGGCCTACTGCTGGGGAGCCCTGAACTATCGCGCGGCCAGCCGAGCCCTGTGGCTGTTCCTGGTCACGTTCATGATCGTCAACGTCGCGCACTGGGCGCTGCCCGCAACCAGCGCGGGCCGGGCCGTGGATTGGCGCAACACGGTGTGCCGCTCGCTGCTGCGACTGCTGGCGCTGGCCTTCACCATCGCGTTCGTCGCGACGTCGGTCACGCTGCTGGCAGACCTGGTGGCGTGGCAGGGCCCACGCAGCGGTTCGCTGCCGACCTGGCTGGGTTCCTACGCCCAACTGGCCGCTGGTCCACGACTCGCCCTGGCGCTGTTCGCGGTGCTGGCGATCATCGGCGCGTTGACCCTCGTGAGCGTGCAGACCGTCCGTTCCTACGAGAAGTGGGCGGCCGACGGGCAGGCGGACCAGAGCCCGGACTGGGCGCTGACGGACGCCAACTTCTGGCGCGGGGAACGCACCGTGCTGCGCCAGCGCAACTGCCACATCGGCGCCGCCAGTGCTGTGGTCATCCTGTTCGCGGCGCTGCCGGAGTCCTCGGAATCGGGCCTGCGGATGGCCATGCTCGCCGTGGCCGGACTGCTCGGTGCCGCCGCGGCCGTCCTGCTGGCCTCGCCCTGGACGGACCGCATACGCACCGCCGGGGGGCCCCAGAAGACGGCCGACACGGTGTGCCGGGCCTTCGCCGCCGGCTCGGTCCTGGTGGCGATCGCGGTGAGCGGCTCCCGCTTCTGGTGGCGTCCGGGCGGAGGCGTCCACGCGCTGCCCGGCGACCAGCCGGTGCAGACGACCATCGTGTTCGTCGAACTCGGTCTGGTCCTGCTCCTGGCCGCGGTGCTGGTGTTCCAGGCGCCCTGGCAACAGGCGGATGTGATGGGCGCGGGCATGGCCGCGGCGCTGCTCGCCCTGCTCGCCTGCCTGATCTCCACGCTCTTCGGCGCGGCGTTCACCTTGACTATCGCGAACCTGCTGGGCTCGCCCAGGGTCACCTTGGGATCCATCCCGCCCGGCGGTGGAGACACCCTCTACCTGCCCTCGACGATCTATGCCGGGGGTGTCGGCGTTCTCGTCACGATCGTGACGGCGGCCGCGTTCGTCGCGGGAGCGCTGGCGTGGGCATGGCTCGAGGCCAGGCGGCTCGCGCGCACGGGTGCCGACCGCGACCCGGATGCCGTCCAGTCTGGATACCCGAACCGCGGTGGTCCGGAGTCTGTCAAGACCGTCGCGGCGATCTGGGCGCGTTCGGCTCTTACCGACAAGGTGGCGACGGCGCTGACCGTCGTGGCCATCCCCACCGCGGCGGTCGTCATCAGCTACCAAGCGTGGCTGGTGATCACCGGGCGCGCCGGCAGCACCGCACTGCAGCGGCTGTCGTCCTTCGGCGGGACGCTGGGCGTGCTGGCTACGGGCTACTTCCTCGTGCAGCTGCGCTCCGCCCTGCTGACAACGGTGTCGCGCAAACGGTTCGGATTCCTCTGGGACGTCGGCACGTTCTGGCCACGGGCCTGCCATCCCTTCGCTCCCCCGTGCTACGCCGAGCGCTCGGTGCCGGAGGTCGTCACCCGCATCCGCCGCCTGATCGGCGACGATGTCCGGGGCGCCAACGACCCGGCGTACGCGCAGGAACAGGCCGAACGGGACCGCCCGCAACCCGGTGACCCGTTCGAGGCGCACAGCCCGGTGCTGCTGTGCGGTTACAGCCAGGGCTCGCCGATCGCCGTGGCCGTGATGGCCCAGCTGCCACCGACGGTCAATGACCGCGTCGCCCTGCTCACCCTCGCCGCGCCGGTGCGACGCCTCTACGGCCGGACCTTTCCCGCCTACTTCGGAGCGCACCAGCTGGGGTTACTGCGGCAGCGGCTGAGCGGGCACGACACCGTGCGGTGGCGCAACCTGGTGCGCCGCAGCGACTACATCGGCGGGTGGGTACTGACCACGCTGCCGGCGAGTACAGGCGCGGCGACCGGCGCGGCGACCGAAGCGGTCGACCACGAAATCCTCGACCCGCCGGTGCTGTGGCTCGACGACAACCCGAGCCCGCCGCCGGCCCATCGGCACTCTGACTGGTTCCCCGACCCGCAGACCCGCCCGTACGCCGAAGCCCTCGCCGCTATGCTCCCGCCCGTGCCCCCCGGCGGGTAGGGGCGGCGGCTACGGTTCGGTGCATGCCCCCGATTCCCGACAGCGCGCGCGCCGTGCTGGATTCCGATGCCCTTGCTCATCTGGTCACCCTCGAACCGGACGGACGGCCCCAGGTCACGATCGTGTGGGTGGGGCTGGACGGCGACGAGATCGTCGCCGCCCACATCCCCGAACATCGCAAGATCCACAACATCCGCCACGACGCCCGCGTGGCGCTGTCCCTCGAGACCCGCTCCCACAACGCCATGGGCCTGACCGAGTATCTGGTCATCTACGGAACCGCGAGGGTCACCGAAGGCGGTGCGGCAGAGTTGCTCCAGCGCCTGGCCCACACCTACCTCGGCCCGGATACGCGCTTCCCGCCCGGACCGCCCCCGGGCCCCGGCTACATCACCCACATCACTGTCGACCGCATCGCCGGAGTCGGGCCGTGGGCCTCGCCCGGCCGGTGATCGGCGTCGCCGCGACGGGTAGCAGCGCCTGCGGCCGAACCCTTGCGCTGCTGCCGACACTGCGGGCGGCACGTTCCGCGCGGTAGGGCTCGGCCGTCACCGACCGGGTGCGCTCGCTGCCGCGGCTCAGTCCGCGCGCAGGATGCCGAGCAGGCCGTGGGCCTCGCCGTCCGGCCCGGCACTGAACCAGACCGAATCCGCTCCGCCGGCGATCGCGTCACCCACGAGCAGTCCCCACAGGCCGTCGATCACGATGGCACGGTGTTGCTCGTCGCGCAGGGTCCCCTCGAAGTTGCCGGTGCGCAGATCGAACGCGTGGATGCGCCCGTCACCGAAGTTGCCCACCAGCAGGTCGCCTGCGAATCTGCCGAAACTCTGCGGCGCGACGGCCAGCCCCCACGGTGAGTTCAGCACCCCACGGCTGGCGAACCGGTGCAGCAGCGCTCCGTAGTTGGTGTAGACGTCGACGAATCCGTGTCCCGCTCCGGCTACGTCGTCGCGTCTGTCGGCACCCTGCTTGGCGTAGGTGACGAACACGCGGTCACCAACCTCGGTGACGTTGAACGGGGCGTAGCCGTGCGGCAGCCCCGCGTCGTGGAACAGCAGATCGACCGGCAACCGCTTGAACGTCGCGTCGAAGACGTCGATGCGGTTGTCGTGGAAGTTCGCAGCGAGCAGCAGCGGCCCGAACGGGCTGTGCGCCAGTGCCAGACCCTTGTACACCGCGCCGTCGACGTGCCCGACCGCGACCGCCTGGGTCGGCGGTGACACCGCCTGGTTCCAGGCCGAGAGGTCGCCGTCCTCACCGGCGAAGACGAACAAGGCCGGCTTGGACGTCCCCGGCACCACGAAGCCCGCCGTGTCATTGGAGACCTGCCCGGTCGGTGCTCCCCCTGGCGTACTGACCACGAGTGGGACGGCCGCTACCTTCTCGCCTCCTACCGCGCCGCGGTAGAGGGTGCTGACGCCGGTGCCGTTGTCGGATACCCAGATCGGCGAGTTCGCGCCGCGCGACATCCCCCAGGCGTTCACGAGATTCGGGTCGATGATCGCGGCCTTGCCCGGCTGGTCGGAAACCAGGTTGATCCGCTGGACATCGGTATCACCGTCGTGCGCACTCGCCGAGGCCGGTGCCGTCGCGATGGCACCCGTAGCTGCCAGCACCGCCATGACCGCGATCGCACTGCGCCGTCTTGTCCTTGTGTGCATGAGGTGCTCCCTTGTCCGCATTCGTGCTCGCGAGGATCGCAAGCGCCGGCGACCACGAATACGCGGTGCGAGCGAACGCGGTTCAGCGACACGTCGGGTCGGCGTGCGGATCGTGGGTAGAGCCGGGCAGCGCGATTCGGTCACGCAAAGGGTCGCAGCGTGACGCCGGCCGCGGTCAAGGCGACGCGCACGCCACGGGCGATCTCGACGGCCCCGACGGTGTCGCCATGCACGCAGATCGAATCGGGTCGCATCGTCACGAGGCTTCCGTCGATCGCCTCGACGATCCCCCCGGTCAACATCCGCACACACCGACGGGCCACCTCGACCGGGTCGTCGATGACGGCGTGCGCACGGTGGCGTGAGACCAGGTGGCCGTCGCCGGTATAGGCACGGTCGGCGAATGCCTCCTCGACCGTCCTGAGCCCGGCAGCGGCCGCGAGCCGCAGGAATTCTGAGCCAGGAAGCCCCAGCGCGGCCAGGCCGCGGTCATACCTCGTGATCGCCTCGACCACGGCCGAGGCCTGTTCGGTGTTGTCGACGATCGCGTTGTACAGCGCGCCATGTGGCTTGACGTAGCGCACCGAGGTGCCCGCAATCCTGGCGAACCCGTCCAGCGCGCCAATCTGGTAGACGATGTCGTCGCGAAGCTCGCCGGGTGCCATGTCGATGAAGCGGCGGCCGAATCCGGCCAGGTCGCGGTAACCGACCTGGGCGCCGATGACGACACCACGCTCGGCGGCGAGTGCACAGGTGCTGCGCATGATCGAGGGGTCGCCGGCGTGGAATCCACATGCCACGTTGGCGCTGGTGACCAGCTTGAGCAGGGCTGCGTCGTCGCCGCCCGACCACCGGCCGAAGCCTTCACCGACGTCACAGTTGAGATCGACGGACCTTGCCGCCGCGCTCACCCGAGTACCGCCCTGCATGGTCATCGCCGCGGGAACGTCGTCATCATCGGACCCGCTATGAACCATCCCGCAGCCCTTAGCTCGTCAGCTCGTCAGCCGCCCGCGCCGGCCGGGTCGGCCGGGTCGGCCGCGTCGGCTCGGTCGGCCGGGTCGGCCGGGTCGGCCGCGAGCAGGGCGGCCATGGCGGCACTGCCGCGCTCGATCGTCGGGCGCATGTCGGGATCGAGGTGGAAAGCGGCGCTGTCATAGGTCTCGGGCAGGGTGCCGCGCAGGTGCATATCGAGCGCCAGCAGGCGAGGGTAGTAGCCGCCGCCCATGCAGAAGACCGCGTCGAAAGACTGCCCGCCGATGTCATGCGCGTCCAGGGTGGTGGCGTGTTGCAGCTCCAGCGCCGTGGTCGCGTCTCCGGGGCCGGGTGAGAGGCGCAGTTCGATCTCGTCCACACCGCCGCCGAGTGAGAGCTTGAGCAGATGCGGTGCATCGCACACCAGGATCGTCCCGGTCCCCATGTTCGTCTGCTCGAAGGTGCCGCCGACCGCAGGTCGCCGGTGACGGGCACGTACCACCGACTCAGCCGCTCCGGGTTTGTGCAGGCATCCCACAGATCCTCGATCGTCGTCCGGTAGCTGCGGGTGAACACCGCGACCCGGGCGTCGCCAGCCGGGATGGTGCGGTGTCGCAGCTCGGGGTCGGTCTCGTGGTAGGTCGCAGTGTCGGTCGCAGTGTCGGTCGCAGTGTCGGTCGCAGTGTCGGTCGTCATGTGATATTGCCTTTCGGGTCGGTTGTGGACGGCGACGTTCGTCGTGCGCGGGTGCCGCGCGCCACCTCGAATTCGAGAGCGTCGAGCCGCTGGAGCCAGAAGCGCCGGTATGGCTCGAGCCAGCGATCGACCTGCTGCAGCGGGGCCGCGTCGACCGCGTACAGGCGCCGCGCGCCCGCTGCACGCACCGATGCGAACCCGTTTTCGCGCAGCACGCGCAGGTGCTGCGACACGGCCGGCTGCGAGATGCCGAACTCGCTCTGGATGACGGCACCGACGTCGCCGGCCGCCTGCTCGCCGCCGGCGAGCAGCTCGACGATGCGCCGCCGCACCGGGTCTGCGAGGATCTCGAACGCGTGCACGTAGGCCACCGTATCAGTAGAGCCTTATATAAGCAATGCCTAATTCTTCTCGGCGCCCTCGCCGGTCAAGATGCAGGTTCCCACCGCCCACCCGCCGCCGAATTCGGAGTCCAGGACGTTCTCATCGACCCCACCGCGGCGGCAGAGCGTGACGGTGCGCTGGGCGAGGCGTTCCGCCGCGGCGAGCGTCATCCGCACGGCGGTCAGGACGTCCGCGGGATTGATCTGGCCGGACTCGATCTCGGCGAGGACCTGCTGCATCGCTCCCTGCGCGGCGTCGGTCAGGTGCTGGAACGTCGTCAGGCTGGCCGCGGGCCCACTGGCCTGGGTGAGCGACACGTCGACGTCGGGCCGGCCGAGAGTACGCACGCGCACCTTGGGACTGGGCACGCCTGACTCGTGGTGGCGGCCCGGGATGATGATCACCGGCCCAGATTTCCCGCTTGCCGCTGTGGCTGCGGTGTTGACCCGTTCGCACGCGTCGAACAGCCGCTCGATGCCGACAAGTGGCGGCAGGTCAGGCCACAGATCGTGCGCACGCTCGGTCAAGGGCGCAGTGGGGCGGATGGCCACATGCGCCATGACCTCGACGTCCTTGTCGACCAGGCCGAGCGGCACCCGGCCCGAGGCGTTCCAGTCCGCCACGTCCTTGTCCGGATCTCGGTCGGGTCCGCCGAAGTGCTCACTCATCGCAGGGCCTCCTGAAGCTGTCGGACGGTAGCTGGCTTGCCCGCGGCGGTCCGTACCCGGGCGGGATATCGCGGCCTCGCCGGCCCTGTCGTCGCCAGAGAATCGTCGCCGTTGCATGGAATACTGCACCCCCGGTTCCCGCAGCGACCGGGGCTTTGGCCCAAGGAGGCGACGTCGTGGACATCCCGGCGACAGCAGTCCAGTTCTTCGTCCTGATGCTGTTCGTCGTGCCGGGCTCGGTCTATCAGGCAGTTCGGCAACGCCTGCGCGGGCCGGCCCCTGACGACCTGAACTTCTCGAACAAGCTGTTTCGTGCCCTCGGGGTCAGCGCAGCGCTCATGGCGGTGTACTTCGCGCTGGCCGGCCCGAGCCTCATCCGGCTGACGGTGGCCACCGGCCAGGACTCGCCGAGTTGGCGGGGCCTGGAACAGCACGCGACCCGCGCCGGCTGGCTCGCGATCGGATTGCTGCTGGTGGTCCCGGCGCTGCTCGCCCTGGTCGACTTCTTTCGAGCCTCGCGGACCTTCTCGCTGCGCAACCTCACCTACGATCCGACGCCGCGGGCCTGGGACTACACGTTCAGGGACACCGAGCCTTGCTATGTGCGGGTCTTGACGACCGACGGCACCTGGCTCGGCGGCTGGTTCGGTGCCGAGTCATTCATCTCCAGCTTTCCCGAGCCGCGGGAGATGTTCATCGAGAAGGCCCACGTGATGGAGCCGGACGGCACAATCGGGGCGGAGCTGGCGTGGAGCGCAGGGTTGTACATCCGTTGTGACGACATCAGATCCGTCGAGCTGCTCAGGCAGCCCGTATCATCGGATGAAGACAGCGAGGAGACACCCGATGACGGCCGGTAACCGCACGACCAGCAAGAAGGACTCGTGGGTTGCGCCACGCAACGGCGGATATGCCGCGCGCGTCAACGGCAATGGCCCCTACGTCGCCAAGAAAGCCGTCCCACCGCCGGACCCGGGCCAGGAGCGCACGCCCGGGGGCCTGCCGCCCGGACGCGGATCTGCCGCCAAGAGCGAGTGAGCTAGCGCGCATCAGTCCGCCGGAGTCGGCGGGTCCGACTTCTGCCAGGGCCACCGTCCGGTGATCTCCAGTTCGAGGGAGAAACTGAGAAAGGTCCGGATGAGCACGATGCCGGCGAGCACGGCCACGCTGCGCAGTGTCGGGGTGACGGCGACGGTGCGGATGATGTCGGCGGCCACCAGCAATTCGAGTCCCAGCAGGATCGAGCGGCCCAGCTGCTGGCGGTATCGCCGGTAGGTGTCGACGGCGCCGACCCGAGCGTGGTTGGCGGCGATGATCGTGGCCAGCCCGGCGCCGATGACGATGATGGCCACCCCGGCCGCGTCGATGCCCTTGCCCACGTGCTCGACGAACTCGACGAACGTCACCGCATCTCACCGCTGGCGCTGGCACCACGACCACGTTGCCGAGCAGGGCACGGAACTGTCTTGGTCACGACGTCACACCCTATGTCCAGGAGTCACCGTCCGTCCGGTTGCGGCCTTGATCACCGCGCCGGCCTGGCGGCGGAATCAGCTGTCCTCGGCCGTTGCCTGGTGCGGCGCGCCCACCAGCTTGGACTCCGGCGAGCCCCGTTGCCGCAGGTAGATCGCGAAGACCGCCATCGAGGCTACTGCCAGGAACTCCGATTGCCAGTTCTGAAACGTCCGGTTCCAGTAGTCCGACGAGGTCACATAGCCCCACCAGGAGAAGGGGTCCTGACGCCGATCGAGCAGTTCGACGTTGAACGCGGCGCGTCCGGCGATGGACTGCGCCACCATCGAGCCCAGGAAGAAGAACGCCATGATCGCCCCGAGCGAGCGGCCGTAGAGCGCTGTGCGCAGGCCGCCGGCGCGGGCCCAGGACGGGGAGTCCGGATCGGCATAGCGCCCGATCTTCTGGTCCTTCTCCGAGCCGGTGCCGACGTCCTCGGGCTTCTTCGACTCACTCGACCCGTACTGGATCAGCCAGGTGGTCGCGACAATGTACAGCGCGAACTGCAGATACTCCGACTGCCAGTTCTCGGCTACATCGACCGCGAAGCTCGACGAGCGGAGGTACTCCCACAGGGACAGCTGTTGTGCACCCTCGGCGAGCTGTTGCCCGTTGAATCGGGCGACGCCGGAAATGGCCTGACCTATCAGGGCAACCACCAGCAGCCCCAGGAAGGCAAGGCTCAGCCCGTTGGCGCGGACAAACCCGTGTGAACCACGCGTGCGCGGCGTGGTCATCGGTGCAGCACTCCGATCACGATCACGTAGATCAATCCGATGGTCACGAACCCGGCCACGCCCCAGAACAGCGCCCGCATCGATCAGCCCTCCACGTCGCACTGGTAAGCCGCGTGCGGCTGCGGTGTGCATCCGGCGGCGTTGACCCGCCAACCGGTGTCCAGCCGTCGCAGGAACAGCACGTCGCTGCCGATCCGCACTTGGGCATCGTCACCCCAGATCTGCACGCCGACGATCTTGGTGCTGTCTTCCTTCACGTTCAACACCGCCTTCTCGCACGGGGTGTCGGTGGCACCGCTCGCAGAACTGCGGGCGTTGTCGGTCAGGGTGTTGCACGCCGCCATGCCGTCGTGTTGGTCGATGGCGTTGACGAACCGGGTCGCCGTCTGGGTGGCGGCACCACGCTGGCCATCGGAGCTGCTGCACCCGGCCAAGATCAGCGCCACGCCGACCGCGAGCGGCACCCAGCGCAGGGTGAACATCGACCGGCCTCCTAGGCGCCACTCGATCGACGCGGCGACCGCGGGGCGCGTTCTACGGGGCGCGGGCTGCGCCGTGGATCCACTCCTACCCCAAACCGAGGCGGTGGCAATCAGGATCGACGCAGAAACGTCTCGACGCCGCATCCGGCCTAGCGGGAAGTCTCAGGACAGCGGCGCCCGCGCGGACGAGGTCACCACATGCCGGATGCCATGGCCCTTGCCGAACATCGCACCGAATGCGATGTGCACAGTCTCGGTGCAGGTCAGCTGCAGCGTCCGGGCGTCGGCGGACAGCGCCGCCTGGATCTGCACGGCGCCACGTCCGGGATCGCGCGCGAGGTAGTCGTCGACGATCCGCTGGACATCGGCGAACTGCAGCGCCCGCTCACTGCCCAGCGTCGCGGCGCGATCGAGGTTCGCGGCGCCGGCGGCCCCGGCCGCGGCCGCGCCGTCGCACACGTCCTGCAGTCCGCGCTGTTGCACGAACGCGTCGCCGGCCGCGACCGCACCCGCCACCACGGTGAGCGCGATGATGAAGAACCCGAGGATGAGCGGGGCGGTGCTGCCGCGGTCGTCGCGGCCGGCGTCGACGCTCACTGCACCGTGCGGTAGTCGTCGATGTGCACGACGTACTCCCCCACTGCCGTCACCCCGCGCCCGGACAGCAGTGAGGGCACTCCGGGCAGCTCGACGTGGCGTGAGATGCACACCGTGAACTGCGCACCGGGCGCCACTCGCGGGGCGATCGGCGCAGCCGAACACCCGGAACCGGCCGGGACGTATCGCACGGTCGCGTCGTCGGGCAGCCCCTGGGCGGCGAAGGCCAGCCGCACCGCGGTAGCCACCCGCACCTGCGCCTCGGCCGGATCCCGGCTGGTCGCGAACGCCCGGCCGGCCTCACGCGCCGCCTGCGATACCGCGAGCTGGCTGCGCTGCACCGCCGCGACCGCCACGATCAGGTACACCAGCGGCACCATCACGATGACCGCGACGAAGACGAACTCGATGATCGCGCTGCCTTCGTCGCCACCGCTGCCGCTCCAGCCGGCGAGGGTGCGTCGAATCTGCCGCACGCCTCTCACGGCGTGCCTTCCTTGAGCGAGGACGACGTGACATCGATCCGCAGCGGCAGGTCCAGGGGCAGGAACGTCACCTTCAGCCGGCCGCGGCAATGCACGGTGGCCACCGCAAGTCCCGACGTGGAATCTGTCGCGGTGCTGCCACGGCACGGGATCAGCCCGGCCTGGCCCGCCCCGATTCCCTCGCGGATCAGCTCGCCCGCGCGCTGGCCGCCGGCGGCGGGGTCGACGCCGGCATTCGCCGCATACCGCGCGGCGTCGGCAGCGGACGCGGCGACGATGTTGCGCACGTAGCAGTACACCGCCACCTGCAACACCGCGAAGAGCAGGAAGACGAGCAGCACCGATATCAACACGAAGTCGACGACTGCCGCGCCGTGATCACCGCGCGAACCCGCGGGAACGCTGGGGGCAGCGCGCAGGCGGGCAGCCGGCACACTGCCGACAGCGCGCAGGCGGGCAGCCTGGCGGGCAGCCATCCGGCTACTTGCTGTTCGTGACCGAGTCGAGGGCATTGCCGATCGCCGCCTTGATCTGCGGCTCGAAGACGCCCAGGATCGCGACCACCAGGATGGCCGACATCACCGTCACCATCACCCAGCCGGGGACGTCGCCCCGTTCCGACACACGTCCGCGTGCACGCGAATGTGCGCTCGTCACCCATGCCGCCAGAAAGTCCAAACCCAACATCGTGCCGTCCTCCCCTTCTTGGTCAACGGGCCAGCGACGTGAGCGTCAACAGGCCCGGGTACAGCGCGAACAGAACCGTCACCGGCAAGATCAGGAATACCACCGGGACCATCATCGAGATTTCCTTGCGGCCGCCCGCCTCGAGCAATGCGCGCTTGCCGACCTCGCGCACGTCAACCGCCTGGGCCCGCAGCACGTCCGCCAGCGGTGTCCCGCGCTCGAGGGCCACAACCAGGCCCTGGAGGAACCGAGCGAACGGCTCCAGAGTGGTGTGCTCGGCGAGTTCGGTGAGGGCGGCCGTGATGGGCTGACCCGCCCGGGTGCGCGCGAGTGCCGCGTCCAGATCCCGCGCCAGCTCACCGCCGGTGAGCCGGCACACCCGCTGCAGGGCCGCGGCTGGTGCCTCGCCCGCGACGACGGCCAGCGCGAGCAGGTCGGCCACCACCGGAAACTCCGCGAGCATCGCCTGCTCGCGCCGCTCGAGTTGCTGGGACAACCACCAGTCGCGTCCCAGCACCCCGCCGAGCAGGCCCGCCAGCGCTGCGCCACCGACCAGCACGACGTCGACGTGGCCGTGCAGGACGCCGGCCAGCCCCACCAGCAGCGCACCGCCGAGCATCGCGCACGCGCCCCACACAACCTGTTCGATCCGGAACTCCTCGACCGTCATCCTGCTGCCCAGCCCGCCGAGGCGCCGGCGCACCGACGTCGCCCCGCCGACGACCCGGTCGAGGACACCTACCGCCTCCCCGAGCGCGGGACCGAACAGCCGGCGCGCCACCGCGAACGGGGTGGACGACGCCGACGGCCGGGCGAGCAGCTTGGACGGCGGTGCGGTGTCGCCGAGGTAGGGCGCGACGCGGTCGATCAGGCGGACCGGGCGCATCGGGGGTGCGGCCCGAACGGCGAGCACCAGGCCCGAGGCGGCGAGCAGCCCCAGCAGCGCACCGGCCAGCCACAACGTCATCGCAACACCCGCTGGTCCTCGGGCAGCTTGCCGATGCGCAGCATGATCCGGTACGCAACAAGGCATACGGCGGCACCGATCGCGAGCAGCAGAGTGCCCCGCGCCGAGTCGTAGGCCTGCAACGTCGTCGACTGGGTGCCGAGCAGGAGCAGCACCGCCCACGGCGCCGCCACCGCGAGCCGCGCGGCATTGACCACCCAGCCCTGTCGCGTCTCGAGCTCGGAGCGGGTACGGGCGTCAGAGCGCAGCAGTTCGGACAGCGTGCGCAGTACCGTGCCCAGATCGCTGCCGCCGACCTCGCGCGCCACCCGCATCGTCTCGCACACCCGGTCACCGACCGGATCGGCGAGATCGTCCTTGAGGGCGTCCAGGCACTCGCCGAATCTCCCGCTCGCCCGGTACGCGGCGCCGAACCGCCCGAACGGGGGGCGCAGTTCGGCGGGACCACGCAGCGCGAGCGCCGACAGCCCCTCCGGCAAGGACATGCCGGCCCGCACCGCCGAGGCCAGGTTGTCGACCGCTTCGGGCCACAGGTCCCGCAGCGCGACCTGCCGGCGGCGGCGCATCCGCCGCAGCACCAGCACCGGCGCGAAGAACCCGAAGACGCCGAAGCACGCGGCCACCGTGATCGTCGAGGTGATCAGCACCACCAGCACCAGGGCGAAGCCGCCGGCCAATGCCTGAGCGCCGATCAACTGCCCCGAGCCGACGCCGTCGATCCCGGCCTGGCGGATCAGGTCGGTGCGGCGCACCAGCCAACCGGGCGTGCCCACAGCGCCCGGCTGCGGGGCTCGGGGTCCGCTGCGCCAGATCAGCAGCAATCCGGCACCCAGCAGGAGTCCGAGCAGGGCGCCCACGTCACGCCTCCCGCACGACGTGCACCGCCGCGTCAGCCCGATGTCCCAGCGTGCGGATCAGGTCGATGCCGGCGGCCTCGTAGCGTTCGGGGTGCGGCGGGTAGCCGTCGCCGCGCTCAAGGCGTCCCTTGCGCGAGGCGAAGATGTCACTGGTCTCGATGACGTCGCCCTCGACCCGGCCCGTGACGCCGACGATCTCCCGCACCCGGCGCTGGCCGTTCGCGTCCAAACGGAGGTGAACCACCAGGTCGACGGACGCGGCGACGGTCGGCACCACGAACGCGGCCGAGACGTTCTCACCCGCGAGCAGCGGCAGCGTGCACATCTTGACCAGTGCCTCGCGCGCGGAGTTGGCGTGCAGCGTGCACATACCGGGCACCCCGCTGTTCAGCGCGATCAGCAGGTCGAGGCACTCCGCCTGGCGCACCTCACCCACGATCAGGCGGGCCGGCCGCATCCGCAGCGCCTCCTTCACCAGCCGGCGCAGCGGGATCTCGCCGGCGCCTTCGAGGTTGGCCTGCCGGGTCTGCATAGACACCACGTCAGGGAGGCGGACCTGCAGTTCGAAGACCTCCTCGACGGTGATCACCCGCTCGCGGGCCGGGATCGTCGCGCACAGCGCGTTGAGCATCGTGGTCTTGCCGGTCTGGGTACCGCCGGCGATGAGGATGTTCAGCCCGGCCCCGACCGAGGCCTCGAGGAAGCGCGCCGCCTGGTCGGTGATCGATGCGATGCCGACCAGTTCTTCCAGGGTGTTCAGGCTCAGCACGAACTTGCGGATGTTCACCGCCCAGTCCCGACGGGTGATGTTCGGGATGACGACGTGCAGCCGCGATCCGTCCGTTATCTAACCCGCAGATCCTTCGAAGGCCCTCGGTGACGAGCAACGGCGAGCAAGATTCCGTCAGTTACTGTCAGCGGCGCTTCGCGCGATCCGCAGTTGGGCGCTGCGGTCGAGTTGTTCCCGCCAACCTCACGGCGCGGGTCGCAGCGAGGACGCGAAGCGGTGCAGGGCGTCCTGATATTCATCGGTGCTCACGCGCGACAGCAGCAACGACGTGCGATCTTCGTAGCTTCGCCAGATCATCCCGGCTGCGAAGCGCCACAACTGGTCCGCAGGGACAACGACCTTGAGCCCCCGTTCCTTGCCGCGACGCTCCGAGAACCGCAGCCCGTATTTGTCGCCGGCGACGGTCAGACCAATGCGTTGACTTCGACCGTCAATGGTGTAGCTATTCGAGAATGGAACGGCAGGTGACCTGGGGACTGTCGGCCACCCCGGTCGAAACCCTGATTGGGATGACGTGGGTGTCAATCCTTTCGAGATCGTCTCAACCTCGGCGCGCATGCAGGTGACGTCGGCCAGCACAGCATCCGCCGGTCGGTCTGCGGCCATTCGAGTCAGCACGTCGATGAAGATCGCGCGCTCGCCGGTGTGATAGGCCGCGAAGCGGTCACGGCGCCCGTCGTCGTGTATCGCCTCAAACGCGAAGTCTTGGTATTCGCCTGGTGTCGCGAGATTTATGACGCTGACCGTTTCGTCGGGCTGCGTCACGGTGAAGAGCGGCTCACTGCTCACCGTATAGCTCGATCTGTCATGCCAGGTGGAGGTGCCGCGGCGAAATATTCTCGTCGCCCGTTGCCGCGACGTGGGCATGGACGTTGTTCGCGATGGGCATGACGACCAGCCCAAGAAGGTAGCTGCTGAGTTCTTCGACGGTGACGCCAACCTGCGTCGCGAGTTGGCTGGTGCCGATACCTTTGCGGCGCAGCGACTGTGTGATCTTGCTCAGCAGTTGCGACGACTCGTGGTTGATGCCGCCCGGTTCGGAGCGCCGGAAGCCGCGGCGACTGAGCGCGATGCAGTGGTTGCGGTATTCCCATTCGGTAAGGAAGCCGAGTTCGTTGAGGCGGTAGGTCAGCGCCATCGCGGCGACCTTCCACCTGCGACGTTCCGTCAAAATCATGTCGATCGTCGCGTGTCTCAGGGGACGGCCGAGCATGCCACGTCTCGGCATGAGAAATGAGGACGCGAACCGGTTGGCTTCGTCCTCGGCCTTGGGTCCCTGGAAGTGTTCGCGCTCGGCGTGCAGCACCAGGTGGGCGAGTTCGTGGGCAAGATCGAATCTGCGTCGTTCGGCGCTCTTGCCGGGCGTCAACAGCACCACGGGTGTCCCGTGCCAGCGAAGCGAGTAGGCGTCGACGGTGCGGCATTCCTCCGGCAGCGAGAAGATCCGCACTCCCTTTGCCTCGAGCAGGTGCGTCATGTTGCTGATCGGGGCGTTGCCCAGGCCCCAGCGGTGGCGCAAGGCTTCGGCGGCCTGCTCCGGGGGTTGCAGGCCGAGGGTAGGGACGTCAGGTTCGGGCAGGCGATAACGGGCCGCCAGCCACTCGTCGATCAGCAGAGCGGTGCGGCCAGCGGCCAAGGCGACGTCGCGCGTCGAGGCGGTCATTTTACTCAGCGCGCGGAAGCTGACGGCGCCGATCGGGAGCGGTTCAACGTCGCCTCTGGTGAAGAACTCGACAGGGAACTGCAGACGCTCGCCGAGCGCTGCCAAGTTCGCTGCGGTGGGGATCTGGTCACCGGTCTCCCAGGCGGCGACGGTCTGTCGAGCGACCTCGAGATCGCGTGCGAGAGCGGAGATGCGTAACCCGCGGCGTTGGCGGGCCAGTGTGATGCGGGAGGGGGTGGTCATCGTCCTCGGGCCGGGCTTAGCGCTCGGGGACGTCGAACTCGGGGCCTGCGTCGGGCTCGTCGTCGTCACCGGTGTCGTCGAGCAGGTCGTTGATGCGGATGGCCGGCAGGGGGATGCGGTCGACCCAGTCGTCGATGTAGCCCTCTTCGCTCATGTGCCGCGCCAGACTCAGTTCACTGCGGATCTCGTCGTCGTCCTCGTGCACCAGCAGCGCCCAGGTGGGCATGGCAAGCGGGTTGGCTGGAGCCGACGGCACCTGGAGCCCGAGGTCGAACTCGAGTTGACCGTTGACGCGTACGACCTTCTCGGTCGTCCCCCCGCGAGGGCGACGGGTGGTCACGGGCGCGGCCGTCCCAACGCCGGCGGTGCCGAGCGCCGTCATGATCGCGAAGCGCTGATCGGGGTGCACGACTAAGCACATTCCGTTGGGCTCGCGCTTGGTCCACCCCCTGAAGATCAGCGTTTCGCGCAGGGTCGCGATGCGCTCGCCGTAGTCCAGCCATCCGCCGAAAGCGCGGGGGTGGTTGCTCGTGGCGGTGCGGCGGGCCGCGATGCCCGCGCGAACGCAGATCAGCAGATCCTCGGCGCGGAGGTCGAGGCGGGCGAGCCGCTGCGCGGGGTCTTCAGGCTGCGGATTCAGCTGCTCAGGCATTACGCTCCCAAGTTGAGGACGGATACCCATCCTCTCATCTCGGGTCGAAAAATGTCAGGTGTCGTGTTCGCGGCGTGTCGGATTTCGACGTGCGCCTGGCGCCGGCGAGCGGATCGTCCAACGGGGTTCAGACGACGATCGTCCCAACGGCGTTGAGACGATCGAGCGCTGAGCTGTCGCCGACGGCAGGCGGATTGATACTGATGGCCATGTTGTGACACGCGCGTCGGCCGGTCCCTCGATGCAGATCGCTCATGCGGACGGTAAAACGAACGGCAAGAAGGTAAGCCGGATCTCGCGGGCCGGGTCTGCAGTCGCGTGCATGACATGGTCGCTGCGGCCGTCGTCGATCGTCCTGTCCAGCATGCGCTTGTGGTTGGTGTGCGCCTCGATGGCTGCGATTGACTTGGCGATGACCTCGGTTGGTTGCCCGCGCCGGATAAACAGCAGCAACGCCGCCTTGGTGTCGCGCCAGACCAGGTAGCTGAACAGCTGGTCGAGTGCGTCGGTGATGGTCTTCGGGCCTTTCCAGATCTTGCATTCGGCGATGAAGATGTTGCGGTCGTTCTCGCGGATGAGGATGTCGGTCTTGCCTGCGCCGTTGAAGACTTCGCCGGCAGCGGCTCCTTCAAACTGGGCGTTGAGGTTGACGAGCAGCAGGTCGCGGATCTTCTCTTCGGTAAGTGTCGAGGTCATCGACGGGGTGCGCTCGAGTTGGTTGCGACTCGCGGTGAGCACGCGCAGAACGGTCTCGAAGTCGTGATCGGCGATGGCTGGTTCGGGCGCGAAGGGTGCGCGCGGCTTGGACGTCGACTGGGTGGCGATGGTCTTGCGGCGGACGGGGACCGCGTAGGTTGCCGCGTCGTCTCGTCGGCGAACGGGGAATCCGATGGCGGCTTGCAGGTCGCGCTCGCGCAGGATTTCTTGTTTGCGTGCAGTCACCTCCTCGACAGCTGATCGCACTCGCTGCTGGTAGGCGGCGATGTCAGAGCGGCTCCACTCGAGGTGCTGCACGATCTTGTCGAGTTCGGTGTGCACGGCCTGCCGAATTTGGTCGGCACTCGGTACTTGGCCCTGCAGCGCTTGTAGCGAGATCCGCAGCTCGCCGCCGCCCTGCTTGTTCTCCTGAACGGTGGCTCGTGGCGGGGTGAGGGTGTGCGTGCTCGCCTGCAGGGCGAAAACGTCGGCGGCGCCGGTGAACGGGACGATGAAGCGGCGGATGGCGATGCGCTGACGCACCTGGTCGCCGAACCCGTCGCGGAAGCTGCTGTAGCCCTCTTCGGTGGGCAGCGCCTCGATGTGGTCGCGGAGCAGCGCCGGGCACTCGACGCCGTAGGTCTCGACGAGCTCATCGGCGACGTCATGCTCGGGAGTGCGCAGCAGATGGTCGGCGTCCCAGTTCTGGATCGTTGTGCGCAGCGCGTCGAGTGAGGAGTCGAGCCGGTCTCGGAGGTCGCCTCGGCCGTGAAATAGCAGCGGGTCGGGCTGGAGCTCGATGTCGTTGAAGTTGATGTGCCGCACGGTCATTCGTCATCTCCGGCGGGGGCCTCGCCGTTGTCGTCGTCGGGCAGCGCTTGCGCGAGTGCGGCGGTGACGATCTCGGCCTCGTCGGCGGTGAAGCCGTAGAGCTCGAACACGAGTGCGTCGATGTGGTCGCCGGTGACCTGGAGTTGTCTTTCGAGTCGGGTCTGGGCCGGGGCGGTCCGCGCGTTGTCCCGCGTGTTGTTGAGGTCGATCATGCGTTGGACGAGTTCGATCATGCGCTGGTGGGAGGGGTCGGTTGGTGCGATGCGGCGGATCGGGAGCTTGGAGATGCTGTTCCAGAA
>QHCC01000105.1 GCA_003243915.1 Pseudonocardiales bacterium | reverse complement strand
AAGCGGCGTCCGCTTCCGGCCCTGATCCTCCTGGTCGCCCTGACTCTGCTGACCTCGTTGGTCTGGTGGCGCGTCCTGCATCGCGACGACGGTAACGCGGTGGCCAAGGTGAAATGCCCCACCCCCACCCCGTCGGCGTCCGTGCTGCCGCGCCCGGCCAGCGTGGAGGTGTCCGTGTTGAACTCGACGAGCCGGGCGGGCATAGCCAAGGCGACGGCGACGACGTTGACCAAGAACGGCTTCAAGGTGGCCGGGTACGGCAACGACAACCCGAAGGTGCACGTCGCAGGCATCGCCGAGATCCGATTCGGGCCGAACCAGAAGAAGGACGCAGCACTGCTCGCGTACTACTTCCCGGGCGCGAAGATAGTGCCGCTGGCCGCCGACCCGGTCGGCAAGGTCGTCGTCTCGCTCGGCCTGAAGTTCAAGGCGGTCGCGACCTCCGCGGCGGCCCAGGCGGCGATGAAGGCCCAGCACGTCAGCCTCGCCCCGACCGGCACGGCGACCGCGCGGCCGAGCAGTAGCGCTACCTGCTGAACGCGTCGGCGCCCAGTTCTTCGAGCAGGGCGAAGAAGTCCGTTGCCAGCGGCTCACCGGCCACCGCCGTCAGGTGCGACGACGGTGCGCTGCCACGCAGCCCCGAGGCCACGCAGCCTGCCTCGGTCGCGATGAGCACCCCGGCCGCGTAGTCCCAGGGCTGCAGGCCGGCTTC
Organism: Pseudonocardiales bacterium; assembly: GCA_003243915.1. GTDB lineage: Bacteria > Actinomycetota > Actinomycetes > Mycobacteriales > Jatrophihabitantaceae > QHCC01. The sequence goes on along the minus strand of QHCC01000105.1, from coordinate 2,545 downwards.
GAAGTAGGCATCCAGCCGACCCTGCGCCACCGCGCACAGATCCAGGCTGGCCGAACCCAGGCGCCGGATGTCAGCGACCCGCGGCAGCAACCCGGCGACGACGGCGCCCTGCCGCCCTCGCTGCGCCGCGGCATAGCCGAAGCCGGTACCGACGACGGCGCGCGCCAGCGGTACGACGCGCGGTCCGTTCAGGCGGGCGTCACCGAGGTACGCGCCGCCACCGCGGTGGGCCCGGAAGACCTCGCCGGACGCTGCGTTGCAGACCGCACCCGNNCCGTCGATCGGGTCGAGCACCCAGCGCACACCGCTGGTCCCGTCCGATCCGGCACCTTCCTCACCGAGGACCGCGTCAGCCGGACGCAGCGCCGCGATCCGCTGCACGAGCCAGCGTTCGCTCGCCCGGTCGGCTTCGGTGACCAGATCGGTCACCGTGCTCTTCGAGGACACGCCCAGGGGACCACGCCGGTGCCGACCGACGACTGCGGCCGCGCCGGCGGCGAGCTCCACAGCCAGGCGCTCCAGCTGGTCAGGCGAATTCGGCTCGATCTGTCGCGGAATCGTCACTGGACTATCGCACCATGCCGACGGCGGCGGGCCGGGATAGGGTTCGGCGACAGTTCGATCGACGCGACAGGAGCAGCGGTGGGCGAGCAGGCCGGCCAGGCGTTCGGCATCGACATCGGCGGCACCGGCATCAAGGGTGCGATCGTCGACACGACGACCGGACACCTGGTGACCGAGCGCACCCGGATCCTGACCCCGCATCCGGCGACGCCGGACGCCGTCGCGGCGGTCGTCGCCCGCCTGCTCACTGCGGCCAGTTGGCAGGGGCTGGTCGGCGCGACCTTCCCCGCGGTCATCCAGCACGGCGTCGCCCAGTCCGCGGCGAACGTCGACCCGAGTTGGATCGGGACGGACGTGGATGCCTGCTTCACCGCGGCGGCCGGCGGCGCGAACGAGGTGATCGTGCTCAACGATGCCGACGCCGCGGGCATCGCCGAGGCGCGGTTCGGGGCGGCCCGCGGCGTCGGCGGAGTGGTGATCCTGCTGACCTTCGGCACCGGCATCGGCAGTGCGTTGCTCATCGACGGCGCGCTGGTGCCCAACACCGAGCTCGGCCACCTGGAACTCGACGGCCACGACGCCGAGAAGCGCGCGGCGGCCTCGGTGCGCGACGAGCACAAGATGTCCTACAAGAAGTGGGCCCTTCGGGTGCAGGAGTACATGCGCCATGTCGAGCGGCTGTTCACGCCGGACCTCTTCGTCGTCGGCGGCGGGGTGAGCAAGGACGCCGCCAAGTGGGTGCCGCTCTTGCAGCTGAAGACCCCGGTGAAAGCGGCCGAACTGCTCAACGACGCCGGCATCGTCGGCGCGGCGATGGCCGCCGCCGAGCGCCGCGGCGAGTGAGTCCGAGCGATCCGGCTCGCATTGCAGGCGTGGCGCAGTACAATATTGGCCAGGGTACTGCGCACGTACTGGACTCGCTCCTGAGCCAACCAACAGCCGGCCTGTGACCCCCACTTGCATCCGTGTTGTACGGCTTGCAGTCCCGCACGCCCCCGTACCCAGGGCGTGCGAAACTCGTGGTGAAAGGTCTTCCGTGGTTCCCAGTCAGCAGCAGCCCAGCGACGTCGCGCCCGTTCGCGCCGCAAAGAACACCGTCGCCGCGGCAAGCGCCACGAAGCGCGTGAGCGCAGCGGTCAAGGCCGCCCCGGTCAAGACGCCCGCCAAGACAGCGAAAACGGCCCCGTTGAAGCCACCGGCCGCCAAGACAGCCATCAAGACAGCCATCAAGACAGCCACCAAGGGCGCAGGCAAACCGACCGCCTCGCCGGCGGCCGGGAAGACCCCGGCCGCCGCGAAAACCAAGCCGACGCCGGCGAAGAAGCTGCCGGTCAAGTCTGCGGCCAAAGCCGTCGATCCCGCGGCCGCCGGCGATCCGCCATCGGCAGAGCCGCCCGACCCAGCCGCCCCCGCGGTCCCGGCCGACGGTGCCACCGCCGAGCCGGGCGACGAGGAGGCGACGGAATTCACCTGGGACGACGAGGAGGAGTCCGAGGCGCTGCGTCAGGCGCGCAAGGACGCCGAGATGACGGCGTCGGCCGACTCCGTGCGTGCCTACCTCAAGCAGATCGGCAAGGTGGCCCTGCTCAACGCCGAGGAGGAGGTCGACCTGGCCAAGCGCATCGAGGCCGGGCTGTACTCGGCGGAGCGACTCCGCCAGGCCGACGAGACCAGCGAGAAGCTGGCGATGCAGATGAAGCGCGACCTGCGCTGGATCGTCCGCGACGGCGAACGCGCCAAGAATCACCTGCTCGAGGCCAACCTGCGCCTGGTCGTGTCCTTGGCCAAGCGTTACACCGGCCGCGGTATGGCCTTCCTCGACCTCATCCAGGAGGGCAACCTGGGCCTGATCCGGGCGGTCGAGAAGTTCGACTACACCAAGGGTTACAAGTTCTCGACCTATGCCACCTGGTGGATCCGGCAGGCGATCACCCGCGCGATGGCCGATCAGGCCCGCACGATCCGCATCCCGGTGCACATG
>QHCC01000104.1 GCA_003243915.1 Pseudonocardiales bacterium | reverse complement strand
CGTCGAGGCGCACTCCGGCAGCGTGCACGTCGAGAACACCGCCGAGGGCTGCCGGTTCACGGTGTGCCTGCCCGTCGCGGTCTAGACATGCCCCACGCGGGCGAGTGACGTATCGCCATGATCAGAGACGGCGATTTGCCGTCTCTGATCATGCAAGTACGTCACTCAACGAGGTCGGCCACGCCGTCTTCGAAGGTCACTCGAGGCGTCCACCCCAGTTCGGTCTTGAGTCGGGTGGAGTCGGCCGTGATGTGGCGGACGTCGCCCAGGCGGTAGGCGCCGGTCACCTGCGGCGCCGGGCCGGCGGTGGCACGGGCCAGCGCGGCCGCCATGTCGCCGACGGTGTGCGGCGTGCCGGAACCGACGTTGTAGGCCCGCACCCCGCAGTCATGCCGTTCGGCGGCCAGCGCCGTGGCCACCGCAATGTCACGGACGTGTACGAAGTCGCGGCGCTGGGCACCGTCCTCGAAGACGGCTGGCGGCTGCCCGCGCCGTAACGCAGAGAGGAAGATCGCCGCTACGCCGGCGTACGGGGTGTCGCGGGGCATGCCCGGGCCGTACACGTTGNNACGCAGCGCCGCGACGCTGCCGCCCGTCGCCCGCGCCCACGACGCCGCAAGGTGTTCCTGGGCGAGTTTGCTCGCGGCGTACCCGTTGCGCGGATCCACTGGGGCGTCCTCGCCCACGAGCGCCGGGGACAGCTCGCTGCCGCACAGCGGGCACGGCGGCTCGAAGCAACCTGCCGCAAGCGCCGACTCGGCACGAGGCCCGGGGCGCACGTCGCCGTGCGTGGCGCACCGGCCCAGACCCTCGCCGTAGACGACCATCGAGCTCGCCAGCACCAGTCGGGCGACGCCCGCGCGTGCCATCGCGGCGAGCAGCACGGCGGTGCCGTGATCGTTGGAGTCGGCGTAGTCAGGCAGATCCTGCACGTCGACACCCAGGCCCACCTTCGCCGCGAGGTGGCACACCGCCTCGACACCGGGTAGCGCCTCGTCGACGGCCACCGGGTCGCGGACGTCTCCGACGCGCAGTCCGGCCAGCTCCGGCCGCGCCCCGCGGTGGACGTCGGGCCGCAGCGAGTCGAGCAGCCGCACGCGGTGGCCGCGGGCCACCAGTTCGGTGTGCACGTGCCGCCCGATGAACCCCGCCGCGCCGGTGAGAAGCACCCTCACGGCAGCTCGAAGGACACCGGGTGCGCGGACGTGTCGGCGCATCCGCAGTCGCCCTGGCGCTGCGGCAAGGCGGCGACGGTCGCGACGAGCAGTTCGCGCAGCCGCGGCAGGTTGGCCGCGAACGCTGCCAGCACCTCGCCGTGGGTGACACCCTGCCCGGCCTCGACGCCCGCGTCGAGGTCGGTGACCAGCGCAAGCGTGGTGTAGCACAGCGCCAGTTCGCGGGCCAGGGCGGCTTCGGGCATCGCCGTCATGCCAATGATCGACCAGCCCTGGGACTGGAACTCCAGCGACTCGGCACGCGAGGAGAACCGTGGGCCGTTGACCACCCCGAGGATGCCGCCGTCGGTGACCGCTGGTCCGGCACCGAGCGCGGCGGCGCGCCCGTGTGGGCAGTACGGGTCGGCGAAGGAGATGTGGCCCACGCCGCGCCCGTCGTCGAAGTAGGTCTGCGCCCGGCCGTGGGTGCGGTCGACGAGCTGGTCGGGAACCACCAGCGTCCCGGTCGGCAACGCGGCCCGAAGCGAACCCACCGCGGACAGCGAGACCACCTGCCGCACGCCGAGCGTGCGCAGCGCCCACAGGTTCGCGCGGTAGGGCACGAGATGCGGCGCGAAGCGATGGTCGCTGCCGTGCCGCGCCACGAAGGCGACCTGCCGCTCACCGAGCGTGCCGACCGTGATGGGGTCGCTGGCCTCGCCGTAGGGCGTGGGCACGTAGTGCTGCTCGGCGTCCTCGAGCAGTGAGTAGAACCCTGACCCGCCGACGACGCCGACCACCGATCCCGAAACCATGCCCAGACGTTATCGGCCGCGTTCGCCCGGGCCCCTGCTGGTACAAAGAACGGGGACGCACCGGCGGACCGCCCAGGGAGACCCACCATGCAGCGCAAGCACTACGACGCGGAGCACGAGGCATTCGCCGAGGCGTTTCGCGCCTTCGCCGACAAGGCGATCGTGCCGAACTACCTCGACTGGGAGCGGGCCGGCGCTACGCCGCGCGAGGTGTTCACCGAGGCCGGCAAGAGCGGCTTTCTCGGCATGCAGGTGCCCGAACAGTACGGCGGCGGAGGCGTCGCGGATTTCCGCTTCAACCAGGCGCTGGACGAGCAGGTGGCACTGGCCGGGATCACCGGCTCGGGGCTGGGCATCACGCTGCACAACGACACCTGCCTGCCGTACTTCCTCACCTACTGCAACGAGGAGCAGAAGCAACGCTGGCTGCCGGGCATCGTCTCCGGCGAACTGATCACGGCCATCGCGATGACCGAACCGGGCGCGGGCTCGGACCTGTCCGGCATCCGCACCAGCGGCAAGCGTGACGGCGAGGAGTACCTCGTCAACGGGTCCAAGACGTTCATCACCAACGGCATCAACGCCGACCTGGTGGTGACCGCGGTACGCACCGGCAGTACCGGGCCCGATGACAGGCGCAGCGGGATGTCATTGCTCGTCCTGGAGCGGGGCATGACCGGCTTCGAGCGCGGGCGCAACCTCGAGAAGCTCGGCCTGCACAGCCAGGACACCGCCGAGTTGTCGTTCACCGACGTCCGCGTTCCGGTGGCCAACCTGCTGGGCAGCGAGGGCGACGGCTTTGCCCAGCTGGTGAAGAAGCTGCCGCAGGAGCGCATGTCCATCGCGGTGTCGGCAGTCGCCGAGGCGCAGGCCGCGTTCGAGAACACGCTGCGATACGTCCAGGACCGCAAGGCCTTCGGCACNNCTGGCCGAGATCGCCACCGAGGTCGACGTCGCCCAGGCCTTCGTCGACCGCTGCGTCGACCGGCTCAACGACGGCGAACTCGACGCCGCGGACGCCGCGAAGGCCAAGTGGTGGACCACCGAGCTGCAGGGTCGCGTCATCGACCGCTGCCTGCAGCTGCACGGCGGCTACGGCTACATGACCGAGTACGCCGTCTCGCGCGCCTACGCCGACGCCCGCGTCACCCGCATCTACGGCGGCACGACCGAGATCATGAAAGGCGTGGTCTCGAAGTCGCTCGGCCTGTGAGCATCCGCTTCGTCCTCGCGTCAGCCTCGCCCGCCCGGCGCGAGACGCTGCTGCGGGCAGGCGTCGTCCCGGAGGTGATCGTCAGCCACCTCGACGAGTCGCAGGCCACGGCCGACACCCCGGCACAGCTGGTCCAGGCGCTCGCGAATGCCAAGGCCCTTGCGATCAGCGAGCGCCTGCGCGGCGAGGCGCTGGTGCTCGGCTGCGATTCACTGCTCGAATTCGACGGGGCAGCATTGGGCAAGCCCGTCTCCGCAGCGGACGCCGTTGCCCGCTGGCAGCGGATGCGCGGGCGCACCGGGATACTGCACACCGGTCACTGCCTGGTCGACTGCGCCGGCGCCCGGCTGGTCACGGCCACCGAGTCGACGACCGTGCACTTCGGCGACATCACCGACGAGGAGATCGAGACCTACTGCGGCAGCGGTGAACCGTCCGACGTGGCCGGAGCCTTCACGATCGACGGGTTCGGCGGCTGGTTCGTCGACGCGATCGAGGGCGATCATCACAATGTGGTCGGGTTGTCGCTGCCTGTGCTGCGCCGGTTGCTGCGCGAGCTGGACTTCGGGCTGCGCGATATCGGCTACCCGACGCCGCAGTGACGGCAGGGATCCGGGTCGGGTGAACATTCAACATAACCTCGGTGCAATGCTTGACCAGGAAGTGTTTTCTGTGTCAGGCTCGATGGGTGGGTAAGCACCTTAGCAACGGCTGCCCTGCGTGGGGCCTAGCTCCGCGATGAGCTGAGCCGACGGCCAGTGTCGGCCAACAGGAACCCGGGGGGTCCTGTGGACGTAGCGTCTTCCGGCAACCGGACGAGCATTCTGCCGACTTCATTCATGCAGACGACCGCGCCGCGTTCGCGGCCGGGTGGGCACTGAAGCGGCATGGCGGACAGATACCCACGCATTGTGTCGGTCAGAGCGGGAGTCGCGAAGCGTGCGCCTGCCAGCTCACCGCCGCTGAGAGTTCCTGCCGTCCTTCGGACCTCAGCCGCGCCGATTCGTCCGCTAGCCAGCGGTGTGCCCGGGATTGTGCCACCGGAGCCGCGATCGCAGCCGCAGCCGATCGAACCGGCGGTCCCCGTCCTCCCCAGCGCGCCCGTACGGGACACGTTGCAGCCTGCTGAAGCCCCCGACCAGCCGGCCAACGATGAGGAGCCGGCCGGCGGGCTCGAGCGGCTGATGCGCGACGCTGTCGCGCTCGAGCGGCTGATAGGCGACGCTCTCGAGGGACTCAACACCCCAGCGCCCAACGGAGCACGGGCTTTCCGGCTAGCTCGGCAGAGGGGCCCTCGTCGGCGCGGTGCCCTTTTCCTGGCGATCGGTGCCGCCGCGGTCTCGGTCATGCTGGTCGTGGGCACACTGGCTCTCGTATACGTGTTGCACAGATCGCCGCGGACCCAAGAGGCGGCCAACGTGCCCAACGCGGTCGTCGTGCCCCACGCGGTCGTCGTGCCAAATGCGGCCGAAGTCAATGCGGCTGCCGCCTGGGCCGCCCGCGAGTTGCCACACGCGGCCCAGCTGGTCGCCGACCCTGACATGCGCAACGCACTCAACGGGGTCGGGTTCAGCAACGTCCGGACTGCCTCCGCTGCGCTCGAGGCCAGTTCACGCAACAACACCCCGCTCTCCTTCGACTATGTCGTGTCGAGCGCCGCCCTGCGCGCGGTGGATCGTGCCAACGGCCCGGTTGCCCGTGCCCTGCAGGCATCGCTGCCGATTGCGGTCTTCGGATCGGGACCCCATCAGCTCGTCGTACGGCAGGCATCGACGGAATCCGCTGCCGACATCGCGTCGCGGCGGCGCGCCGACGACCAGATCCGACTCACGGCCGGACGCCAGCTGCTGGCCAACCCTGCCATCCGCGCCAGCCGAGCGGTAGAGGCCGTCCTCGAGGCCGGCGCACTTGACCTACGTGCGGCGACGGTCCTGGCTCTGATGGCCAACTCGAGCCACGTCAACATCCTCACCGTCAACATCGACAAGCCGGAGCAGGCGGCAGGTCTACCCGCTCGGAGCATCGACGTGCGCACCGACGCGGCACCGGCCGTGCAAGCAATGCTGAGCAACCTCTCGCCGTCTTATCGACCCAGCGTCACCCAACTCCCGAATGGATCGAACCGAATCGTGTGGCCGATCATGCCGATTCCGCCTGTCGCTCTGAACTGACTCAAGAACTTGCCTCGAGCACTGGAGACGCTGATGAACGCAGCCAGGATCGCACGCCGCCTGAGTGCTATGGCCGTAGCGTTCGTCGCGCTAACCGCTGTTCCCGTGCTCACACCAGCTAGCGCATCCACACCCGTGGCCACGGATGCATTCTTGCGGGGCGCGCACTTCTCGCCCGACACAGCCAGCGTGGACGTCTACCTCACGGCGTTCAGCGGCGGGACCACAAACCTGTGGCTGTCCGGCGTCGGCTATGGCGACGTCAGTGCCTACCGCCCGATCACGTCCGGTACCTACGCGGTCTCGATGCGTCCGCACGGTGCTTCGGCTTCGAACCCGCCGGTCCTGACCTGGACGGTCAACCTCCGACCAGGGTCGGCCTACACCGCGGCAGCCGTCGGCATGAGCAACCAACTTCGCGGTGTCGTGGTCGCAGACACGCTCAAGGCCCCGCCGGCAGGTAGCGGTCTCGTCCGGGTGATCCAGGCGTCGAGCCGGGCCGGCCACGTCGCGGTTCGAGCCCAAGACGGCCCGGTACTCACCGCGGACACCGCCTTCGGATCGACGACCGATTACGTCGCCGTGCCGAGCGGCCGCTGGACACTGAACGCACAGTCCAGCACCCAGCCGACCCTCGCCGGCCACGTCGGCGTCACGGTGGGAAGCGCAAGCATCACCTCGGTGGTGCTGCTCGATGGGCGCGCCGGTGGATTAGTTCTGCGCACCGTATTGGATGCGGCGGGTGCGGGCGGTGTTCCGAGCGGCTCTGTCCTGGCGGGCGGTGGCGGAACAGCGCCACACCAGGGTGCCGCTGCCGACCGACTTGTGGCGTGGGCCGGCCTCGGCTGCGCGGCGCTGGTATTCCTGTGGGGCATCCGCTCTCGACGTCGGGTTAGCCCGTCTCGCCCGTGACGGCGCGCGGTCGTCACCGCCGCCCGCGCAGGCGCCGGTCGATCGCGGCCAGCACGGCCCTGGTCCTGTGCCTGATTGCCGTCAGTGGGTACTTCCGCCTGCGTGCGGACCGGACGGACGCACTCTCGAGGGGCGCGCCCGTGCCCTCGTCGAGCACCACCTCGTCCAGCCCGTCGACGTCGCCCAAGATCATCGGCGTCGCTACGGCCACTGGCGCGTCGACTCCTCGCACCGCGACCACTCCGGTTCATCTCACCATCCCCTCGATCGGGGTGAGCACGGACCTCGAGTCGCTGAAACTCCTCGCCAACGGCGCGCTGCAGACTCCGTCGCAGTGGGATGTGGCGGGCTGGTACACCGGCGGCGTCGTTCCGGGTCAGATAGGTCCCGCTGTCATCGCCGGCCACGTCGATTCGACTCGCGGGCCCGCGGTGTTCTACCGCCTGCACGCCCTCGTCGCCGGAGCGACGATCTTGGTCGCCGAGCAGAGCGGCACCGTCTTGTCGTTTGTCGTCGATCGAGTGCAGGTCTACCCGAAGGACCACTTCCCGACGACGACTGTGTACGGGCCGGCGCCGATCGCCGAACTGCGACTGATCACCTGCGCCGGGGAATTCGATCGCAGGACGGGCAACTACCTCAGCAATCTCGTGGTCTTGGCCCACCTGACGTGAGCATCCCGCCAACGGGCTGCGGTCCGGGGTGCGCCGCACATCTCGACTCAGCTGGCCGGCCGAGTCCGCAGCGCGGCCAGCCGGATACGGCGCCACTCGGCATAGCGATCGGGCCCAGGCGCGCGCTCGAGCTGCGACAGGAGCGCGACGACGACCGCCAGCTCCTCGGCGCTCGCATTGCCACGCACCTGCACGGCGGCGCTCACGTCGGTGGCACCCCGTGGCGCTTCTCGGCGATCCGGCGGGACTTGCCCACCAGCACGCCGTAGCGCAGCACCAGTTCGGCTCGCAGCTCGCTCGGCTCGATGATCGCGTCGAGCACGAGGTCGGAGGCCAGCCGCAACAGGTCGACGTCGCGCTCGTACTCGGTTCGCTTGTCAGCCACGAATGCAGCCCGCTCGTCCGGGTCGGTGATCTCTTCGATCTTGTTCGCGTAGACGGCATTCACCGCGGCCTGAGGGCCCATGACCGCGATCTTCGCGGTCGGCAGTGCGATGCAGGCGTCGGGCATGAACCCGGGGCCGGCCATGGCGTACAGCCCGGCGCCGTAGGCCTTGCGCACGATGACCGACACCTGCGCCACGGTGGCCTCGGACACCGCAGTGATCATCTTTGCGCCGTGACGGATGATTCCCTGCCGCTCGACCGCACTGCCGATCATGAAGCCCGGCACGTCGGCCAGGTAGAGCAGCGGCACGTTGAAGGCGTCGCACAGCCAGATGAACCGCGCTGCCTTGTCGGCCGAGTCGACGAACAGCACCCCGCCCCGCACTGCCGAGTTGTTGGCCACGATCCCGACTGGGCGCCCGTCGATGCGCCCGAATCCGGTGACCAGTTCGGCCGCGAACAGCGGCTTGACCTCGAAGAACGAGTCGGCGTCGACCAGCCCGGCGATGATCTCGTGCACGTCGAACGGCACGGACTCCTCGAACGGCACGGCGTCGTCGGCCAGCTCGAGTGCCGGCGGTGCGGCGAGCACATCAGGCGGCTGCTCGCGCCAGCACGTCGGCAGGTAGCCGAAATACAGCTTGGCCTGCTCGATCGCGTCCTCGTCGTCGACGGCCAGGTTGTCGCCGCATCCGGAGACGGTGGCGTGCATGCGCGCGCCGCCCATCTCCTCCAGGCTGACCTTCTCGCCCACCACCATCTCGGCCATCCGCGGCGAGCCGAGGTACATCGAGGCGTTGCCCTCAACCATGATCACGATGTCGCAGAACGACGGGATGTACGCGCCGCCGGCCGCGGACGGGCCGAACAGGCAACAGATCTGGGGCACCTTGCCCGACAGCGCGACCTGGTTGTGGAAGATCCGTCCCGCGCCGCGCCGACCCGGGAACAGTGCCACCTGGTCGGTGATCCGCGCGCCGGCCGAGTCGATCAACCAGAAGATCGGCAGCTCCTCGTTCAGCGCCCGCTCGGTCACCCGGATGATCTTCTCGACCGTGCGGGCCCCCCATGAGCCGGCCTTGACCGTCGAATCGTTTGCCACCACCAGCGCCGGACGTCCGTCGACCAGGCCCTGACCGGTGACCACGCCGTCGGCCGGCAGGCCGGTGCCCAGCGCGTTGGCCAGCTGGCCGTCCTCGACAAACGTGTCGGCGTCGAAGAGCAGCGCGATGCGGTCGCGGACGTAGAGCTTGTGCTGGGCGGCCAGCTTCGCGGCGGCTTTCTCCGGCGCCCCGATCGTGGCGGCTCGCGCCGCGAGGATCTCCTTCTCGCTCACCCGCTCACCCTGCCACCTGTAGCGATCAGGTCTTCCCCGCTGATGCTCGGTTCGACATCGCCAAACCGGCGCTCAGCGGGGAAAAGAGGATCGAGCACGGCTGCGAGGCTCATGTGACCGGCAGTCCCAGGCCGCGGGCGATGACCATCCGCTGCACCTCGGAGGTGCCCTCACCGATTTCGAGAACCTTCGCGTCGCGATAGAACCGGGCCACCGGGAACTCCTCCATGAAGCCATTGCCGCCGAACACCTGCGTCGCTACCCGCGTTGCCGCGACGGCGGCCTCGGTGGAGTACAGCTTGGCAATCGCCGCGGCCTGCTTGACCTCGCCCGACGATCGCCCGGAGTCCTTCAGCCAAGCCGCCTTGTAGGTGAGCAGGCGCGCCGCCTCGACGGCAACCGCCACGTCGCTCAGCGAGAACGCGACGGCCTGCCGCGACCCGATCGGCGCGCCGAACGTATGCCGCTCCAGCGCGTACTTGCGCGAGACGTCCAGACAGCCCTGGGCCAGCCCCACCGCGAGCGCCGAGATGGCGATGCGGCCGTCGTCGAGCACTGCGAGGAACTGCTTGAAGCCGTTGCCGCGAACGCCCAGCAGGTTGGCCTCCGGCACCGGGCAGTCGTCGAAGCTGAGCCCGTGTGTGTCGGAGATGTTCCAGCCGAGCTTGCTGTACGCCGGTTCGACGACCAGGCCGGGCGTGCCGGCCGGGACCAGGATCGTCGAGATCTCCTTCTCGCCGGTGCGGGCCGTCACGGTGATCACCGAGGTGATCTCGGTGCCGGAGTTGGTGATGAAGGCCTTGGCGCCGTTGATCGTCCAGGTGCCGTCGGCCAGCGTCGCGCGGGTCTTGGTGGCGCCGGCATCCGAGCCCGCCTCGGGCTCGGTCAGGCCGAACGCCGCCAGCGCCCGGCCGGCGACCAGGTCGGGCAGCCACCGCGCCTTCTGCTCGTCGGTGCCGAAGGTGAGGATCGGATTGATGCCCAGGCCCACCGCCGCCTCCAGGGTGATTCCGATCGACTGGTCAATGCGGCCCAGCTCCTCGATGGCCACGCAGAGCGACGTGAAGTCTGCGTCCGAGCCGCCGTACTCCTCGGGGACGACCAGGCCGAACAAGCCCAGGTCGCCCATCGCGCGGACGACCTCGAGCGGCAGGCGATGCTCGCGGTCCCACTGCGCCACGTGCGGCGCGATCTCGCCCTCGGCGAAATCACGGACCACCTTGCGGAAGGTCTCGTGCTCTGCGGACAGCTCGAAGGTCATCGAAACTCCTCGGGTCGTACTTGACGTTTACGTCAACGTAAGGTCACGATAACAACATGACCTCGAAAGCGGAAGTGGCTCGCACCTGGACGGTGGGTGAGTTGGCCGACGAACTCGGGGTGACTACCCGAACGCTGCGCTTCTACGAGGCCGAAGGGCTCATCACGCCGCAGCGCGCCGGCGCGAACCGGGTGTACAGCCAGCGCGACCATGCCCGGATGCGGCTCATATTGCGCGGGCGCCGCTTCGGCATGACGTTGGGCGAATGCCGCGAGATCGTGGACATGTACGACGGCGCGGAGTCCTCGGAGCAGCGCCAGCTGCAGACGCTGCTGGGCAGGCTGGACGAGATCGCCGCTGACCTGCGGGCCCGCCAGGCCGACCTGCGCCGCACGCTGGTCGAAGTCACCGACGTGGCAGCGCAGTGCCGTGGCCGCCTGACCGAGTTGGCCCCGTGATCAACACGCCGTCCACATGGATGCGGACATGCTGACGGGCTGTTGATCACCGCATTGCGGTGGGACGTACGCGACGCCGATGCTGACGGAACCCCGGCCGCGGACAATCCCGGCGGGGTACGCACGTGCCCAGGCACGTTGCGGGAAGTCGACCCCTGGCCAGTCGCAACCCCCGCCGACTCCTGAACAGATCACCGGCCAGGCTGCCCTTGTAGTCTGCAGACCTGCGCGGCCGGCGCGTGTCAGGAGGCAGACCAGTGCAGAAGGTGCTCATCGCCAACCGGGGTGAGATCGCGGTTCGAGTGATCCGCGCCTGCAAGGACGCCGGCTATACCTCGGTCGCGATCTACGCAGAACCCGACCGCGACGCCCTGCACGTCCGGATGGCCGACGAGGCGTTCGCACTGGGCGGCAGCACTCCCGGTGACTCCTACCTGGTGATCGAGAAGGTCATCGCCGCGGCGACGCAGTCCGGTGCCGACGCCGTGCACCCCGGCTACGGCTTCCTGGCCGAGAACGCCGACTTCGCCCAGGCCGTGCTGGACGCCGGTCTGGTCTGGATCGGCCCGTCCCCGCAGGCCATCCGCGACCTCGGCGACAAGGTGACCGCGCGCCACATCGCGCTGCGTGCGGGTGCTCCGCTCGTTCCTGGCACGAAGGACCCGGTCGGCGGCCCGGACGACGTCGTCGCCTTCGCGCGGGAGAACGGCCTGCCCGTCGCCATCAAAGCCGCGTTCGGCGGTGGCGGGCGGGGGCTGAAGATTGCCCGCACCATCGAGGAGATTCCTGAGCTTTTCGACAGCGCGGTGCGTGAGGCGGTAGCCGCCTTCGGCCGCGGCGAGTGCTTCGTCGAGCGCTACCTCGACCGCTCGCGCCACGTCGAGGCGCAGGTGCTCGCCGACCAACACGGCAATGTGGTCGTCGTGGGCACCCGCGACTGCTCGCTGCAGCGCCGCAACCAGAAGCTGGTCGAGGAGGCGCCGGCGCCGTTCCTCACCGACGATCAGCGGGCGCGCATCCACGACAGCGCCAAGGCGATCTGCCGTGAGGCCGGCTATTCCGGGGCCGGCACGGTCGAGTTCCTGGTCGGCAACGACGGCGTGATCAGCTTTCTCGAGGTCAACACCCGCCTGCA
>QHCC01000103.1 GCA_003243915.1 Pseudonocardiales bacterium | reverse complement strand
ATGCCCCAGCATCCGCTGGACGGCCTTTACGTTCGCGCCGGCGGCCACCGCCAGGCTCGCAGCGGTGTGGCGCAATTCGTGTGGGCTGAGCGCGCCGAGCTCAGCTGCACCGACGGCGGGATCGAATACCCGCCGCCTCCAGTTACGCAGGAAGATCACGCCGCCGCGCGGGGCTGTGAAGACCAGGTCGTCGCTCTGCTTGCCCTCGCATGCTCGCGCCAGGTTCTCGACGAGCGATCTTGGGATCGGCACTCGACGTTGCTGATGCGACTTTGGCGTCCCGAAGATCATCACGCCGTCGACCTCAGTGGCTGACTCCTCGATGCTCAGTCGCCGGCGCAGCGGGTCGACGTTGCGCACCCGCAATGCGGCTAGCTCGCCGAACCGTAGTCCGCAGTAGGCGAGCACGAGGATGATCAAGCGATCCTCGTCTGCAGCGTCAGCGAGCGCGGCGACTTGTTCGTGGCTGAGGAATCGCTTGTCCCTGCCGCGCTCGCGCGGCAGCTTTACACCGGACGCCGGGTTGCGCGCAATTCGGCCATCCATGGTGGCCGACTGGAGAACGCTGTGCATGATTTTGTGGATGTGCCTCACCGTTGCGCTCGCGAGCCCGCTGGCAGAGAGTTCGGCGACCCAACTACTGAGGTGGGAGCGCTCGATCTTGGCCAGCGGGACCGCTCCGAAGCGCGGGATGATGTGCACGCGGACGATCCCTGTGTACCGGGCCTTGGTGCTCGGTTTCAGCTGGACCTGGCGTTCGAGCCACGTGCGTATGTACTCGGCCACCGTCTCGCGACCCATTTTCGGGTCGACGTAAGCCCCGGATTGGATCGATACGGTCACCGAGTTGAGCCAGGCCTGGGCGTCGACCTTGCGAGCGAAGTGGCGGGCGTGCTCCTTGCCTCTGGCGTCGCGATATCTGGCTCGCCAGTGGCCGTCGTCGCGTTTCGCGATGTTCGCCATGATTGCTGTCCTTCTATGGGTGGCCAATCTACTTCCGAGGTGTGGCACCTGATGAGTCCGGGCCGACGCAGACCGTCGGCCCGGACTCGGCTCCGTCACTCAGATCATCAGCCCTGGTTGGCCGTGTCATTGTCCTGCTGCTGGGCGAGCCATTCGACAACCTGCGTGTCCCAGTAGCGGACGTGTCGGCCGACGCGGAAGCTGAGGGGCCCCTTGCCGGTGCTGCGCCAGTAACGCAGGGTGCCATCAGTAGTGCGCAGCAGTTCGGCGACTTCGGGGATGGTCAGCAACTTCGACGGATGCCCGCCGTGGTGGTCGGTGTGACTGGGGGGCTTGGTCATTACTGTCTCCTATTGTTGGCGGACACGATTTGTCCTTACACCCCGCTCAAGTGCTCTGCGCCGCTCGAACACGACAGGAGCGTCTCCACCGTTACCGATTCGTGATGTGCGGTCCCTGACCAGCGCGGTACGCCGGCAGAGGCGTCCTCAGCGACTGAAGTCGGGCTCGTGCTCTTGTTCATGGGTGTCTTGCGGCCACGCAGTCGAGTCGTCGAGGCGATGGTCATATGGGTCGGTCGGGACGTCGGAACTGACGGCCACTTGCGCGTCGTAGTCGTGGCGCCACCGCGCGCTTTCCAGCTCGAGCCATGTCGACGGTCTGGAACGGACAGCGGGATCGCCCATGAGATGGACGATGTCGCTCTGTGCTGACTGCAGCTTCTCGGTTATAGCGGTGATGTCGGACTCGAGTTCACGAAGGTGCCCGGCCGGGTTGTCGATGTGGGCGAGCTCGCCGTAGTGGTAGAGCGTTTGGTCGTAGTAGCGCTGTGTCCGGGTGTGGGCGCTTGCAGCCTGTCGTTGTTGCTCGGTCGCGTCGCGCGATGCGGCAAATGCGACGGCGTGTTCGGGGTGCGCTCGTTCGGCTTGGGAACGCGCCGCGGCGTCAAGGGCGACGAAGACATCGTGGTGGTTGTCCGGCCGACTGGCCGCGTGAAGGAGCGGCTCGCCACCGGTGGGCAAGGTCGGCAGGTAGACCTGCCAGGCATTTGCCCACTCGGTGAGTCGGGCGCTGGCGCGGGTAACGTCGCCGCGCTGCAGCCCGAGTCGTCCGGCGCCGGAGCGCACCGTGGCTGCGTCCGCGCGCGCATTTTCACGCTGGCTGGCCCACTGATCGATCAGGGTGTCGCGCAGCGTGCTGGTGTCGTCGGCGACGTGCGCTTCGGCTGCATCGGCTCGTTCGGTCGCGAGCTGCCCGGCGTCACGCGCCCGTCGCCGGGCGGTGTCGAGCATAGGCAGTTGTCGTTGTTGTTCGTGGCGCAGCGTGACGATCTCGCGGAGCGCGCCGGCCCAGTCTTCGTTGCGGGCGAGCAGCTCGACGAGTTCCGCTTCGACGCTCCACGCCTGGTGAAGGTCCGCCGTGACTTGTTCAAGGGGTCGGTGGATGGCGTAACGGGATGCTTCGCGTTCGGCCTGTGCGGCGGCGTGCGCGGGCCCGAGGTCAGCACGGTCACGCGCGAACACCGCGACCCACTGCTCGCGGGCTTCGTCGAGGTCCGCGGCCACGAGGTGGGCGGTGTTGGCTTGCCGGCCGCGGGTCATGCCGACGTAGGCGGATGAGGCTCCGGTGTGCTCACCGATCGCGATGTGTGCGGTCATGGCCGTGTCGCCCTGCACGCCGTAGACGGTGCTGGCGTATGCGAGTTCGACGTGACGTCGCACGTACTCGGGCGGAAGCGTCCGCTGCCCGTGCTCGCCACTGACGACGATTCCGCCGTGCCAGCCGACATCGACGATGGTCCAGACGTCGCGGTTGGCGACGTCGAGATCGCGGTCGTTGTGCCGGGTCGCGATCCGGTCACCGGCGCCGATCCGCTGCCCCGTGCCGCTCGTAGTCCCGCCGTCGTCAACACGGCCGACGGCAATAAGACGGTCGCGGACGGCGGCGTTGAGCTCGGCAACCTCGTCTCGGGTGTCGGCCACGACCGCCGTGGGGAAGCGGGTTACGAGCGAGGCGGCGGCGACTTCGGCGAGTGCTCGCGTGCGTGCTCCGTCATCGTTGTGGATGCGCACCTGTCCGCGAGCAACGAGCGCGTCGAACACCCCGGAAGGGTCGTCGCCAGCGCGCATCGCGAGGCTGAGGTCGGCGTATTCGGTGTCCGCGACGGTCTTGGTCGCGCCTTGGGGAGTGGTGATGTTGCGGGTGAAGCGGTGAACGGTGTCGAGGGTCAGGCAGGCTTCGGGGTCGGCCCAGCGAGCGGCAAGGTCGAGGACACCGCCGCGCCCGACCGCGGACAACTGGTGTCGGTCACCGACCAGCGCGACGCGTGTGCGGTGTTCGTCGGCGATGGTGAGAAGCGCGCGGGCGGTGTCTTGATCGAGCATGCCAGCCTCGTCGACAAGAAGTAGATCCCCGCGGCGCAGCTGCGCTTGCTCACCGCAGCCGTCGTAGCGCGTGCCCGTGAACGGGTCGACGTCGCCGGCTTGTAGCCGCGTCCAGACGCCGTTCTCGTCCCACCGGTAGCCGTGCTGGTGCACCAACCAGGCCGCCGAGCTGGCAGCTGATCCGAGCTGATCAGCGGCGATCCTTGCGGCCTTGCGCGTGGGGGTGACCACCGTCAAGCGTTGACCAAGTTCCTCGAGCGCGGCCCGCGCAGCGGCAAGGGTTGTCGTCTTCCCTGCACCCGCTGCGCCCTCGACGATGACAAGTTGACGGTCCCCGGCGAGTGCAGCCACGACGTTTCTTTGCGCCGCGTCCAGTCGATCGGCGTGTGTCTCGGTCCGCCACTGTGCAGGCATATCCGGTGCGTTGGCACGCGCGGCAAATCGTCCAGCGAGGTCGGTCTCGACATCGAGAACGTGCCGCGACGTGAGCGCTCGGACGTGCTCGGGAGCCCCAATGCGTGCAAGCAAGGGGACGCAGTCGGCGACACTTCGCGCGGTCAGGTCCTCGGCCAACTCGGTACGCACCGCGGCGTCGGCGACGACTTCGCAGCGGGCAATCAGCTGTTCAACCTCACCGCGGATGTCGGCGGCGTTCCACCCGGACCGACGAGTGGCGAGCCGCGAGAGCACGATCGCTACACATCGCTCACGGTCGATCGCGCCGATTTGTGCAGCGTCACGCTTCACGAATTTGACGCGGTCTCGATAGCCGAGTGCGTGCAGTTCCTCCACCCACCGGCGCCGCAGTGCGTCTCCGGATTCAGGGACGACCTTGTCCGGGCGATCCTCCGCCCAGGCCCTGGCGTCCCACGATCGGCGCAGCGCAGGATCGGGTTGTCGGCCTGGGTTGGCAGCGAGCCACTCGGTCTCGTAACGGTCAATGTTGCGGCCGATCTGCGCTGCACGGGCACTGAACGAGCCGACGAACTCGGCCAACTGCGTGACCTCGCCGTCCTCATTGATGGTGAAACCGTGTGCTGTCAACGCCGCCCGGAACTGCGGATCGGTGAGCACCGCGGCGTGCCCGATGCCGTTGATCGCG
This sequence comes from Pseudonocardiales bacterium, assembly GCA_003243915.1. Taxonomy (GTDB): domain Bacteria; phylum Actinomycetota; class Actinomycetes; order Mycobacteriales; family Jatrophihabitantaceae; genus QHCC01. The sequence continues at coordinate 4,413 of QHCC01000103.1, read as the reverse complement.
TCGAGCGAATCCCGTACGCCGACCGTATGCAAGCCTCGCCAGGCGCCCTCGGCGAGCACCCTCGCGTTGATCTGAAGGTGCAGATGGCGGTGCGGGTCACCCGCTCGCGATGTGTAGTGCCGCACTGTTACCGCCTCGATGTGCTGCACAGGAACCTGCACCTGAGCGCCGCGCGGGCCCACCCGCGTGGTCGCGTGCTCGGCTATCCACGCGATGATCTGGGTCGCGGCGCGGTCCTGCGCGGCGTCAAGAGCTCGCGAGATAGCGGGGTGCAGCTCGGCCGCGAGTGACCAAGACTTCGGTCCATTCACCGTTACTTCGACGAAGCGAACGGCCTTCTTGTCATGTCGAAGGCGGCCCCTTGGCACGCCGGTCGTCGGGTCGATGCCGGCTACCCAAGCCTCGTACTCATCCCCCGTCAACGGCTCTGCGGGATGCACGCCGAACGTCGGTGACGCGACGTAGCGCTCGGCGACACCGTTGCCTTCGACGAGGTAGTAGTCGTCCGCGCGACCCCGATCGGCCTCGACATAGTTGCGCGCAGCGACGGCCGAACCTCGGTAGGTCTTCATTCCGCCGTGCATTTCTCAACGCCAATCAACAACAGTCAATGGTGCTTTCTATGTCGCCCCGAAGGGGTGGACGACCTACCAATATTGGTAGCATTCGTGCCGTCAATTAGTAAAGAGTTGAATGTCGGGTGTTAGCGTTGGTTGTTAACGACTGTTATAGCGAGAGCATTTCTCGGCGTTGTTCGTGTGTGCTGGCAGGAGAGCGGACCGAGCTGGCTGGCGAATTGTGGCTGGCTACCAGCCGATTGACGCCAGCCAGGTGTTGACCGATTCCATGTGGTGAAGGCCGACGCCTACGCGATCATCGACGAAGATCGGACGGGTTGCCTCACCGCGGCCGAGCGGCTCGGCAATGTTGTCGATCCAAGCGAGAGCGCGACCCGGGTATCGGATGGAGAGCACTTGCCGTTTCCAGTCCCACGGAGAGGCAGGCGTCTGGGGACGGTACCTGCCCGACGCAACATCGCTGTGGTGCTCGACCGCTAACGGCAGGCTCGGGATGCCGAGCAGTGGTGACAGGACAGCGTTCGCGTGCGCCTCCCAGCTCGAGCACCAGGCGACCTCGACGCCGCGCCCGAGCAGCGCGTTGATCCAGTCGCCGTGCAATTGGTTGAGCCAAATCGTTCCAGTGATCGGCTGCTCGCCGTTGCCGCGCAGGAACGGTGACCTAGCCACGCCGGCGGCCAGGATTACGTCGTGGGGCCGGTAGCCGCCGAGGCGGTCCTCGCTGCTCGGTGCGAAGTCCACCGGGCGGGGTGGTGGCACGTTGAGCACGCCATCGACGCCGATCGCCACGACCGGGCGCGGAGGATTGCTGCCGCCCATCGGATGTCCTCTCGCGGAGTCCGGTAGCTCGGTGAGATCGCGGCTCGCATGCTCGGCGTTGGCTCGTTGCAACCGCGCGCGCTCACGCACCGCGGCCTCGCCAAGTTCATGCATTCCGGCTGCGTGGGCGGCTTCGGTTGCCTCGGGTCGCTTGCGCAGGCCACCCCAGTCAGCCGCGTCCTCGAACTCTCCATAGGACGCGACGAGGCGTCCGCGCCCGGTCGTAACGGCACGCAAAATCTCGTCGATGTCGGCGTCCACCGCCACGTCGCCGTGCTGAACTGCGCAGGTGCGTCCGGTGCAACGCAGGGTCGCCGTGGCGACGAGCAAGCCCTCGACCAGGTGCCACCTGTCGCCGGCCGCGTCCCGCAGGCGGCTGAGAGGTATACCAAGTTGGCACGGCGCGTCTTGGTGCTGGTTCATGCGGTGGCCCGAGCCCTCCTCGCGATGCGCTACCCGAACCTGCGGCCGGGGCGATTCAAGGATATCCGATGTTGGGATATGCCTCCGGAGTCCGTGGACTGCGTAGGTGGACAAGGCCATCTACACCGCCGAGCACCGCCGACTATGCGCGTTGCTTCGCGTGGTGCGTGAACGGGCTGAGCTGCGGCAGGCCGACGTCGCCGAGGCGCTGGACGTCCCGCAGTCGTTCGTGAGCAAGTACGAGTCGGGGGAGCGCCGGCTCGATCTGATCGAATTGAAGCAGGTGTGCGCCGCGCTCGACACGACGCTCGAGGGTTTCGTCCAGGAGTTTGAACGCTCCTGAAACACTGGCAGATGGCCCCGCGACGGCGCGCGGTACGTTGCCGTGGTGACGACCGATCCGCCGCCGTTCGTCGCCGTCCAGGAAGACGGCAGCGCCGTCGAGGTCGACCTGTCCAGGCCAGGCGCGTACGGCGACTTCGCGTTCACCGTGCACCGCGCCGGCGCTCGGCGAGCCGAGCACTTCTACGCCTATCACACCGGGGAGGCGGCGATCTTCTGTGCCGTTCTAGCGACACTCGCCGCTCGTCAGCCGGCCGCTACGGCCCTCGCTGACATCGAGCGGATCCGGTGCGAAGTGACTGCCCGGACTCAGGGCCTGGACGTTATGACGCGGGCAGAGAACACCTTCGACGACGTACTCGCGAACCTCGAGGTACTCGTGCGCGACCGGAAGACCGGCGATGCCTGCAAGCACACCGCAAACGCCGCCGGCTCGGACACGCTCGTCGTCACCCCGACCCCTATTGGACTCACCCTTGTGCTACGGCGCGAGACCGAAGAAGAGACCTTCGAGCGCGCGGTGACCGTCCAAACGGGCGACCTGTGGCGGTTCGCGGCCGCCATGGTGGCGCAGCTACTCGTCCCACGGGGCCAGCTTGTCGCGACTTTCCACCATGGAATACGAGCGTGCCCTCGCGAACTTCGAAGCGGCCGTCGTGGCCCGGGACTCCTGAACCTGTCATGAGCCCCAAACGCGGATGATCTTCAGACGCGGAACCGGCCGATGGCTTGGTCATAGCCGGCGCCCATCACCTCCTGCTGCCAGCGCGCGATCGCGTCCGCCGTCCCCTCGGCCCCGGTCTTGCGGTCACGGATGGACAACGTGAAACGACGACGTTCCAGGCATCCTTACCGTCGCGGTCTGTCGCACATCTTGCTACACTTACGCCATGACGAAGATCATCGCGCAGCGCGAGCTGCGCAACGAGAACGCGAAGGTGATCGAGGCCGTGGCGGCTGGCGAGACCTTTATCGTCACGCGCAACGGCGAGCCGGTCGCCGAACTTCGGCCGCTCCGGCCCGGCCGCCGCACCTTCGTCCACCGCGAGGAGGTCGCGGCGCTGGCGACCGCCGGCGTGCGAATCGACCGGCATCAGTTTCGCGCCGATCTCGACGATGTGATCGACCAGGGGACTGTGACATGACGTCCGGGCTGCTCGATACCTCGGTCGTCGTCGACTGGCACGACCCGGTCGTCATCGGGGCCTTGCCGGACCAGATGGCGATCTCCGTGATCACCGCGGCCGAGCTGGCGGCGGGACCGCACCTTGCCGCCACACAAGCCGAGCGGGCGAAGCGGCAGGCGCGGCTGCAGGAGGTCGAGGCGAAATTGGAGCCGCTGCCGTTCGATGGCGCGGCAGTGCGCAGCTACGGACTGGTGGTCGCCGCTGTCGTCCGCGAAGGACGGAAGCCGCGCAGCCGATTCGCGGACCTGCTGATCGCGGCTACGGCACACGCCAACGGCCTCGATCTGTACACACGCAACGGCGATGACTTCACAGGACTTGAAGACCTCGTCGCCGTCGTCGCCGTCTGATCGCCAGATAACTCCAGACGGAATCCCGTGCACGTCGCGGACAGTGCGCCGCTCATCAACACTGAACCGCGCACCCTCCCGCGCCGGGGTCAACGGCAGTTCGACACTCAGGCTCTGGTGATAGCTGCGTTCGAGCACCGCATGTCGCGCGATCAGGACCCGAACGTTCACACCCACGCGATCGTCGCTAACCGGGTGCTGTGCGCGGACGGGGAGTGGGCGCACGGTGGGCGGTCGCGCTTAGACGCTCTTAGACGTCTCTCGTTGTCTAAAGCCCTCTAAAGTCGCTTCAAGATCGAGACGCGCGCAGCGACATCGATGCTGCGACTCCTTAGAGTCACACGCTACGAGCAGACGCAGCCGGGGGCGACACCGCGAAGAAGGGGCGGATTCCAGCCAACGTCGCAACACGGAGAAGGAGGCAATCAGCCGAGGGTCTTCTGGATATCGGCCGTAAGCACGTACAGCTCGAGCCCGTCATCCTCGAGCGGGGCGAAACCCAGTTTCAGCCACCAGCTGCGGGCCTGCTCGTGTAGCGCGGTGACCACGACCGCCTTGCACGCCGCGTTGAGGTTCACCTCGACCGCGGTCGCAAGCACGTGCCGCACCAGCGCGGAACCCACGCCCCAGGCCGGCGAACGCCTCGTCGACCGCCAGCCGGCCGACCAGCAGCGCCGGGACCGGATCCGGAGCGGCCTTGCGCAGCCGGGCCGG
>QHCC01000102.1 GCA_003243915.1 Pseudonocardiales bacterium | reverse complement strand
CGCGCGCCACCGCGCTCAGCTGAGTTCATCCCCGGCCAGACCGGCCCACGGGTCCAGGGCGGCCGACACCGCCCGTCCTTCGGGGCAGTGGCTGCGGAAATCGCACCACGAGCAGTTGGGCCCCGGCACCGGCGGGAACACGTCGTCGGCGCCAGCACCGGCAGCGAGCGTGTCGGTGGCCACCACGATGTCGTCGGCGGTCGCCTCGGCGCGGTCGATCTGGCGCGCGAGCGAATCGTCGGTGTGCTCGAAGGCGGTGACCTGTCCGGTGGGCAGGTGGTGCAGCTCGACGCGATGGCACGCTCGCCGCAGCGTGCGCCGTGCCGCGATGACATACAGCGCGAGCGCCTGGGAGCCCCGTGCGTCGTCGTCGGTGAGTTCGCGCCGGCCGGTCTTGTAGTCGACGACGACCAGTTCGCCGTCCCGCTCGTCGATGCGGTCGACCCGCCCGCTCAGGGCGAGGCGATTGGAGGTAGCGCCCACTGTGCGCTCGACGCCGACCGGTTCGACGTCCGGGTCGACCTGCTCGGCGAGGTAGCGCCGCACCCAGTGCTCGGCGATGGTGCGCGAGCGCGCGGACTGTGCGTCGTCGCGGAAGCCATGGGCCTGCCAATGTCGTTCGACGAGCCGGCCCCCCTCGTCGGGTGTGCGCCGCGTCCGCGGCAGGAGCCACCACCGGTGCAGGGCGAGATGCACCACCGCGCCGACCGTGTTGTGTGCCCACGGCATCCCGCGCTGGGGCGTCGGCCGGTCGAGGTAGGTCATCCGGTAGCGGCGTGGGCAGTCGAAGCTCGCCAGCCGCGACGGGGTGCACGTGAACAGCCGCCTGGGCATGTCGGGCAAGCTCATCTGCTCAGGCACTGAGGTGGGCGCCCCCTCGCTCACGTCCAGCTACCGTCCTAATCCCCGCCGCCGAAGTCCCCGCCACCACCGAAATCGCCGCCACCACCGAAATCCCCGCCATCGGCGTTGCCGCCATCGGAGCCGCCGGAGTCGGCGTCCTGACCGGCCTCGTACCCCTCGTCGTAACCCATCCCGTAGCCTCCGCCGAACGTGCCGCCGCCGAACATCCCGCCGCCGTACATGCCTGCACCGAGGACGCTGCCGAGCAGCATGGTCTCCCAGAACGGCGTGCCGTACCACCCGCCCGGCACCCCCCAGTCGCCACCGAAGTAGTACGGGGCGCCCGGGGTGTAACCGGGGTATCCCTGGAACTGTTGACCCCGCACGGTGACCTGCTGCGGTGCGCTGAGCTGCTCGTGCTGGGACTCCTCGACCGGCGGAAGCGACGGGCCCGGATCCATGCCCAGCGACTCGCGGGCCGTGCGTGTCGCGTAGAGCCCTTCGAGGACCGTTCTGCGCGCGATGTCGTACTGCTCGACGCCGTCGGCGCTGGCCAGCTGGGAGCCGGCCGAGGTGAAGCGCTCGGACGCGTCCGACAGCGCCTGTCTGGCCCGGTCGACGTCCTTCGGATCCAGGGTGTTGATCTCGTTCGCGAGCTGGTCGTAGTACGGCATCACCTTGGCGCGGGCCAGCTGGAGTTGACGGTTCCTGCGTCGGCGTCGGGTGAGCACGAGAGCACCCACTCCCAGCCCGCCAAGCGCGGCGATGCCCCCGATCCACACCCACGCTGCGCTCGCGCCGGAATGCTTGTCCGGGGTGCTCGCGCTGCTGCCGGCGTTCGTGGAGCAGTGGCCCCTGTCGACGGGACCGTTGCTGAGTCGCTTCGCGAAGTCCTCGATGGTTGACGTGAGCTTGAGGCCGTTCTCGAGATCGGCCGGGTGGCTGCTCACCGCGCGATGCGCCTCGGCGTCGGCGAAGCCCGGGCAGTATCGCGACGATTCGGCCCGGAAGCTGCTTTGCCCGTCACTGGTGACGGTCAGGACGCCGATGGTCAACGGGTTGCTGGCGCTCGCTCCGAGTTCATTGCCGATCTTGCTTGCGATGGTGATGGCCGTCCCGGCGGAGTCAGGCAATACAGCGATCTTGACCTCCGCGGACAGTGTGCTGGTGACGGCCGCCTGGTCGACCTTGGCCCCGTTGGCCGTCGCGGCGGGGTCGACGTACAGGCTGGCGGCGCGCAGCTGGGCGACGGAGGCGCTCACCGGGTCGGCCGAGGCGGCCGGAGCCAGCGCGACCATGAGCCCTAGGACGGCGCCGGCGGCGGCCAGCGAGCGCGATCGCAGAGCTATCACGTCCGTACCGTAGCTGCCGCAGGCGACGTGACGCCGCTACGGACCGAGGGCGCGCTGGCGCTCGGCAGCGACAGCAACCGCTCGTATGCCTCGGGGTCGGTCGGGCATGCGCCCAGGCGGTCGACTTGGTCTGCCCGACTTAGTGGTCTGTCTGGGATATGACCTGGCATATCCCAGCTAGACCGCTACAGCGGCGGCGGGCGCAGGCGCGGAGGCTCGGGCAGCCTCGGCAGCGGCGCGGTGATGAAGTCTTGCGGGCGGTCGTCCGGATCGAGGTCGATGCCCTCTCCGAACACCACCCGGCGAACCTGCAGGTAGAACCGGTGTGGCCGTGCGATCTTCACCAGCTGGCGCACGTCAGGATGCTGCCCGGGGGCCTCGATCTCGATCGAGCCGTAATTGAGCAGCTTGCCGATCACCGTCTGCTCCAGGACCGCACCGGAGATCCGGTCCAGGCGCAGCGAGGATTCGGTCGAGGTCGTCTCCGGCACGCCCCGCACGCGGATGATGCGGCTTCGGGTCAGCAGGATGACCTCGGCCCGCCAGGTCTGCCACCGCAGGAACCCGAGCCCGCTGAGCACCACTCCGAACACGAGCGCCATCGGATCAGGCTGGCCCACCGCGGCGAGCAGCAGCACCACGAGGGCGACCGACAGCACGCGATGCGGGAGCCGGAACATCACGATCCAGTGGTGTCGCGCACGGCCGAGCACGGGCAGTTCGGACGGCAGCAGGCCCAGCACGACGGGACCGGATCAGCTGGCGAGCTTGTTGAGGAAGCGGCCCACGCCGTGCGCCACGTTCACCGCAACATGCCACGTACCTTGCACGATGTTGGCAGCAGCGTCCGGCGACGTCATGATGTAGAAAATCAGGAACGCCACGACGAGGCCCGCGACGACGCGCTTCACAGCGTCTCCTCTTGGTGTGCGGGCACCCCGGTGCGGCGCGCCTGTCGATGCATTCATACCGCGCGTAGCGGGCAGTGCACAGCAGCCGCGCCGCCGCGCGCGAAGGAGATGTGGTGGCCGGGCACACGCCGTGCGCAGGCGGGATCGTCTTCGACGATGCGGGGCGACTGCTGCTGGTCCGCCGCGGACGGCCGCCGGACCAGGGATCCTGGTCGATACCGGGCGGGCGCTGCCGCCCGGGCGAGTCAGTCCGCGACGCCTGCGTTCGGGAGCTGGCCGAGGAGACCGGGCTGAGCGTCACGGTGGCGCGTTTCGCGGGCCGCGTGCAGCGCGACGGGCCGGACGGCAGCATCTATGACATCGCCGATTTCCTGTGCACGGTGGTGGGCGGTTCGCTCCGCGCCGGGGACGACGCCGACGAAGCCCGGTGGGTGCGCCGCGGCGAGCTGGGCGAGCTGGTGCTCGTGTCGGGACTGGTCGATGCGCTCACCGCGTGGGACCTTCTGCCGTCGTGAGGTGCGGCGCTAGCGCGACGGCCGGCGCTGTCGCGCGGGCCGGCTGTGATGCCGTCGGAGGCGCCGCGCTAGCGCGACGTCGGCTCCGGCCGGCCCGGTTGTTCCCCACCGCGCGCGTCGATGTACTCCTTGGTGGGCACCATCACCTTGCGGCGGAAGGTGCACACGACCGTGCCGTCCTGCTTGTAGCCGATCGTCTCGACGGAGATCACACCGCGATCGGTGCGGGATCTCGACGGTGTCTTGCCGAGCACTGTGGTTTCGCCGTAGATCGTGTCGCCGTGAAACGTCGGCGCGACATGGCGCAGCGACTCGACCTCGAGGTTCGCGATGGCCTTGCCGCTGACGTCGGGCACCGACATTCCGAGCAGCAGCGAGTAGATGTAGTTGCCGACGACGACGTTCTTGCCGAAGTCGGTGGTGTTCTCGGCGTAGTTGACGTCCAGGTGCAATGGGTGATGGTTCATGGTCAGAAGGCAGAACAGGTGGTCGTCGTACTCGGTGACCGTCTTGCCGGGCCAGTGCTTGTAGACGGCGCCGATCTCGAACTCCTCGTAGTAGCGGCCGAACTGCACAGTGATCTCCTCGCGAGCCGATAACGGGTCTGCCTGCCAGATCCTGCCCTGTCGCGACCGGGGATGGCTCGGAATGTGGCTGACGCCCTGTCCGCACACCCCCGCATCTGACGTGCGCTCAGTCCAGCGCTGCCGTGCGACGGGCCAGGTCGCACAGGTCGATCCGCTGAGCACTCCAGCGTTCGCGCAGCGCTGCCGCACCGTGCACCCGGCACCAGGCGAGTTCGCTCGAGGTGGCCGGCAGCACCTGGAGCATCGCCACCGGGCCCAGCGGTGTCTCGATCGCGGCCAGCGCGGACTCGGCGATGACCCCTCCCGTACACCGCGAGCCCGGCGCCACGGGCTGGCCGAGATCGACGCTCATGCCCGGCGTGTAGAGCACCCCCTCGACGGCCGGCGAGGCGGCCAGGACGGCGAGCTGCGGCCATACGGCATAGCTCCCCGACGTGTCGTGGACATCCAACACCAGCTCGGCCCGCGGTCCGCCAGCCCGGGCCACCGAATCCGACGCATCCGTCATCGGGTGCCTGGACATGCCGAGTGACACGTACGCCCGCTCCCCCGGGGTCGGCTCGAATCGCAACACCTCGATCGGCTCGACGCCGACGAAGCAGACCGATGCCCGCGACGGGTCCTGGCCGAAGTGAGCGCAGACGGCACGCTCGACCGCTGCCAGCACGTCGGAGGCGTTCACCGCAGGAACGTTAACCGGCACGCCACCGGCCGATCAGCGGCGCAACCAGCTGGCTGGCCAGCGCCCCCCTTCCGCCGCATCGTCACCGGAACGAGGCTGCGATCTGTTGTTCGACCTCGGCGTAGGTGGTACCAGCTCGGGCGAGAAGTTGCCCGATGCCGTCGAGGGCGTCGGACATGCCCTTCGCGTGCTGGTCGAACTGGTCGTACAGGGTCGTGAATTGAGCCGCTGCCGCACCGGACCAGTCCGCGCCGAACAGTGGCGCGAGCTGCCCCTTCAGGCTCTGATGCAGGCCGCGCACGTCAGCAGAGACTCGGGTGACCGAACCGCTGAGTGCCGACAACTGATCGGGGGTGACCTTCAGACCGGGCATCGCAGCCGTCCTCTCGATTGACGCGCAGCCCGACGGCTGCGAGTGCTGAAGACGGCGAACGCTACGCAGGCTCGGCGCCTGCGAGCCGGCCCTCGTGCGGGCTGTGGACAACGCAGCGCCGCGTCGCGAGTTATCCACAGATCGTGCCTTGGGCTCGATTCGGGTCGGTCCATCTCCGGACACTCACCGATGTGCACACCCAGCTGACTCTGCGCGACCGACACGGTCTGTGTCGTGATGTCGCCGTCACGGCTCCGACCGGATGCACGGTCGGTGATGTCCACACCCGGCTGACCGATCTGCTCGACTGCGAAGCCCGGGCCGAACTGTGGTCCGGAACCCGGCGGCTGACTGCGAGCGCACCGCTCGGCGGTCCGGGTCTACGCACCGGCTCGGTCGTCTGCGTCGGACCCGGACCGCGAGACCTGGCTGTCGGCGCCGCATTGTGCCTGCACGTCGTCGGCGGCCCCGACGCGGGGCAGGTCGTGGCCCTGCCCCGAGGCATCCTCACGATCGGTCGCGGCGCCGACTGCGACGTCGTCCTCACCGATCCGGACGCGTCCCGGCGCCACGCAGCGCTCACCGTGACGGCCGGTGGGATCTCGGTGCACGACCTGCAGTCGACCAACGGCACCAGCGTCGACGGCCTCCCGATCGACGACGACGGCACCGCGTTGGCGCCTGGAGCCACCGTGCGCGTCGGGGACTGCTTCATGTCCGTCTGCGCAAGCGGCGACACCCCGGCTGCGATGCACGCGAGCCCGGGCGGACAGCTGCTCGTCAATCGCCCGCCGCGGGTGCGCGCCGCGCTCAGCAGCCGCGAGGTGTCCTTCCCGGTGCGCGGTGGGGGCGGCTCCGCGCAACGTGTGCAGTGGATCGCCGCCGCGCTGCCGGCGTCGGCGGGTGTCGTCCTGGCCGTGTCATTGCACAGCGCCCAGTTCCTCGTCTTCGCCCTGATGTCGCCGCTGATCGTCATCGCCACGTCGCTGGGCGATCGGCTGCACTGGCGCCGTAGCCGACGCCGCGACGCCATGAGCTTCCGGCGTCGCGACGCGAGCGCCCGTGCCGAGGCGGCCACCGGGTTGGCGCACGAGGTCGCCACACGCCGCATGGCAGCTCCCGATCCAGCGGCACTGCGCGGCATCGCCACAGCGCCAGGCATGCGACTGTGGGAGCGCCGTCGTAGCGACGCCGACGCGCTCACGGTCCGGGTGGGCCTCACCGACCTGCCATCGGCGTTGCTGGCCCGGCGCGGCCCGGACGTCTCGCCGGCGGGCCGGGTGCCCGACGTGCCGATCGGCGTCGACTTGAAGGCGGGGCCCATCGGTCTGGCGGCACCCCGAGGCTCCGCACTCGGTACCGCGCGATGGCTGCTCTGCCAGCTCGCCGTGCTGCACTCTCCAGCCGACCTGGAGATCGCGCTGATGTTCTCCGACGATGCTGATGCTGCCTGGAGTTGGGCGCGCTGGCTGCCTCACCTGAACCGACGGGTGGCCACCACCTCCGAGCAGCGGCGCGCACTTGTGGGCGACCTCGCTGGCCTGGTCGAACAGCGCCTCAGCGCCCGCCAGCTGGACCCGGTTGGCTGGCCGGGACGGTGGCTCGTTCTCGTCGTTGATCGCGCGGGGGCCCTGATCGACCAGCCGGGGCTGTCTGCATTGCTCGCCGCCGGGCCCGCGGTAGGACTCACCGCCATCTGTCTGGACGAGCACGATCGGCAGCTGCCAGCATCCTGTGCATCGTCCGCGGTCGCGGCTGGCGAGACCGGAACCCGGCTCCAGGTCGCCCGTAGCGGCGCGGGCGAACGGGTCGACGTCGTGGCCGACCGGGTCACGCAGGACTGGGCAGACTGTGTCGCGCGTGCCCTCGCACCGCTGGCCGATTCCGGCGGCGATCCCGGCACGGCCCTTCCGCAGGAGTGCCGCCTGACCGATCAGCTCGGGCTCGAGGAGTTCGACTCCGCGCACCTGCTCGCGGGGTGGACCTACAGCGACGGCGCTACTGCCAGCACCGTGCTGGGGATGAGCACCGACGGGCCGGTCCACCTCGATCTGCAGCGCGACGGACCGCACACGTTGGTCGCCGGAACCACGGGTGCGGGCAAGTCGGAACTGCTGCAATCACTGGTGGCCGGTCTGGCCGTCAGGTATCCACCCGAAGCGGTCTCGTTCGTGCTCATCGACTACAAGGGGGGCGCCGCCTTCGCCGATTGTGCGCGGCTGCCGCACACCGTCGGGCTGGTCACCGACCTGGACGCGCAGCTGACCGGGCGCGCTCTACGATCCCTGCGCAGCGAGATGGCCCGCCGTGAGCAACTGTTCGCGGGGCTGGGCGCCAAGGATCTGGCGGCCTACCGAGCCGTCGCGCCGCCGCGGGCACAGCTGAGTCGGTTGGTGCTGGTCGTCGACGAGTTCGCGGCACTGGCGCAGGAGCTGCCTGAGTTCGTCAGCGGATTGATCGCCATCGCGCAGCGCGGCCGATCGCTCGGGGTGCATCTGGTGCTCGCCACCCAACGCCCCGGCGGCGTTGTCTCGCCCGAGATCCGCGCCAACACCACACTGCGGATCGCCCTGCGGGTCTCCGATCCTGCCGAGTCCTCCGATGTCATCGGCTCCGACAGGGCCGCCTATCTGGGACGCGACACACCGGGGCGCGCGATAGTGAGCGTCGGTGCGGTGCTGACGGAGATGCAGACCGCCCGCGTCGGCGGACCGGCCCGAGTCGGAACGAGCCGCGACGTCACGGTCAGCCCGCTGGGTGCCTGGCTGCGCGCGGCCGAGCCTGCCGGTTGCACCACTGCGGAGGTCAAGACCGATCTGCAGCTGCTCGTCGACGCGCTGCGCGAGGCCGCGGCGCTGTCGGGGCGCGAACCGTTACCACCGCCCTGGTTGCCCCCGTTGACCGCGCGGTTGCCGGCCCGCGAGTTGCCACCGGCGGGGCGCAGTTCTTGCGTCCGCTTCGGCGTGGTCGACGATCCGGACGGCCAGCGGCAACCGCCCGTCCAGCTCGACCTGCAAGCCGGCGGATCGGTGTTGTTCACCGGCGGACCACGGTCGGGGCGCAGCACCGCCCTGGTGACGATCGCCACGCTCGCGGCAGGACAGCTCGCCCCGGACGAGCTCGCGATCTACCTCATCGACTGTGCCGGCGGAGCAATCGGCACGATCGCCGACCTGCCGCACTGCGCGACGGCCGCCGCCTGCGACCCGTTCGACCTCGTCGAGACGTTGCTGCGGCGATTGGAGGCTGAGGTCATCCGGCGGCAGGTGTGGCTCACCCAGCGCGGCGTGGGTTCGGTCGCGGAGCTGCGGGCGACCGATGACGCCATTCCGGCGATGCTGTGCCTGATCGACGGGTGGGAGGGATTCGTCGCGGCGGCAGAGGAGTACGACCAGGGACGCAGCGTGGAGCTGCTCGTGCGGGTGCTCAGGACGGCAGCGTCGGCCGGGCTGACCGTGGTGCTCGCCGGCGATCGGACGACACTTGCCGCACGGCTGGGCAGCGCCGTCACGACCAAGTTCGTGTTGGCGCTCGCCGAGCGCTCCGACTTCGCGCTGGCCGGGATACCCGCGCGGGCCGTGCCGCACACGATGCCGCCAGGGCGGGCGATCCGGGCTGGTGACGCCGCCGAGGTACAGATCGCCTTCCTCGGAACCGAACCCTCACGCAGCGAGCAGAGCCGGTGCACCAAAGCCATTGCCCGTCGCCATGGCGACGGTGCCGCACGGGCGCAGAACGGGTTCGGGCCGATTCGACTTCGGGCCCTGCCGCACCGCATCGCGCTCGCCGAGCTACCCGCAGTCCCGGGACGCTTCACCCTCGGCACGGGCGGCGATGCGGCCGAGGCCCTTAGCGCGGACCTGTTCGCCGGGGCCGCCCGGCTGCTCATCGCCGGACCGCCGCGCTCCGGTCGCAGCAGCGCACTGTGCACGCTGCTGATCCAGGCTCTCCGTGACGGGGTGGCCGTCGTGGTCGCGGCAGCGCGCCGATCGTCGCTCGTCGGCGCCGCCGAAGCTCACGGGATCGCCGTCTTGGCTCCCGACGCTCCGGCCAGCGCAGCCGTCCTGGCCGGGCCGCACCGCACCCTGCTGCTTGTCGACGACAGCGAAACGTTTCTCGATACGGCGCTCGGCGACGCGCTGGGCGCCGCGGTGCGCTCCGCTCCGGCCGGGCTGGCTGCCGTCGTTGCGGGCAGCAGCGACGAGCTGCCCCTCACCTTCCGCGGGGTGGCCGTCGAGGTTCGCCGAAGCCGTTGCGCGCTGGTGCTACAACCCGGTCCAGGCGACGGCGACCTCGTCGGGCGGCGACTGCCGTATCGCCGTGGCCCCACCGCCGCCGGGCGCGGCGTGCTGGTCGGCGACGGCGGGTGGGGCGCCGAGTTCGCGGCCGCACCGATCCCGATCCAGGTGGCGCTGGCGTGAGCTCAGTCCATGTGGGGGTAGCGGTGTTCGGTCGGTGCCACAAAAGTCTCCTTGATCGAGCGCGGCGAGGCCCAGCGCAGCAAGTTCCACACCGAGCCGGCCTTATCGTTGGTCCCCGACGCGCGGGCGCCGCCGAAGGGTTGCTGGCCCACGACGGCACCCGTCGGCTTGTCGTTGACGTAGAAGTTCCCGGCGGCGAAGCGCAGGCCCTGCGAGGCTTCAACGATCGCCGTACGGTCCCGGGCGAACACGGCGCCGGTCAGCGCGTAGGGCGACACCGATTCCAGTTGGGTCAGCGTCTCGCGCCAGCGCGCGTCGTCATAGACATGTACTGCGAGCAACGGGCCGAAGTACTCGGCGCGGAACACCTCGTGCTCGGGGTCGCTCGACTCCACCACGGTCGGCTGCACGAAGTAGCCGATGCTGTCATCGCTCTTGCCGCCGGCGATCACCGTCGCGGACGTTTCGACACGCAACCGGTCCTGCACCGAACTGAGCCGATCGAAGGCGCGTCGGTCGATCACTGCGCCCCCGAAGTTCGCAAAGTCGGTGACGTCGCCATAGGTCAACGAGTCGGTCACCGCAACGAGTTCGTCGCGCACCCCGCGCTGCCACAGCGAGCGCGGCACGTACGCGCGCGAGGCAGCCGAACACTTCTGGCCCTGGTACTCGAACGCGCCGCGCACCAGGCCGGTCACCAGCGTTGCCGGGTCCGCGGAGGGGTGAGCGACGACAAAGTCCTTGCCCCCCGTCTCGCCCACCAGGCGTGGGTAGCACGCATAGGACGCGATCGAATTGCCCACCGTGCGCCACAACTGCTGGAAGGTCGCCGTCGAACCGGTGAAATGGATGCCGGCGAGCATCGGATGCGTGAGCGCGACCTCGCTGACCGCGCTACCGTCGCCGGTCACCAGGTTGATCACGCCAGGTGGCAGCCCGGCGGCCTCGAACAGGCGCATGGTGTGGTGTGCCGCCAGCTGCTGCGTCGGGGACGGCTTCCACACCACCACGTTGCCGAGCAGCGCCGGTGCCGAGGGCAGATTGCCGGCGATAGCGGTGAAGTTGAACGGCGTGATCGCCAGGACGAAGCCCTCGAGCGGGCGGTAGTCCGAGCGGTTCCAGGTGAGCGCCGAACTCTCCGGCTGCTCTTCCAGGATCCGCCGGGCAAAGTGCACGTTGAAGCGCAGGAAGTCGGCAAGTTCACAGGCGGCATCGATCTCGGCCTGCTGCACTGTCTTCGACTGACCGAGCATGGTTGCCGCGTTGAGGGTGTCGCGCCACGTCGTCGACAACAGGTCCGCGGCGCGCAGGAATACGGCGGCCCGCTCGTCGAAGGGCAGTTCGCGCCACCCGGCCGCAGCGGCGAGCGACGCGCCGATCGCAGCCTCGACGTCGGCGCCGGTGGCCTGGGCAGTGGTGCCCAGCACCTGGGTATGGCAATGCGGCGCGACGACGTCGAGTCGGTCGCCGCCGGCCATTCGGTGCTCACCGGCAACGGTCATGGTCAGCTCCGCCGGAGCTGCCGCGACGTCCCGCAGGGCCACTGCGAGGCTGTCGCGTTCGGCGCTGCCCGGGCCGTAGCTGCGGATCGGCTCGTTGACCGGGATCGGCGGGTGAGTGATTGCGTCCATGACCCGATCGTGCCACGCAGGGCTCGACTCAGAGCAGATCGACGAACGCCGCGATCTCCTGACTGGCATACCAGCACAGCTCGAAGCCCTCCGCGTCGTCCACGGCATCCTGCGCGGCCGGGTCGCCGAGATCAGCCGCAGCGATCAACTGCGCCGCTTCTGCAACGGCCGTCTCGGCGTCGGCACTGTCCACATGCAGGGCGACGACGTGCGCCAGGGGTAGCGCCCCGACGATCTGCACGACTCCGCGGTCGAGGTCGTCGCGCACCGCCAGCGCGCCATCGGCGAGCTCGGCCGCCAGGACAACGCGCCGTCGCGCGGCAGCAGGCTCGCCGTCGAGCAGGCGCAACGAAGCGCGCGAGGCCTCCATCATTGCGGCGTACTCGAGTTCTTCCAGGTCGTCGTCGACGTACCACTCGCGCAATCCAGGGGTCACCGCGAAGGCCGTCATCGCGGCCTTACCGACAGCACCGGTGTCGACGAGCTCCCGCAGCCCGGTCGTCGTCGAGGGGAGATACACCCTCACGCCGGCGTCTGCCCAGGCAAGTCCCCTGCCACCCGAGCGGCCGCCCGGCCCGCCGAGGACGACAGCTGGCGAGCGAGCTGACCGGCCGCAGTGCCCTGCGCCGTCTCGAACACCTCCGTGCGGCGGGCCGGGTTCATCAGATTCAGCCCGATCACCGCCAGATCGGCCGGCTCGGGCGTCACCAGGTACACCCGCATGCCTGTCGCGCGCAGCGCAGCGACGTCGGCCAGGATGCCCCTGGTGATCGCGCGGCGCACCAGTCGTTCGACCCGCCCGATCGGGGTTCGTGCGCGGTCGGTCTCCACCGAGGCCATCGGCGCGAGGACGTAGACCTCCCCGACCCCGGTGCCCTGCAGCACGTCGACCGACGCGTTGGACAACGTTCCGCCGTCGATGTAGGGCACGCCGTCGATCACCGTAGGCGGGTACCAGGCCGGGATGGAGCACGATGCCGTCACCGCATCGGCCAGGGATGCCCGTCGGATGATGCGCGGCACGGTGACGACGTCCGCTGCGCTGCGCTGATGTACCCCGTCGGCGCTCCGGATGGCGGCCCGCGACGCGAAGTTGTCCCGGCCGAACACGATTCGCCGGCCGACGTGGTAGTCCGCAGCCACGACCCATGGGCGCGGTCGGGCCGGCCAGCGCTCTGCGAAACCCGCCTCGCTGGCCACGCCGGCCATCAAGTCGTGCACGGGCGCCAATGTGCCGCGCCCGGTGGGCAGCAGACCGGCCAGGGTGACAATCGGCGACAGCCGCAGCGGATGGCGCAGCCCGCCGAGCAGCAACCGCGGCGAGCCGGGCCATAAACCAGGACGTGGCGGTAGGGCGCCGCCGGTCGCGCCGGCATAGTCGTAGGCGATCGGCGGATCGGCCGGCGCAGGCATCCCCTGGTGGTGCCGGCAGATCGCGTCGAGCGGCACCCCGCAGCCGAGCAGGCCGGCCGCGACCGACCCGGCAGAGGTCCCCACCGCGATGTCAACGTCGCGGACGTCGAACCCGGCGACAGCCTCCAAGGCCGACAATGCGCCGAGGATCCACGCGAACCCGAGCACACCGCCGCCGCCGAGCACGATCGCGCGGCGTGGCGCGGGGCGCGCCGGCGTCATGACCGCACCCCGCGCGGGGCACGGGCAACTGCTCGCTCGGCTGCCGGCCGCCGACGGGCAATGCGGCGCCCGGCGCCGACGCCGGGCGGCTCGACGCCGACGGCCTTCACGCCGACGGCCTTCACGCCGAC
>QHCC01000101.1 GCA_003243915.1 Pseudonocardiales bacterium | reverse complement strand
TGCCCTCGATCCTCAATCAGATCGATCTGCGCGCCGCCGTAAGCGGCGGACGCTGCGCGAGATCGACGGCTCGGCATGCGTCGAACCGTGCGGCATCAGCGGCATCGCCGTGCTGCGCAGCGACAGCGGCTATGAGCGCACCGCCGCGCAGCGGGTTGAACGTGCCCATCCGCGCAGCGGGGTGAGTAAGCGGAACGCGCCCGCGGATCACCGTCGACAGGAAGCTGCACACCGCTGGAGTCCTTCGCGTTCGGCCCCACTATCGGTACCGGAATGCGATGGTGTCGCTATGCCCGGGCCATGTCAGCGTCATCTGCCAGCAGCCGGCCGCCGGGAGGTCGACGATAGATGGCCCTAGGCTGACCGTCCGGGTTGCCGTCGTGTCCGATCCCTCGAGTTGCGCGGTGATATGCAGGGTGCCGTAACCGTCCTTCGCGACCCAGAGGATCTTGTTGTTTGTCCCCTCCGGCTGGCGCGCGCGCAGTTCGACGAAGAGGATGCCGACGATTTCTCCGTTCGCGCTGAACACGTGCGGGGTGTGCAGCCCCGCCGGGCTGAACCCGGCGCGCGCCCATGTCGGCAGAGTGGCGGTCGAGATGTTCCCGGTACAGGCTGACGATCCGGCCGGCGGAGTCGTGCTGTCCTCACCCCGGGTAAAGGTGAGGGTGGCCGCGACGCCGGCCACCGCGACCACACTGGCCGCGACGGCGAGCCAGGTGCGAATTCGGCGCGGCCGGGTGGCGTGTGCGTCCGTCCAGGCTGCGCTGGCTAGGCCGGGGTCGAGGCGGTGCCCGCGGGTCTCTGCGTTCATCACGCGCCGCAGGGTGGCGATGGCAGGTTCGTCATTCATTGTTCGACTCCTCGAGGGTCGTTTGCCGCAGTCGGGCCAGACCGCGGGACGCGCCGCTCTTGACAGCGCCGATGCTGATGTCAAGAGCCTCCGCGGTGTCGGCCTCGGACAGGTCTTGCAGGTAACGCAGGACGACGATGGCGCGCTGGCGCGGCGGCAGCATGCGCAGGGCGGCGAGAACCGCGCCGTCGTTGTGCGCGTCCGAGATCGGCGGCCCGGCCGCGGCAATGTCGTGCGGGTCGCGTAGTACCTCGGGACGACGACTCAGCGCTCGCCACCGATCGATGTTCGAGCGCACCACGCAGCGGTAGGCATAGCCGACCGGGTTGGACTCGATCGCGCCCCAACGCCGTGCCACTGCAGTCAGCGCTTGCTGGACGAGATCCTCGGCATGTTGCCAGTCGCCGCACAGGCCGTAGGCGGTGTGCAGCAGTCGGTCTCCGTGCACGGCGACGAATCCCTCAAACGCGGCCCGGTCCGCCTCTGCCACGGTTGCCCCCTCCTTTCGTGCGTTCTGCTTATCAAGACGACGGCGACGCCCCAGCGGGTTGCCTGCGCACAAAAACCTGCCAGATGTCACCAACGGTCGAACGAGACGTCCCGACACACGATCACGGCGAACCTTCACGATCATCTCGACTGCGCGCTGATCGGCTATGACCGCACCGGTTCTGCTTGTTGTTGCCGCCCTGCACTTGACCCGCTTTGGTGGACACCTGATTCTGGCCGAGGGCCGGAGGAAGGAGTCCCGGCATGGGACGTCCGTCGAGGTACCCGGATGAGTTCCGGCATGAGGCAGTGCAGATGGCGTTGGCCAGCAATGAGTCCAGAGCATCGGTGGCGCGCCGTCTTGGGGTGAATGAGACGACGCTGCGCAACTGGGTCGCGAACGAGGTCGCCGAGCAGGCGAGGCAGGCGAACCCGTTGTCGGTGAGCCCGTCGGAGTTCGAAGAGCTGCGCCGGCTGCGACGCGAGGTCGAGGAGCTGCGGACGGAGAAAGAGATTCTCCGCAAGGCAGCCGCCTATTTCGCCCAGGAGACGATCCGGTCTGCCGCTTCCGATTCGTCGCCGATCATCGACACGCCTATGGCGTCAAGCGGCTCTGCCGAGTTCTGGCGGTCTCCCGCTCGGGCTTCTACGCCTTCCTCGCCCGACCGGCCTCGCCGCGGCAACAGACCGACACGCGGCTGAGCGAAGCGATCGCGATGATCTACGAGCGTTCGCACCGCACCTACGGCGCTCCTCGAGTGCACGCGGAGCTTGAGCGTGCCGGCTGGCGCTGCGGCCGCAAACGGGTGGCCAGGCTGATGCGCGCGCACCACCAGGTGGGCGCGCACACGCGTCGCCGTTGGCGCACCGCCCGCTGCGAGGTCGTCGTGACCGCGGCTGATCTGGTGCGTCGCAACTTCGACCCCATCGGGCCGGACGTGCTCTGGGCCGCCGATGTCACCCAGATCCGCACCGGCGAGGGCTGGCTCTATCTCGCTGCCGTTCTTGATCTGTGGTCGCGCCGTGTCGTGGGCTGGGCCATGGGCAGCGCGGTCAACGCCGAGCTCGTCGGCGACGCGCTGGTGATGGGCTTCGCACGGCGACGACCCGACCGCCGGGTGGTGCATCATTCCGATCGCGGCGCGGTCTACACGTCGCTCGCCTTCTCCACTCGTCTGGGCGAGCTGGAGCTGGATCAGTCCTTCAGCGCCGTCGGCAGCTGCTACGACAACGCCGCCGTCGAGTCCTTCTTCGCCACTCTCAAACGGGAGCTGGCCTGGATCCACCAACGCACCACCTGGTCCACCAGAGCTGCCCTCCGGACCGCGCTGTTCGACTACATCGAGACATCTCACCAACCGAAGGTGTCAAGCAGCGGCGATCTTGACCGGTCCGAATGCGAGGTCGGGCTGGTAGGGCTGGCCGGTCGTGAGGCAGTGGTGGAGCTTGCCCAGCATGCTGTTGAACATCTTGCGCAGAGCGGCGACGTGACGGTCCCCTGCCGCTCGTCGGGCTCGGTATCGCTGTTCCCAGAGTGGATCGTGGCGGACGGCGGCCAGAGCCCAGACATAGCCGGCGGCGGCGATGCGATCGTTCTTCGCACGACGGGCGTGGACGAAGCGGCTCCTGCCCGAAGCCCGGGTGACCGGAGCTGCGCCGGCGAACGCTTTGAGCGCCCGGCCGTCGGCGAAACGGGTCTTGTCGTCGCCTATCTCGGCGAGCATGCGCGCGCCAAGTTGCACGCCGAGGCCGGGGAAGCTGGCCACGATCGCGGCGTCGGGATGGGCAGTGAAGGCGGCCTCGATCGCCGGTTCGAGCTCATCCAGAGTTGCGCTGACGGCGTCGAGTTGACGCACGATGCCGCGTAGTTGCATTCCCATCGCCTGCTCGACGGCGGGTAGTTGGCGCATCTGCTCACGGCGCAGAAGGTCGCGCAACAGACCAGCTTCAGCCTCAACGCCGCGTGTTCGGCCCGCTCGCCGCAGCGCCGCGGCCAGGCGCGATTGCGACAGGCGTGCCGCGTCGGACGGCGTCGACGCGATCTGCAAGATCGTCCGACAGGCCGACGAGTGCAGCTGGTGCTTGCCGCCACGCTCAAAGGCATCGAGAGCGGCTGGGAAGAACGCCTTGAGCAGCGCACGGATTCGGTTGCACAGCTCGGCGCGCTCCCAAACCGCGTCCTGTTGCGCTCGGGTCAACACGCGAAGCGCCTGCACTGCCGGGCTGTCGTCGGGCAACTGCCGGTGTGATGGCCGATCGGTGCGCAACACATTGGCCAGCACCATCGCGTCGAAGGCGTCTGACTTCCCACCTGAGCTCCGATACCGATCGCGATACCGAGAGACTGCGAGTGGATTGATCGCAAACACTTCCCGACCGGCTGCACGCAGGCCGGCCACCAGCAGCCCGGTGCTGGTCTCGATCGCGACGGGTAACTGTTCGCCGATCGGGTCGTAGTCAGCCAGCACAGCGAGCAGCCGGCTCAACCCTTCGGCGTCATTGCTGATCCGCTCCGCGACCAGCACTGCCCCGGCCTCTTCGACAATTGCCAGGTCGTGATGGCCTTCGGCCCAGTCGATCCCGCATGCCACCGCTGCCATCTGCGTTGCCTCCGCTCTCGAAGCCGATGCGGGATACGGCGCCCTAATGGACAGTGCTCCAGGCACGACATCTCACGAGCCGTTGCTCCCGCCGCCGGCGGCGCCCGAACTCGGTCAAGACTCAAGGTCTGCAACAAACGAAGGCTCGCACCCGCCAGCACTGACCACACCAGAGTCGAAGGCCGACCGGTGCGCGCTAGCAAGGCGCGCCGCTGATGCCGACCACTCTCGTATCGCCGGGTCGAGCCCGATGTCTTCCACAGGTCTGACACCAACGACGCGCTGCTCGCGGGCGCCACTCTCGAACTCAGGCCTCGACGGCCAAGGCTTCTACGGGCGTCCCAACGGATGCCATTAAGGGTTCTACAACCCCGACCGCATTCAGCAGCGCCTGCACAACCGCAGCCCCATAGACTTCGAAAACCACGCAGTCGCGTGACGACATCGTGTCCGCCAAACCGGGTCAAGACCACCCATGGCCAGCCGCACATAGCGACCGATCCGCGCAACGTGACAAGAGATCAACCGAGCCATCGTGCCGCGCCTATCGACGGCTCGATGCGCGCTCCAGCGTGCTTCGTCAGCGGCATGATCACATTTTTGATTCGGAACGTTGCGCCGACCCAGCGTGGGATTGTCCTATCGTCGGCCTATGCCATCCGAACGCGACTCCCATCTAGAACCGCCTGCCCCGGCGCCGGGCCAGTGGACCGTTGTGGACGAGGGCTGGGGCCGCCGGGCGGTCGACTTCGCCACGCTGAGCGAACCGGCCAACTGCCGCGAGTACGTCGCCCTGCACCAGCTGCTCGGAGTCGGTTCTGGCGACCGCGTCCTCGATGTGGCGTGCGGTTCCGGTCTTGCGGTCGAGTTGTGTGCTGCTCGTGGAGCAGCGGTTGCCGGCCTGGACGCGTCAGAGCGCCTGATCGCGGTCGCTCGCGATCGGTCGCCTCAGGCGGACCTGCAGGTCGGCGATATGCATGCCCTCCCGTGGGCCGACGATACGTTCGACGTGGTCACCAGCTTCCGCGGAATCTGGGGGACGACACCGGATGCGGTGGCGGAGGTGCGGCGCGTCCTTCGGCCCGGTGGCCGCATGGGGCTCACCGTGTGGGGCCACATCAAGGCGTCTCCTGGAGCGTGGGCGCTCGCACCGTTCACCCTGGCGACGCGGGAGAAGGTCGCCAACCAAGCGGCGATGGTCAGCCTTGGGCGCCCCGGCGCCGGAGAGGAGCTACTGACCACGTGGGGTTTCCGCGACGTCCAACGATGCGAGATCCCCTTCGCCTGGGAATTCGCGGACCCCGATCACTACGCGCGCTCGCTAGCCTCGACCGGCCCGGCGTATGAGGCTATCCAGGCCGTCGGCGAGGAGGCCTTCCTGGCCCACGCCAGGGCGGCCGCCGCCGAACTCGTCCGCGACGGATTGCCGCTGAGAGCGGTCATCCTTGTCGTCGGCTACATCGCGACCAAGCCGGTGGACACGCCGCCCGCCCACGACAACGAGGTATCGGGACATTTCCTCGCCGCCGCGCCCGCATCGGCCGAAGCCGAACAGTTGCGCCAGAGCGATCTCGACGAACTCGGCTACGTCATGAATGCCTCCCGGCTCTGGGGCCACATGCCAGCCACGCTCGACGGGCTCTTCGATCTGCTTGGCCAGTGCGTCAAGCTGGGCCGGCTCGACGTGCGTACCCGCGGGATCCTCATCGCAGCCACCGCCTCGACGCTCGGAGATTCCTACTGCTCCCTCGCATGGGGTGGAAAGCTGACCAAGGCGGCCAACGCCGAACTCGCGGCGGGCGTCCTGGTCGGCAACGACTCCGCGCTGGCCCCACCCGAACAGGTTCTCGCGGCCTGGGCGCGCGCCATCGCACGTGACCCCAACAGCACCACGGCGGCCGATGTTCAGGCGCTGCGCGACACCGGATTCGACGAGGCCCAGATCATGGCCGTCACGGTCTTCATCGCAATGCGCATCGCCTTCTCCACGGTCAACGACGCCCTCGGCGCGAGCCCTGATCCGGAACTGATCGCGGGTCTTCCAACAGCTATCACCCACGCCGTCACGTGGGGCCGACGATAACGACCGCATCCCCGTGCGTTTCGTCAAGTGATCGGGCCCCTCCTGGATTTTGGCCCCAGGCGTTCCGTCACGGCAGCATGATCAATCGTCTGACGCGACGAGGAGCGTCAGTCCGCCCCGCGCTCTGTCGATAGCGACGTCCAACCACGTCCACCTTCGGGTGTCTCTGCGTGCTCCAGGGCCGGCTGGGCCAACCGGGGTTGGCTCACCAGGGCCGCCCTAACCGTCGACCGGGGTGAACATCTATCACAATTGCGCGAGGCCCAGGTTCGTTGACGAGGCCTGAAGGGTTCCAAAAGCCTGCGCGCACCGCCTCAGACGCCGTTAGGCAAGATCACCTCTCGTGTCGATGCGCCTGCTCTACCTGCTCCTGGTCCGACTCAGCGGCTGGCTGGCGCTGTTGGCCCGGTCCTCGGCGTCGAAGGACGCCGAACTGCTCGTGCTGCGCCACGAAGTCGCAGTGTTGCGCCGAACCAACCCGAAACCACGTCTGGACTGGGCCGACCGCGCCCTACTCAGCGCGTTGTGCCGACACGTCCCCCGCCAGCTACTCAGACATCGGCTGGTCACGCCGGCGACGATCCTGCGCTGGCATCGTCAGCTGGTCGCCAAGAAGTGGACCCACCCACACCGCACCGGCCGCCCACCTATCGATCCCGAACTCGCGGCGCTGATCGGCCAACTCGCGAAGCAGAATCCGACCTGGGGCTACCAGCGCATCCAGGGCGAACTGTTGAAGGTCGGCCGCAGGGTCGGCGCTTCGACGATCCGGCGCGTCGTGAAGCGGCGTCGGACGCCGCCCGCTCCGATCAGAGCCGACGACACGTCCTGGCGGCAGTTCCTCCGTACCCAGGCATCGACGATGCTGGCCTGCGACTTCTTCCACGTCGACTGCGCCGTGACGCTGCAGCGGATCTACGTGTTCTTCGTGATCGAGATCAACACCCGCTACGTCCACATCCTGGGCACCACCACCAACCCCGACGGACCCTGGACCACGCAGCAGGCCCGCAACCTGGTCGCCGACCTCGACGATCGTGCAGCCGAGTTCCGCTTCCTGATCCGTGACCGCGCCGGACAGTTCACCGCATCCTTTGACACCGTGTTCGCCGACACCGCCATCACGGCGGTGAAGATCCCACCCCGCTGCCCACAGGCCAACGGATACGCCGAACGATTCGTCCGCACGGTACGAGCCGAACTGACCGACCGGATGCTGATCTTCGGACAACGCCACCTCCGCCAAATGCTCGCCGATTATGTCTGCCATTACAACCACCAACGGCCGCACCGAGGCCAAGCCCTCCGACCGCCATCACCTACCCAGCCCGCCCATACCGATGCCCTCACGCCAGTCATCCGCCGGCCAATTCTGGCCTTCACCCCGAACGGTGGACACCTTGTAGGTGAGGATGTTCGTCATGGGAAGACAGCGTCGGGAGTTCACTCCTGAGTACAAGGACGAGGCCGTGAGGCTGGTGATCAACACTGTTCGTGCGGTGGCTACGGTGGCTCGCGAGCTCGGCGTTCAGGAGTCCACGCTGGGTCGGTGGGTCAATGTCTACCGGGCTCGGCAGGACGACGGTGATGGGGCGTTGAGCGAGACCGAGCGGGCCGAGTTAGCCAGGCTGCGCAAGGAGAACTCGGAGTTGAAGATGGATCGGGCGTTCTTGAAAAAAGCGTCACTCTTCTTCGCCCAGGAAGCCTCGGATACGAACGAGAAGCGTTCGCACTGATGCACGCGGAGAAGAGCCACTTCAGCATCGTCCGGATGGCCCGACTGCTGGAGGTGTCGCGGTCGGGTTTCTACGCCTGGCTCACCCGCGCGCCGTCGGCACGGGCTCTGCGCGCCGAGCGGATCGAGGCCAAGATCGTCTGGTTTCACGGCGAGTCCGACGAGGTATCGGGTTCCCCGCGGATCACCGCTGACCTGCGTGCCGACGGGGAGATCATCTCGGCCAAGACCGTCGCCAAGACGATGCGCCGGCTCGGGCTGCGCGGGATCTGCCCCCGCAGGTGGCGCACCACGACGATCGTTGATCACGCCGATGCCTACCCACCCGATGCGGCGAAGCGGGCCTGGGACACCGGGGTGTTGAACCGGGTTTGGGTTGGCGACATCACGTATTTGCGCACGTGGCAGGGGTGGCTGTATCTGGCCACCGTCATCGACGCTCATTCGTGGCGGGTGATCGGCTGGGCCATCGCTGAGCACATGCGCGCCGATCTGGTCGAACAGGCGCTGCAGATGGCGATCACGCTGCGCGGCGAACTGCCAGCGAAGGTCGTGTTTCACGCCGATAGGGGAACGCAATACGCCTCGGCTCAGATCACGAAGTTCGCGACCGACAACGGCATCACCCGATCCATGGGACGCACCGGGGTGTGTTGGGACAACGCGATGGCCGAATCGTTCTTCGCCACGTTGAAGACCGAGTTCTACTACCGCCGCGTATGGCCCACCAAGACCCGCGCCCGGCTCGAGGTCGGCGCCTGGATCGAGGACCGCTACAACCGCCGGCGCCGGCACTCCTCGATCGGCAAGATCAGCCCCGTCCAGTTCGAACTGCAACACTGCAACCAGACCGCGGCAGATCAACAAGCCGCATAGCCCCGTGTCCACCAACCGGGGTGAAGGCCATTCTCGGCGGGCTCATCAACGAGTACCACCCCGCCGCATAGCCGCCCGAAAAATGCGACGCCTGAGTTTTGGAACCCCACACGAATGCCAGGGGCTCTGCGCGGTTAGGCCTCGGCACCCACCTCGTAAATCACACTCGACACCAATTCAGGGCCGCCGGGCGGTGGCTTGAGATCCTCCTGCGCCGCCTGCGCGTGTTCGGCTGAGTCGAATACCACGACACCCATGCCGTCGCCGCCGTGGTTCATCCACGTACCCCGCTGGAAGCCCGCCTGTGCCTTGGCCTGCGGCACCACCATCTCCTTGAGAAGCCGCAGGCCTTCTTCGGACTCGCCTCCGTCAAGCAGCTTGACTTGCATTACCAGCGCATGCGGCATCGTTATCTCCCTCATTCGGACGGGGCATCGTCTACTGCAGCATCGAAAGTACACCCGGCAGGCAACCAACTCCCGGTTGAGCGCCACGGCTTTGGACGTCTCGCGCTGCATCAGGAGGCCCCCGTTCGCGCCGGTGCACATCGTGCTTCTGGAACTGTTCATGGATCTGCGCGCGTCGGTCGCGTTCGTCTCCGAGCCCGCCGCCCCGCCAGCCGAGCTAGAGCAGTCGCTGGCCACGCTCGAGGAGCAGCGCAATTACCAGCGCCGCGGGACCGTCAGCCAAATCGATCGCCCAGATGATCTCGTCGCCACCGCCATCGCCGCGCCGATGATCTCGCTCAGATCGGGTTCGCCGTTGACGACCCGACGCGACAACATGCGCCGACCGTCGCTGTCGATGACCACCACGTGGTGGTGGCCCTTGCCGGTGTCGATACCGGCCCACGCATGCTCGACGAGATCCATCCACTGCTCCTCTGCTCGATGACCCGGGTGCCCCGTCGATGCTCGCCGTCCATTCCCTACGCAGCGATCAAGGCGCAGATCTCAATCAGCGGTCAACGCCTCCCGGAGCACCGGGCGGCCAATCAAGCGAGGCCATCACTCGGCAGGAACTGAAAGCCATACCCGGTGCTCCTGGGTGCCCGGACCCTACGACAGCCCAGACCCGTCGGACCCCAACCGGGTCGGCCTGAGCGCGGACGTCGCCGACATGGATGCGTTCCAGGCCATCACGACGAGCGACGCCGGCGCCGAGGCGATGGATTACGACGGGTCCGCCCGGAGACGCTGGTGGTGCTCGTCGCGGGCTGATTCGTCCGAGAGCGCCGTCAGCCCCCGGCGGCAGCGAAGTAGCCGGTGTTCGCGACCGGTTCGAGCCAGGTAGTGGCCTCGCCGTCGCTGCAGGCGTCGAGGATCGCGTAGTGGCACATCATCGGCAAGAGCGGATGGATTCAATCGACGGCCTTCCGAGCGATACATACGGACCGATCTGCGCGATCATCGACTAGCAATTGACGTGCGCGAGATCGACGGATACCGCACGTCAAGTCGGAAGCGACCGCACGTTGTCGCTGCGCTCACGATTCGAACTGACGAAGGACTCCGCCGCCAAGTCCAGTCGGTCCGCGACGTCGTCGAGTCGGTCGTCGAAGAGGTGGCCGTACTGGTCGAGCGTCATGACAGCGGATTTGTGTC
>QHCC01000100.1 GCA_003243915.1 Pseudonocardiales bacterium | reverse complement strand
TCGCTGCCGCGAACGGAAGACGTCGTCGTCACCGGTATGGGCGCCACCACTCCACTCGGTGGTGACGTGGCGACGTTCTGGGCCGGCCTGCTCGAAGGCCGCTCCGGCGTCGTGGCCCTCACCGACGACTGGGCCGCCGAGCTGAAGGTGCGCATCGCCGCGCCGATGGCCGTCGACCCGGCCGAGACGCTGTCGCGGGTGCGGGCCCGGCGCCTGGACCGCGCTCAGCAGGCGGCGATAGTCGCCGCCCGCGAAGCCTGGGCCGACGCCGGCTTCACCGGCAGGTCCGACGAGAACGGCCTGGACCCCGAGCGGGTCGCGGTCGTGATCGGCACCGGGATCGGCGGCGTCACCAGCCTGATACATCAGCACGACGTCATGCTGGAGAAGGGGCCGGGCCGGGTCTCCCCCCTCCTCATCCCGATGGACATGCCCAACGGCCCCGCGGCGCACGTCGGCCTCGAGGTCGGAGCACGCAGCGGGGTGTTCACCCCGGTCAGTGCTTGCGCGTCGGGTGCCGAGGCGATTGCCTACGGGCTCGACCTCATTGCCCTCGACCGGGCCGATGTCGTGGTCGTCGGCGGAACCGAGGCATGCATCCATCCGCTCACCATGTCCGGCTTCGCGCAGATGCAGGCGATGAGCACCCGGAACGACGAGCCGCAGCGGGCGTCACGGCCGTTCGACAAGGCGCGCAACGGCTTCGTGCTCGGCGAGGGCGCCGGCGTGCTCGTCCTGGAACGACGCTCGTCGGCCAGGGCGCGCGGACGCACTCCCTACGCCGTGCTCGGCGGCGCCGGTGTGACGGCCGACTCCTACGACATCGTTGCGCCCGACCCCGAGGGCAACGGCCAGCGGCGCGCGGCGAAGCTCGCGATGTCGCGCGCCGGGGTGGAACCCGCCGACGTGGTGCATGTCAACGCCCACGCCACGTCGACCCCGACCGGCGACGCCGCCGAGGCCAGGTGGATTGCCGAACTGCTCGGCGAGCAGACCGTCGTCAGCGCCACCAAGTCGATGACAGGTCACCTGCTCGGTGCCGCCGGCGCGATCGAGGCCATCGCCACGGTGCTCACCGTCCGTGACGACATCGTGCCGCCGACCATCAACCTCGACGATCCCGACGACGACGTTCGCGTCGACGTGCCGCGCGAGGCCCGCACGATGACCGTCCCCGCCGCGTTGAACGACTCGTTCGGATTCGGCGGCCACAACGCCGCGCTGTTGTTCCGCAAGGCGTGAAAGGAATTGCACATGACGCTGATCGCCGCACCACCCACGGACGCCGACCTCGAGGCGCGTGACCCGCGCGATCCCGAACTGCGTCTCGAGAGGCTGTTCGACAGCGGCTCCCTTCAAGCGCTACGGCCCCGAGACACCAGCGGAGTCTTTGCCGCCCGAGGCACCATCAACGGCGCTGCGGCCACCGCCTTCTGCACCGACGCCACCACGATGGGCGGTGCGATGGGGGCTGAGGGGTGCCAGCACATCGTCGACGCGATCGACGCGGCTGTGCGTGAGCGTGTTCCGGTGATCGGCGTGTGGCACTCCGGGGGCGCCCGCCTGGCCGAGGGAGTATTGGCGCTGCACGCGGTCGGGCTGGTGTTCCAGGCGATGATCCGCGCGTCGGGCCGCGTNNTCGGTCACCGGCGAGAACGTCGACATGGAATCCCTCGGCGGCGCCGACACGCACGGCCGGCGCAGCGGTGTCGTCCACATCGTCACCGGCTCGGACGACGACGCGTTCGCGGCCGCGCGCGATGCGGTAGACCTGTTCGCGCAGCAGGGCTCCTTCGATCTGCGTCTGATCGGGCCGGACCGCGACCTGCAGGCACTGCTGCCCGAGAACGTGAAGCGCGCCTACGACGTGCACCCGCTCGTCGCTGGCGTCCTCGACGAGGACACCTTCCTCGAACTGCACACCAAGTGGGCCCCGAACATCGTCACCGGCCTGGGCCGCCTGACCGGGCGCACGGTCGGGGTCATCGCCAACAACCCACTGCGCCTCGGCGGCTGTCTCGACTCGCCGAGCGCCGAGAAGGCCGCGCGCTTCGTGCGGATGTGCGACGCGTTCGGCATCCCGCTGGTGGTGCTCGTCGACGTCCCCGGCTACCTGCCCGGCGTTGGACAGGAATGGGACGGCATCGTGCGCCGGGGCGCGAAGCTGCTACACGCGTTCGGTGAGGCGGTGGTTCCCCGCGTGACGCTGGTGACCCGCAAGACCTACGGCGGGGCCTACATCGCGATGAACTCGCGCGCGCTGGGCGCAAACCGGGTGTTCGCGTGGCCGGGCGCCGAGGTCGCGGTCATGGGCGCCTCGGCCGCGGTCGGCATCCTGCACCGCAAGAAGCTCGCCGCGGTCCAGCCCGGCGAACGCGAGGCGCTGCATGCCCAGCTTGCCGAGGAACACGCGCGCCTGGCCGGCGGTGTCGGGCGGGCGATGGAGCTCGGAGTGGTGGACGAGCTGATCGACCCGGCGCACACCCGGGCCTCGATCGCCCAGGCACTGGCCGCGGCACCGGCGGCGCGCGGAGCACACGGCAACATCCCGCTCTGACCCTCGCGGCTTTGCACCTTTCAGCGCCCCTGATCCGGCTGATTTGGGGCGCTGAAAGGTGCAAAGCGCGGCCTAGACGACCTGGTGCAGCAGGGTCACCGGGGCGCCGTCGCCGCCGAGTCGGTACGGCTCCAGTTCGGCATCCCACGCCGAGCCGAGCAGGTCGGCCAGCCCATGCTCGTAGTCCTCGGCGCTCTTCGCCCGGGTGAGCAACCCGCGCAGTCGCTCCTCGCCCACCACGACGTCGCCGTTGGCCGACACCATGCTGCGGTGGAAGCCGCGCCCTGGGACGTAGGCCAGCCGCTCGCCGTCACTGGCCCAGGTGGCGTCCTCGGTGACCTCGAACACCAGCATCGGCCAGGCACGGATCGACGCGGCCAGGCGGGCGCCGATACCGATCGCACCGGTCCAGGCCGCCTCGGCCCGCAGGTGCATCGGCGCGGCCGGCTGTCCAGTCCAGTTCAGCCGGGCCGGCCGTCCGAGCACCCCGGCCAGGGCCCACTCGACGTGGGGGGCGATGGCCGCCGGACAGCAATGCAGGTAGACCACGCCACGCGTGTTCGGCATGGCGCGGTTGCTCGCGGGACCGCTGGTGCGGGCCTTGGACATCGCACACCTCCCAGTGACTCGACGGCGACGCCTTCCCCAGCGGTCCGTGCGGGTCGAGAGGTGTACTGAATGTGCTGGGGCCATTGTGACGCATGAGCCCCGTGTTACGCCAGTTCGGGCGCCGCGAATCAGAAGACGACGACTGAGCGCAGCACGTCACCGCGCGACATGGCCGCGAACGCGTCCTCGACCTGATCCAGCGCGATCGTGTCGGTGACGAACTTCTCGAGCGGCAGCCGGCCTTGCAGGTGCAGGTCGACGAGCATCGGGAAGTCGCGCGAGGGCAGGCAGTCGCCGTACCAGGATGACTTGAGCGCGCCGCCGCGGGCGAAGAAGTCGAGCAGTGGCATTTCCAGCCGCATCTCCGGCGTGGGCACGCCGACCAGGACGACGGTGCCGGCCAGATCGCGGCCGTGGAACGCCTGCCGGTAGGTCTCCGGACGCCCGACCGCATCGATCACCACGTCGGCGCCGTTGCCGCCAGTGAGTTCGCGGATCGCCTCGACGGCATCCCGAGAGCGGGAGTTCACCGTGTCGGTGGCGCCCAGTTCGCGGGCGGCCGCGAGCTTGCGGTCGTCGATGTCGACGGCGATGATCCGCGACGCACCGGCCAGCCGGGAACCCGCGATCGCCGCGCAGCCGACACCGCCGCAGCCGATGACGGCCACCGAGTCGCCGCGCCGCACGGGCGCGGTATTGATGGCGGCACCGAGCCCGGCCATCACCCCACAGCCGAGTAGGCCGGCCACTTCGGGGCGCACGCCCGGATCGACCTTCGTGCATTGGCCGGCGTGTACAAGCGTCTTCTCGGCGAACGCGCCGATGCCCAGCGCCGGCGAGAGTTCCGTGCCGTCGGCGAGGGTCATCCGCTGCTCGGCGTTGTGGGTGACGAAGCAGTACCACGGACGTCCGCGCAGGCAGGCCCGGCAGCGGCCGCAGACCGCCCGCCAGTTGAGCACCACGAAGTCTCCGGCGGCCACGTCTGTGACGCCGTCGCCGACCGATTCGACGATCCCGGCGGCCTCGTGGCCGAGCAGGAACGGGAACTGGTCGTTGATCCCGCCGTCGCGGTAATGCAGGTCGGTGTGGCAGACACCGCAGGCCTGCACCCGCACCAGCGCCTCGCCCGGACCGGGGTCGGGGACCAGCACCGTCTCGACCCGGACCGGCTCGCCCTGGGCCAGGCTGACGACTGCGCGCACCTCGTGGCTCATGGGGCGATCATGCTCGATGCCCGCGCCCCGGACAACGACCGCGATGCCCTGCGACACTAGTGTTCCTGACGCGGCTGCGATCCGGACGGCCGCCTGGTCGGAGGCCGGTGAGATGCGCGACGCCCTCGATTGGATCCAGCCCAGCGCCGCTATGGGCGACGAGGACCTGCTGGAGTTCGGTCCGCGCCGGCCCCGGCCCACCTGGCTCCGTCACGTGAGTGGCCGGCGCGCCCGCCTGCCCAAGCTCGGCTGGCTCGCGGCGGCACCTCTGTCGTTGGTGGCCCTGCTGACGTTCGGCCCCGCCGGGTCCCGCACGCCGGCCGCTCAGCCACCGGCCGAGGACCCCTGTCAGCCGCTGGTAGCTGAGCTCGACGTGAACAGCGGTGCAGCGCTCTCCGCGGTCAATGGTGGGCAGCTCATCGTCCTGCACGACGGAACCCGCTTGGTCGTGCAGCCCGGAAGCTGCGTTGGGCCCGTCCGCTTCTATCCCCTGGGGTCGCGATGAAAATACTTGGCTCGCGGCGGCCGAATCTCCCAGTCCTCACCAGCCGGCCAGGTCCGCCAGCAGCTCGCCGAGCGGGGCGTCGACGCGCACCCCAGCGAGTTCGTCGCCGCGGGTGGGGCCCTGGTTGACGATCGCCACGGGCGTGCCGCGTTGCGCCGCGTGCCGTACGAATCGCAGCCCGGACCGCACCGCCAGCGACGAACCGAGCACGAGTACGGCCCCGGCCGCCTCGACGAGTTCGTAGCAGCGCCGCACGCGTTCCAGAGGCACGTTCTCGCCGAAGAACACCACGTCGGGCTTCAGCATGCCGCCACACCGAACGCAGCCGAGCATCTGGAAGCCGACCAGTTCTGCCTCGGACAGCTCGACGTCCCCGTCGGGCCTGACCTCATCGCTCGCCGCGCGGAAGCCCGGGTTCACGGCGCTGAGCCGGTCGCCGAGCAGGCGGCGCGATGCACGGTCACCGCAGCCGAGGCACACCGTGCGATCCAGCCCGCCGTGCAGTTCGATCACGTCTGCGCTACCCGCGGCCTGATGCAGACCGTCGACGTTCTGGGTGATCACCGCGCTCAGCAGTCCGGCCCCCTGTAGAGCAGCGACAGCGCGGTGCCCGGTGTTGGGGCGCGCCCGCGCGATCTGAGGCCAGCCCAGGTAACTACGGGCCCAGTACCGGTGCCTGGCCGCCGCGTCACTGACGAAGGCGTGATACGTCATCGGGGCGTAGCGGCGCCGGGCGCCGGAGGGGCCACGGTAGTCGGGGATTCCCGACTCGGTGGACAGCCCGGCGCCACCGAGTGTGACCGTGCCGCCTGGTCCGGCTTGCTCCAGCAACCTCTGAAGCAGCTTGACCCCGAGGTGCATATCGGTGATCACCTCCGCCACGATTCGAGGGTACGTCGCGCGGAGGCATCAGCCCGCGTGCCATCGGCGCCGACCACGGAACACTGTGCACAGACGAATGCGCTCGCCCATCAATAGCTGTGTGCCGTCGGTCCGGCCGGGTTTGCTCTCGTCAAGCGTCTGGACGCGACGATAGAAGGGCCGTCTTCGTTGCCGACCGTCGCCGGCTACCGGCGCTGGAGTGCCTTGTGGGTGATCAGACCGTAGGCGAAGTGCGGGACGACGTCGCTCAGCCAGTCGACCTTGGACCACGCGGACGGGTCGGTGAGACCGAGTTTGGTCAACGGCAGGTCCGACCCGGCCATCGCGGCGGCGCCCAGCAGGCTCGCGCCGACGACGGTGGGCAGCCGGCGCACCACCGGACCGAGCAGACCCGCCGCCGCGCCGATACCGACGCCGGTGGCGATGCCGGCCAGCGGGCCGAGGCCGCCGAGACGATTTTCCCGCTCCGCGCCCTGTCCCGGGACCGGATGGCCCGCCCGCTCGGCGATGGTGGCCACCGCCCGTTGGGGAGTGTCGCTGGAGGGACGGGCGCGCACAGCCATGTCGAGGTAGGTGACCGCGTTCAGCGCCGTCGTTCCCGCCGCTCCGGCGATCGCGCCGCGCATCACAGCCTTCAGCATCGTGCTCTCCCTCGTCCAATTCCGCTGACCGGCAAGTCCGGTCAGACGATCAATGTCACGAAGATACGGCCGATCCCGCGGATGCGGTATCGGTTCGGCCCATGCCCGCACCGAGGCCGACCAGCTGCGGGCCGGATGGACTGCCCGGACGGGACCGCGGCTGCGTTGATGGCATCGCTTGGGGCAGACTCGTCCAGGTGAGCCTGGCCAATGCGATGATCAGCTACGTAGCGCCCGCGGCGCTGATCACGATCCTGCCGGGTCCCGACACCGCGATGGTGCTGGCGACGGCGGTCAAGAGCGGTCGACCGGCGGCCGTGCGGGCAGCCTGGGGTGTCGGAACTGGCCTCGTCCTGTGGGGCGCGGCCGCGGCTGCGGGCCTCGCGGCGGCGTTGCGCAGCAGCGCAGCGGCCTATGACGCGTTCCGGCTGGCCTGTGCCGGGTACCTGCTCGTGCTGGGGATGCAGGCCCTGCGCGCGTCGCGGCGCGAGCCTGAGCTCGAATCACCGACACCAACACCACTCACACGGCGGCTGCCCCGGCTGCCCACCTTCGGTTGGGGGTACCGGCGTGCATTGCTGACGTGTGCGCTCAATCCCAAACTCGGAGTGTTCTTCGTGGTGTTCCTGCCACAGTTCATCCCGCCGGGTGCGCCTGTCGGCACCACCTCGATGGCCCTTGCGGTGCTCCAGGCAGCCGAGGCCGTGCTGTGGTACCTCCTGCTCGGGCGCCTGGCCGGATCCGCAGGTCGCATGCTCTCTCGGCGGCGCCTGCGGGTCTGGTTGGACAGGGTCACGGCCACGGTCTTCGTGGGGTTCGGGGTCCGGCTGGCATCGGAGGTACGGGCCTGAGCGCTGCCTTGGCGCAGCAGAAGCCGGACACCTGGCCCTGCTCACCCGACGGCCACCCAGCCGACTCCGGGACAGGATCCCGGCCGGTGTCCCTACCCTGTAGGTCGGCGCGGCGATGAGCGGCGCCGAAATAGCGGGGCGGCGCGCGGCGTTGGTGGCTGTGCCGGCGCCCGTACGCCCACGCGGGCCCGTCGACGACGAGAGGCACAGATGACCGCTACGTACGAGCTGTCTCATCTTGACCTGCTCGAGGCCGAGGCCGTGCACATCTTCCGCGAGGTCGCGGCGACCTGCGAGCGCCCGGCGCTGCTCTTCTCCGGCGGTAAGGACTCTGTCGTCATGCTGCACGTTGCGGCGAAGGCGTTCTGGCCTGCGCCCGTGCCGTTTCCCGTCATGCACATCGACACGGGCGAGAACTTCGACGAGGTGGTCGAGTTTCGCGATCGCACCGTCGAGCGGCTCAACCTGCAGCTGATCGTCAGCAGCGTCCAGGACGACATCGACGCGGGCCGGGTGGTCGAGGAGACCGGCCCTCGCGCGAGCCGCAACCGGCTGCAGACGACCGCCCTGCTGCGAGGGATCGCCGCGAACCGCTTCGGCGCGGTCTTCGGTGGCGCGCGCCGCGACGAGGAGAAGGCCCGGGCCAAGGAACGGGTGTTCAGCTTCCGTGACGAGTGGGGACAGTGGGACCCGCGCAACCAGCGCCCGGAACTCTGGAGCCTCTACAACGCGCGGCACCGCAAGGGCGAGCACCTGCGGGTCTTCCCACTCTCGAACTGGACCGAGCTCGACATTTGGTCCTACATCCGCGACGAGGGCATCGAGCTCCCGCCGCTGTACTACGCGCACCGCCGGGAGGTGATCGAGCGCGACGGCATGCTGCTCGCCAACACCCGCTTCCTGAGCTTGCTCGAGGACGAGAAGCCCTTCATGGCTACCGTCCGGTTCCGCACCGTCGGTGACGCGACCTGCACCGGATGCGTCGAATCGAGCGCCGACACCGCGCAAGCGGTCGTCACCGAGGTGGCCGCGGCTCGCATCACCGAACGGGGAGCAACCCGCGCGGATGACCGGATCTCCGAGGCCGGGATGGAAGACCGCAAGAAGGAGGGCTACTTCTGATGAGCGCTCACGCGAAGAGCCGGGGCGAATAGTGTCGCGGCTGTTGCGAATCGCCACCGCGGGCAGCGTGGACGACGGCAAGTCCACCCTCATCGGCCGGCTGCTCTTCGACTCGAAGGCCATCTTCGAGGACCAGCTCTCCGCAGTCGAGCAGACGAGCCGGGACCGCGGCGACGACCAACCCAACCTCGCGCTGCTCACCGACGGTCTGCGCGCCGAGCGCGAGCAGGGNNGGCATCACCATCGACGTCGCCTATCGATACTTCGCCACTCCGCGACGCAAGTTCATCATCGCCGACACTCCCGGGCATACCCAGTACACCCGCAACATGGTCACCGGCGCCTCCACGGCCGATGTTGCGCTGATCCTCATCGACGCCCGCAACGGCGTGCTCGAGCAGTCACGGCGGCACGCGTTCCTGGCCAGCCTGCTCGCCATCCCCCACCTGGTCATCTGCGTCAACAAGATGGACCTGGTCGACTACTCAGCGGAGCGCTTCGACGAGATCCGGGAGGACTTCCGGCGCTTCGCCATGAAACTCGAGATCGCCGACCTGGCGTTCATCCCGATGTCGGCCCTGGTCGGCGACAACGTCGTCCAGCGCAGCACGGCGATGCCGTGGTACGAAGGCCCGCCGCTTCTGCACCACCTCGAGGAGCTCTACGTCGCCTCTGACCGCAACCTCATCGACGCGCGATTCCCGGTGCAGTACGTGATCCGCCCGCAGTCGACCGACGCACGGTTGCACGACTTTCGTGGCTACGCCGGCACGATCGCCGGGGGGGTTTTCAAGCCCGGCGACGAGGTGATCGTGCTGCCATCGGGCTTCGTGACCTCGGTGCAGGCGATCTGGGGTCCCGGTGGCACGCCGATCGACGAGGCGTTCGCGGGCCAGGCCGTCACACTGCAACTCGCCGACCATGTCGACGTCAGCCGCGGAGACCTGATCTGCCGCCGGGCCAACCGGCCGCACAGTGGCCAGGACGTCGACGCGATGGTGTGCTGGTTGAGCGCGACGTCGGCGCTCGCGCCGGGTGCCCGTTACACCGTCCAGCACACGACCAGTGCGACGAAGGCGTCGGTCCGACAGCTCGACTACCGACTTGACGTCAACACCCTGCACCGTGACGAGGCCGCGACCGAGCTCTCGCTCAACGAGATCGGCCGGGTCCGGCTGCGCACTCAGGCGCCGTTGCACTTCGACCCGTACCGCCGCAACCGCGAGATGGGCAGCTTCATCCTGATCGACGAGGCCACCAACAGCACCGTTGCCGCCGGCATGATCAATTGGCCGAGCCAGCAGGACTCGGCGGTCGTGTGGCACGAGGGTGCGGTGAAGCGTGACGAGCGGGCGAGTCGCGG
Organism: Pseudonocardiales bacterium; assembly: GCA_003243915.1. Lineage (GTDB taxonomy): Bacteria > Actinomycetota > Actinomycetes > Mycobacteriales > Jatrophihabitantaceae > QHCC01. The sequence goes on along the minus strand of QHCC01000100.1, from coordinate 4,724 downwards.
ACTGACGGTATGGCTGACCGGCCTGCCCGGGTCCGGGAAATCGAGCGTCGCGGTCGAGCTGGAGCGCCGCCTGGTCGCATCCGGACGGCCCGCGTACCTGCTCGACGGCGACAACCTGCGGCACGGACTCAGCGCCGACCTCGGCTTCAGTGCCACCGACCGGGCCGAGAATGTCCGCCGGGTGGGCGAGGTGGCCAAGCTGCTGGCCGACGCCGGCGTGGTCGCCGTCGTGTCGCTCGTCAGCCCTTACCGCGCCGACCGGGACCAGGTGCGCGCGGTGCACGCCGATGCGGGCCTGCCGTTCGTCGAGGTGTTCGTCGACACCCCGCTGCAGGTCTGCGAGGCCCGCGATCCGAAGGGCATGTATGCCAGGGCGCGGGCCGGGCAGCTCGCCGGCTTCACCGGAGTCGACGACCCGTACCAGGCGCCCGCCTCGCCCGAGCTGCTGCTGCGCCCGGAGGACGGCGACGCTCCCGCACAGGCCGCAACCGTGTTGACGCTGGTCGAGCGGCTCGGCGCGTGACGGCACGGCTGTCCGACGCTCGGCTGGCTGCCCGGCTCGCGCAGCAGGCCGGTGAGCTGCTGCTCGCCCTGCGCCGCGGGGATCTGGTCGGCCGGGAGCTCAGCGACGCCGGCGACGAAGCGTCCAATGCTCTGCTGTTACGCGAACTCGGCACCCATCGCCCCGATGACGCCGTGCTGTCGGAGGAGTCCGCCGACGCACCGGCCCGGCTGTCACAGGACCGGGTGTGGATCGTCGACCCGCTCGACGGCTCGCGTGAGTTCGGAATCCCGGGACGCTCGGATTGGGCTGTGCACGTCGCGCTCTGGCAGGCCGGTCGAGGCATCACCGCCGCAGCGGTCGCGGTGCCCGAACTCGACGCGGTGTACGTGAGCGACGACGCCCCGCGTGACGTGTCCCAACGGCGCAACGCGGTCCTGGTCAGCGACACCCGTCCGCCGGCGTTCGCCGCCGACGTCGCCGCCGTGATCGGAGCCGAACTCGAACCGATGGGCTCCGCCGGCGCCAAGGCAATGGCCGTACTGCGCGGTGAGGCCGCCGCCTACCTGCACGCCGGCGGTCAATGGGAGTGGGACTCCGCCGCGCCGGTCGGCGTCGCACTGTCGGCCGGCCTGCACGCGTCGCGCATCGACGGCAGCGCGCTGCGCTACAACAGCGCGCATCCGTACCTGCCCGACTTGCTGATCTGTGCGCCGGAGCTCGCCGGCCCGCTGCTCACCGCGATCGCCGCCCACCCGACGCAGGTGGCCGCCCCGCGCCCGGGTTTCACCTCCCGCGACCGTGGGTAGACCTCGCCTCGAGGCTGAAACGCACGGCCTCACCCTCCTGCCAAAGGGGTGCCCTCGTGTTGTCGGCGACGTTGGACAAGATCACTGACCGTCTCGAACGCACATCGCTACTTGACAAGCCCAGTGACGCCCTAGCGGCCCTGCTCGGGCGGCTGTTGCCTGCGGGCCGGGTGGGTGACGTCGCGAGCGGAACCCCGATCGGGCACCCGCTGCACCCCGTGCTGGTGACGGTGCCGATCGGATCCTGGGTCGCGGCCACCTACCTCGACCTGACCGGCGGCGACGCGAAGGCCGCGCAGCGCCTCGTCGGGCTGGGCAACCTCGCGGCACTGCCGACCGCGCTCACCGGAGCCAACGACTGGCTCACCACCTCGGCCGGCGAGCGCCGCGTCGGTCTGGCCCACGCGACGCTGAATTACACCGCGCTCGGACTCTACGTCGGAAGTTGGCTGGCTCGGCGCAAGGGCCGCAGGGTCAAGGGCGCGGCGCTTGCCATGGCCGGGGCCGGTGCCGTCGGCGCGGCGGGCTGGCTGGGCGGGCATCTGTCCTACGCCCTCGGTGTGGGCGTCGACACCACCGCGTTCCAGCACTTCCCCGGCGAGTGGACCGATGTCGGCGCCGAGTCCGACCTACGCGCCGACGTGCCGAGCGGGGTGGAAGCCGCGGGGGTGCCGGTCTTGCTCGTGCGGCATCAGGGCGTGCTGATGGCACTCAGCGACCGCTGCACACACCGCGGTGCCCCGCTGCACGAGGGGGAAGTCTCTGACGGTTGCGTCACCTGCCCGTGGCACGGCAGCCGTTTCGCGCTCGCCGACGGATCGGTCAAAGCGGGGCCGGCCACCCGTCCACAGCCCATGGCCGAGGTGCGCGTCGTCGAGGGCCGAGTCCAGGTGCGGCGCAGCGACGAGCCCCGCGAGCTGCGCACGAATCCGGTCGGCCACTGACGCCGAGCGCGTGATCGGCTCGCGTCCGGGGCGGCCCGGGCGCGGAAACCGGGCACCACCGGGTGGCCAGCCGGCGCGTCAGGATCTCCGACCAGCTGACGGGCCGACCGGCACATCGCAGAGCGGGCGATCCGTCACTTCACCGGGTGAGCGCTCAGAATCGCGGCGATCTGCCTCAGAGCTGCGTCGGACAGCAGCAGGTTGTTACCGGTGATCGCGAGCCGTTCCGCCATCTGCACGATAACGGTCTGCTGACCGATCATCGCGTTGGCGACATTGGTGATGGATGACCGGTTGTGCAGCAGGGTGAGGTCGGCGAAGTACTGCGATACGTACTTCTTCGAGGTATCGGTGAAGGAATCCCCGAGGATCAAGGTCTTGGGCTGGTACAGCGGGGCGCCGGTGGACGTATGGCGCACGTGCGTGAGCTTGTTGCGCTGAAGCGTCAGGTCGCTGCCCGGGCTGAGCGTCACCCCGTCACGGACCAGGACCTTCGCCGGAAGCGGGTCCTTCTGCGGCTGGCCCAGCAAGTAGGTCAGGTCACCGATCGGAGAGTAGGTCCCCTCGTCGACCACGTGGGTACCGCTCTGCAGGGCGGGGTCAAGGGCCGTGCCGAGCAGTTGAGCCTCGATCGAGATCCCCTCGAGATCCCAGTGCGAGTCCTTGCGCCGATACAGCGGGGTGGGGCTCGTCTTCGCCTGGTTGATCAACGGGGTGCGCGCATCGACGTACCCGGGCGTCGGGTTCTTGTCGAAGGCGGACCAGAACCGGTCCGTGTAGAGCCGGGCGCAGGCCTGGCCGAGATAGGACTTGGGCAGGTACTGCGGATAGACGCTGGTCTTGTCCGGAGCGATCATGATCAGGAACTTGCGACCTGACTTCGTCACGATGTCGCTGAGCTTCTTCATCCGCGCGACGATGTCGCTCTGGTTCGCTGCGCTCTTGCATCGCACCGAGATGTCGTCGCCGAGGAACAGCCAGCCGTCACGGCCCTGGATGACCTGCGGATAACCGCCCGCCTTGGCGGGTCCGGTGTCGCTGGGCGGCTCGCGGAACACGTGCTGCGCGACCTGGGTGTTGGCTGCGACGGCCTGCTTGCGGCCGGCGAGGTGATCTGTGGCCCAGACGCCGAATTCGGGTAGCGCCTTCCAACCGTCGTGGATGCTCGGGAACTTGGTCAGCGGGCGGTTCTCGATCTGCTGAGCCCGGTAGCCGCTCAGCGCGGCCGCTGCCGGTCCGAAGAAGAACACCACCGCCAGGACGAGGATGAGCGGGCGGCGTCGAGAGTCGCGACGGCGACCCTCCGGGGACAGCTTGCCGCGAGACCCGCGCGTGCCGCCCGCGGGCTCGCTGACCTTGTCCGCCTCCGAAACGCTCACCGCGTCTCCGTTTCCTCGTCCGCCATCAGAACTGAAAGTATAGGAAGGGGCTGAACGTGCCGGCCGCGATCACGATCGCCGAGTACGGCGCGAACGCTGCGCTGACCACCCACCGCAGCCCGGTGGGCCACCGCACATCCCGGCGCTGCAGAACCCGCCCGAACACCCACGAACTCGGCACGAACACGACCAGCAGCCCGAGGCCGAGCGCGACGAGCCGGTAGTGAGTCATCGACACCGTCACCGCGTCGGGCAGCGAGCCGAGGTCCGGCACCACCATCTTGGCCAGGAAATGGGATGCGTCGCTGATGTCGGGCGCCCGGAAGATCACCCAGCCCACCAGCACGATCAGGAACGTGGTGGCCCGCCTCAGCACCAACGTGGCGGGGCCGAGGTCGCGCTTGTCCCAGCCCGTCATCCGCTCGATGATCAGCCAGGCGCCGTGATAGAGACCCCAGATCAAGAAGGTCCAGTTCGCGCCGTGCCAGAAACCCACCAGGACGAAGACGGTCAACAGGTTTCGGTAGGTGGCGAAGGAACCCTGCCGGTTGCCGCCCAGCGGGATGTAGACGTAGTCGCGAAACCACCGCGACAGCGACATGTGCCAACGCCGCCAGAAATCGGTGATCGACGTGGCCGAGTAGGGCCGGTTGAAGTTCTCCGGCAGCCGGAACCCGAACATCCGGGCCAGGCCGATCGCCATGTCGGAGTAACCGGAGAAGTCGAAGTAGATCTGCACGGCGTACGCGAGCGCGCCGATCCAGACGGCCTGGGTCGTCAATCCGGGCGCAGCAGTACCGAAGGCCGCGTCGGCGATCGGGCCGACCGAGTCGGCGATCACGACCTTCTTGGTCAGACCCCAGGCGAAGCGCGGGAATCCCTCGGCGAAGTCATCGAGCCGAGGCCGATCGGTGTCGCCCAGCTGGTCGGCAATCTCGTGGTAGCGAACGATCGGCCCGGCGATCAGCTGCGGGAACATCGCGATGTAGGTGGCGAACTGCACCGGGCTGCGCTGTGCCTTACGGCTGTGCCGGTACACGTCGATGACGTAGGACAGGTGGTGGAACGTGAAGAACGAGATCCCGATCGG
>QHCC01000099.1 GCA_003243915.1 Pseudonocardiales bacterium | reverse complement strand
ATGCGTCAGGTCATCGCCTCCCGCATGGTCGAGTCGCTGCAGACCTCGGCCCAGCTCACGACGGTCGTCGAAGTCGACGTCACCAAGATCGCCCGGTTGCGCGAGCAGACCAGGCGGGCGTTCGAGGCCCGCGAGGGTGTCAAGCTCAGCTTCCTGCCGTTCTTCGCGATCGCGGCGATCGAGGCGCTCAAAGCTCATCCGGTCGTGAATGCATCCATCGACGTCGAGGCCAAGACGATCACCTACCACGCCGCCGAACACCTGGGCATCGCGGTGGACACCGAGCGCGGTCTGGCCGTACCAGTCATCCACAATGCCGGCGATCTCAACCTGAGTGGCGTGGCGCGAAAGATCGCCGACCTGGCCGAGCGGATGCGCGCGAACAAGGTCAGCCCGGATGAACTCGGCGGCGGCACCTTCACCCTCACCAACACAGGTAGTCGCGGGGCGTTGTTCGACACGCCGATCATCAACCAGCCGCAGGTAGCAATTCTCGGCACGGGCGCAGTCGTCAAGCGCGCGGTCGTAATCGCCGACCAGAATCTGGGCGAGACGATCGCAGTGCGCTCGATGGTCTACCTCGCGCTGTCCTACGATCACCGCGTCGTCGACGGCGCCGACGCCGCGCGCTTCCTGGCCACGATGAAGGCGCGTCTTGAGGCGGGTGCTTTCGAACGGGCGCTCGGCCTGGACTGATGCGGGTCGTCCTCGCCGGGGCCTCCGGATTGATCGGCACGGCGCTGCGCAAGTCCCTGCGGGCCGACGACGTCGCCGTGACCACGCTCGTGCGCCGGCCCCCGGCCGGCCCGGACGAGGTGCGCTGGGCGCCCGAACGGGTCGAGTTAGACCCAGGGGTCCTGGCCGGTGCGGATGCGGTGGTGTGCCTGTCGGGCGCCGGTGTGGGCGAGCACCGGTGGACCGACTCCTACAAGTCGGCTTTGCGCAGCAGCCGACTCGACAGCATGGGGACGGTGGCGAGCGCCATGGCCGGGCTCGGCGACGGTCCCGGCGTCCTCGTCGCCGCCTCCGCGGTCGGGTACTACGGCGACACCGGCGAGCGCGTGGTCGACGAGAGCGCGCCACGAGGCAGGGGCTTCCTGGCCGAGCTCTGCGAGGACTGGGAGGCGGCGGCGCGTCCGGCCGCGGAGGCCGGGATCCGGGTCGCGCACCTGCGCACCGGGCTGGTCCTGTCCGGCGACGGAGGGTTGCTCAAGCGACTCAAGCCGATCGTGACGCTCGGCGTGGGCGGCCGGCTCGGCAGCGGGCGGCAATTCATGCCGTGGATCTCCCTGGCCGACGAGATCGGGGCCATCCGCTTCGTGCTCGAGCACGACGTGAGCGGGCCGGTGAACCTCAGTGGACCCGACCCGGTTCGCAACGCGGAGCTGATCGCGGTCCTCGCGCGGCTGCTGCACCGGCCCGCCGTCGTCGCGACCCCCGGCTTCGCCTTACGGATCGTGCTCGGCGAGTTCGCCCAGGACACGTTGGCCGGGCAGCGCGCCGTGCCGGCCAAACTCCTCGCCGCCGGCTTCACCCACGAGCACGCGGACGTCGAATCAGCACTGCGGTGGGCACTGGGTCGCTGATCAGCGGCTGATGCCGGCAATGAGGTAGCCCGCACCGTGCGCTGCCAGCACGATGTGCAGCGTTGACGGGCCCGAACCTGACGCGCGCCCCCTCGCTGAGCCCGCGCATACCAGCAGGGACTGGCTCAGTGTGGCCCGCACGGCAACCTGCACCCGTGGGCCGCTTCGCGCCGTCACCCGCACCTGGTCATAGCTGGTGTGCACTCCCACCAGCCGGCAGCCCGCCGGGACGATCCGTTCGAGCAGCGCGGTGTCCTGGGTCAGCAGCGGGCCAGGGATGTAGACGTTGCCGAGCAGGCTGGCGTCACGGTCGGCGAAGGCCTGCTGACGCAGCTTGTCCAGCCGGGTGAGCACGGCTGCGGCGCCCTGGGCATCCAACCGGACAGGCTGGGGACCGCTCCGCGACGCCTGCCCCGCACCGGGCGCCGGGCCGCTGGCGGGGACGGCCCGCGTAGATCGGGCCGGGCTGGACACCTGGGGCGCCGGCGAGGAGCCGCCAGAGGCGGCCGTGCTCGTTCCGCGATCGCCGAACGCAGTCCAGGCCAGCGCAGCTGCGAGCGCCAGCGCGGCAAGGACCGCCCCCACCCACCGGGCCATTGCGCCGCCCGGCGGCGCGCGGTGGGCGCGGGTCGAGGGTGCCGGGCGCGGACGCGGGCGGACAGTGTGCGTGAGTACCGGCGCCTGGGTCGTCGGCCCGGCACCGCGCGGGCGATCGAAGGGCGGCCGGGAGCCCGCTGCTACCGCGTCGGATCCCGTCGCCGCGCCGAGACCGGTGTCGGCCTGTTGAGCAGCCGCCGGGTCGGCCGCGCTCGGCAGCGATGCGGTGGCGCGGGGGCGCCCGGCGGACAGCTCGACCACGAGCGGTGTCCCGGCGTGGCGGAGGTCAAGGGCGAACTCGGCAGCCGACCCGCGCTGTGATGGCTCGACCGCGAGAGCGCGCAACACCACCGTGCGCACCGCCTGCGGCACATCCACCTCGGTGAGCCAGGCGTCGATGTCGCCGGTCTCGCCGAGCGCGGCGGCGGCCAGCACCTCGGCCGGGTTGGCGCCAGGCCAGATCGGGCGACCTGTCAGCGCATACAGCGTCACGGCGCCGAGCATGAAGACGTCACTCTGCGGCCCGGGCACGCAGCCCGCCGCGACAGCCGGGTCGACGAACGCGGGGGTGCTGCGCACCGGCGCGTCCTCGCCGAGCAACCGGGCCACCCCGAGATCGGCCAGCACCGGCATCCCGGCCTCGGTGAACAGCACGTTCGCCGGCGTCACATCCCCGTGCACCACGCCGGCGTTGTGGGCGTAGGCCAGGGCAGCCCCCACCGGGGCCAGCGCCGTGATGGCCTCGCCGGGGGTGATGCGACCACGGGCCTCGACCAACGCGGCCAGCGTGCCGCCCGCAGCGAAATCGAGGACCAGAACGACGGCATCACCGCTGGGCAGCACTTCGTGCAGTCGCACGAGGTGCGGATGATCCAGGGTGGCCAGTAGTGCGGCTTCGGTGTGCCCCGCCCGCCTCCGCGCCGCGTCGCCGACCGCGATGCGTTTGAGCGCCACCGGCTCGCCGGACGATGCCACCCGGGCCCGCCACACGTCGCCCGAGCTGCCGAAGCCGAGCAGATCCTCGACCACGTAGCCCGGCAGTTTCCAGCCGCTCATGGGCGGTCAGCCTAGGCGAAACCGACCAACCGGACGGGGTTATCCACAGTGCTCGAAACGGTCGCTTCGATCCGTGCACGACCGGGCACGCCCCGGCCGCCGACCCACGATAGTTTGACGATCATGTCTGCTGACGCCCCCACCATTCTTGCCACTTCGGGTGGAATCGTCGCTGGTAATCGCATCCGCTGGGAACTCGGCCCGCTCACCGAGTACGCCATCGATCTTGCGGGCGTCACCGGTCGCGCGCCCCGCGTGTGCTTTCTCGCGACGGCTCTGGGCGACAGTTCCTTCGTCCTGAACTGCTTCTACGATGCCGCCCAGCATCGGGGGTTGGCGGCATCTCACCTCGCGCTGTTCCCGATGCCCAATGTCGAGGACATTTCCAGCCATCTGCTGGCACAGGACGTCATCTGGGTCTTCGGCGGCAGCGTCGCCGGGCTGCTCGCCATGTGGGAACTGCACGACGTGGGCGCTGCCATGCGCGAGGCATGGCAGGCCGGCGTCGTGCTCACCGGTGTCTCGGCCGGGTCGATCTGCTGGCATGCCGGCGGCACGACGGACTCCTTCGGCCCCAACCTGCGGGCGATCACGAACGGCCTCGGACTGTTGCCCTACTCCAACGGAGTCCACTACGACTCCGAAGACCAGCGCCGGCCGCTGTTCCAGTCGACGATCGCCGACCGCACGCTGCCGGCGGGGTACGCAACCGATGACGGCGTCGGCCTGCACTACCGCGGCACCGACCTGGTGGAGGCGCTCAGCGAGGTCGACGGCCGTGGCGCCTACTTCGTCGAGCGCGGCGCGGACGGAAAGGCTGTCGAGACCCGCCTGAATCCGCGCCGACTCTAGTGTCGGAAGTCGTGACGCCAGCTGGGTTCGCCCCGTCGACGAGGCGGCTACCGGTTCCGGTGGCGAGAATCGTCTACTCCGCGCCCGCGGCCAGCTTCGACGGCCACCAGATGCGGCGGCCGATGTCGTGGCTGAGGGCGGGCACCACGACCGAGCGGACCAGGATCGTGTCCAGCAGCACACCGAAGGCGACCGAGAAGCCCAGCTCGGCCAGGAACACCAGCGGCAGCACGCCCAGCACCGTGAAGGTGGCCGCCAGCACCACCCCGGCCGAGGTGATCACGCCACCGGTGACCGCCAGCCCGCGCAGGATGCCCGATCTCGTCCCGTGCTGCAGGGTCTCTTCGCGGACCCGGGTCATCAGGAAGATGTTGTAGTCGATGCCCAGGGCGACGAGGAACACGAACACGAACAGCGGGAAGGACGGGTCGGCGTTGACGAAGTGGAACACATGGTTGAACACCAGCGCGCTCACTCCGAGCGAGGCGGCGAAGGAGATCACGACCGAGGCGATGAGCAGCAGCGGCGCGACGACAGCGCGCAGCACCAGCCCCAGGACGAGCAGAATCACCAGCAGCACGATGGGGATGATCAGGTTCCGGTCGTGCCGGGAGGCCTGCTGGGTGTCGTAGTTGACCGCCGTCGAGCCGCCGACGAGTGCGTCGGCTCCCGCGATGGCGTGCACCGCCGAGCGAATCTTCTTGACCGTGGCCGTGGCCTGCGCCGTGTCGTAGCGGTCGGTGAGGTTGGCGTTGATCAGAGCCCGCCCCTTGACCGGCTGTACCTGCAGCGCCGGCGGGGCGCACCCCGCGGCCAGATTCGGGACCTGTCCGGACTTCGCGAGCGCGGCGACCTTGACGAAGTCGGTGGCCACGCAGACTGATCCCGGCTCCCTGGCCACGCCGGGCACCCTGGCTACCGCGGCCAGCACCGCGTCGGCCTTCCCGGCGGCCACGGTGATATTGGCCGGGGCCCCGGCACCCTGCTCGAAGCTGCGATCGAAGATCTTCTGCCCCTGCAGGGCATCGGGTTTGGTGGTGAAGCTGTCGGTGACGGTGAGCCCGGCGGTCTTCAGGCCACCGATCCCACTGAGGCAGGCGAGCAGGATGATCGTGCCGGCGACCCAACTGCGTCGCGGGTGCCGCCCGATGGCACCGGCGAAGCGGCCCCACATGCCGTGCGTGGCTATGTCGGCCTGGTGATCTACGCGGGGCACCCGCGGCCAGAACAGCCAGCGGCCCTGCATGCGGCGAAACCGCCGGAAGTTGATCAGGAGCAGTGGCCAGGCCGCCGGGAACCAGGCCCCGTACCGGCCGGCGATGAGCAGGAACGCCGGGAGGAACGTGAGCATGACCGCGACCGTGCAGCCGATGCCGATCGCGCACACCGGCCCCAGGCTTCGGTCGGAGTTGAGCTCGCCGAGGGTGAGGCAGAGCAGCGCGATGATCACCGTCGCCGCCGATGCCGCGATCGCCGGTGCCGCGCCCCGCCAGGCTCGGATCATCGCGTCTACGTCTCGTTCGTAATTGTGCAGCTCCTCGCGGTAGCGGCTGATCAGTAACAACGCGTAGTCGGTGCCCGCCCCGATGACCAGGACCGACAAGATGCCCTGGCTCTGCCCGTTGAGCGTCAGCACGTTGTGCTTGGCCAGCGGGTAGATGATCAGCGCTGCGGCCCCGAGCGCCAGCGTCGCACTGAACAGCGGGAAGAACCACAGCACCGGGCTGCGGTACACGATGAGCAGGATCACGATGACGACCAGGCCTGCGGCCAGCAGCAGGGTGCCGTCGATACCGTTGAAAGAGTCCACGAAGGCGACGAGCAGCCCGCCGGCCCCCGCGCTGTGGATGGTCAGGCCGCTGGGCGCACCGGCCCGCGCGATGTTGATGACCTTCTTCTCGATCTTGGACAGGTCCGCGCCGTCGACATCGACGTTGCCGCGCTTGCCGATCAATGGCACGGCGATGTTGGCCGCGTTGCCGCTGGTGGCGAACTGCGGCGGGCGCACCTGGTCGCCGGCAACACCGGCCAGGGTGCGCATGGCCTGCGCGTCGGCGGTGATCTTCGCCTTGTCGGCCGCGGTGAGGCCGCCGGATCGCTCGTAGACGATGAAGCCCGGGATCGTCTGCACTGGCTGAAACTTCTGTGATTCGGTGTTGACCTTCGTCGACTCAGCGGAGTTGGGCAGGTAGGCGGCCTGGTCGTTCTTCTGGACCTGGCCCAGCTTGCCCTGGTAGGACCCGCCCACGGACCCGAACAGGAACCAGAACGCCGCCAGGGCGGCGACGACGTAGAAACCGCGCGAGCGCCGGGGAGCACTGGGCGTGACAACGCTCGGCTCGTCTCTGGTCAATTCCGTTCGACTCACTGTGCACTCCCCGTAGTCCGATGGCGCCAGCCACCGTAGCGTCCGACCCCGACATCGGGCACGCACTTTAGCCCAGCACCGGCCCTGTCCACCTACTGTCGCGCAGCCGGGCCGCGCGTGGATCGGTGAACACCCGGAGATTCACCCTGACGGGAGCCAGAATTCACTCGCGTAATCTGAGTCCCGTGGACGAACCGCGCACGATCCGGGCCGGGCTGGTGCCCTACGAGCAGGCGTGGCAGCGCCAGCGCGAGCTGCATGCGGCCGTGGTTGCCGGCGCAGCGCCTGACACCGTGCTGCTGCTAGAGCATCCGCCGGTCTACACGGCAGGTCGTCGGACGGAGCCCTCCGAGCGCCCCACCGACGGGACGGCCGTCATCGAGGTCGACCGCGGCGGCAAGATCACCTGGCACGGACCTGGACAACTCGTCGGCTACCCGATCGTGCGGCTGCCCGATCCGTTCGACGTCGTCGCCTACGTGCGCCGCATCGAGGGTGTGCTCATCGACGTCTGCGCCGATGTGGGCGTGCCGGCCGTCCGGGTGCAGGGTCGCAGCGGAGTGTGGCTGCCCGCAGCCGACGCGCGCCCCGAGCGCAAGATCGCCGCGATCGGTATCCGGGTCGTTCGGGGCGTCACGCTGCACGGCTTTGCGCTCAACTGCAACCCTGACCTGAGCTGGTTCGACCGCATCGTGCCGTGCGGGATCGCCGACGCCGAGGTGACGTCGCTGGCCCGCGAGCTCGGCCGCGACGTCACGGTCGGCGAGGTGCTGCCGATCGTCGAGCGGCGCCTGCCGGCCCTCCTGCACGTCGCCGTGGCGGTCTGATCCGTCGGTGGCAAGACACGCCAAGGCCGTCAGCGGCCGATCTCGGCTCGCGCGGGCCGGCGCACTCGTGCTGGTCTGGGTCGGCGGCCTGGCCGCCGGATTCTTCGCGCTGCTCAGCGTGGCGGCGCGTTATACCACCTGCAGCACTGGAGCGCACGGCCTGGCGTGCCGGCCGGCGGGGACGGCCATCGGCGCCTCGATCGTGTTCGGCGTCATCGCGACCGTCACCGCCGCCACGGTGTTCACCCACGACCGGGGGCCGCGGCGCAGCGCGGCGTGGGGCGTGCTCGGCGTCACCGCCCTCGGCGCCTGTTACCTGGCCGCGCACGCCCTGCTCGACACCGCCTGATCGGGTGCTGGGCGACGCACCGGCCGGCGTAGGCTCGAGTGGTGACTGCCGTTCGAGGCGATGCCGCGCCCGGCGGCCGCCGGCTGCTGCGCATAGAGGCGCGCAATGCCGCTGTCCCCATCGAGCGCAAGCCGGAGTGGATCAAGACACGGGCCACAATGGGCCCCGAATACACCGAACTTCAACGGTTGGTGAAGCGCGAGGGGTTGCACACGGTCTGCCAGGCAGCCGGCTGCCCGAACATCTACGAGTGCTGGGAGGACCGGGAGGCGACCTTCCTCATCGGCGGCGATCAGTGCACGCGGCGGTGCGACTTCTGCCAGATCGACACCGGGCGCCCCGGTCCCCTGGATCGCGACGAACCGCGCCGGGTCGCCGAGAGCGTCCAGGCGATGCAATTGCGGTACGCCACGATCACCGGTGTCGCCCGCGACGACCTGCCCGACGGTGGCGCCTGGCTCTATGCCGAGACAGTGCGCCGGATCCACGAGCTCAACCCCGGCACCGGCGTCGAATTGCTCGCACCCGACTTCAATGCCGTACCCGACCTACTCGCCGAGGTCTTCGCCAGCCGTCCCGAGGTGTTTGCGCACAACATCGAAACCGTCCAGCGGATCTTCGCCTCGATCCGCCCCGGATTTCGCTACGAGCGCTCGCTGGACGTCATCCGGATGGCACGCGAGAACGACCTGGTCACGAAGTCCAACCTCATCCTGGGCATGGGCGAACGCCGCGACGAGATCAGCCAGGCGCTGGCGGAGCTGCACGACGCCGGCTGCCAGCTGATCACGATCACGCAGTACCTGCGGCCCTCACCACGCCACCATCCGGTGACCCGCTGGGTCAAGCCGGAGGAGTTTGCCGAGCTGGCCGAAGAGGCTGAGGAGATCGGCTTCGCCGGGGTGATGAGCGGGCCGCTGGTGCGCTCGTCCTATCGCGCCGGGCGCCTCTATCAGCGGGCGATCGCCGCGCGCGGCTGAGGCCACGCTCAGTGCCAGGTCGTGCCGTACTGGACGTCGGAGGACCAGACGCCCTGATACCTGATGCCGTCCTGCGGAGTCGCGGCCGCGTACTGCATCCCGTTGCCGGCGTAGATCGCCTCGTGGTACGCGCTGCTGCCGCTCATGTAGAAGACCAGGTCACCGGCTCTGGCCTGCGACGCGGGAATGATCCTCACGGCGTGACGCTGCTGCTCTGCGGTTCGGGGCAGGCTCGCCACCGTCGTCACCCGGTAGACGTACTGGGTGTAGCCGGAGCAGTCGAAGCCGGTGGTGGGTGACGTGCCGCCGTAGACATAACCCGGGTTGTGCAGGCCTACGTACTTCCTGGCTTCGGTCACGATCCGCGTCCCGGCCGCTGTCGGGACGAAGGTCGTCGTCGTCACCGCAGCACTGGTCGTGGCCCGGGCGCTGCCGCTGGCGGTCACCACGTAGCGGTACTGGCGACCGGGCAGCGAGATGAACCCGACCGTGAACACCCCGTACCAGTCGGTGACGCGGGTCAGCATCGTCTGCCACGTGCCGTCGAGGTTGCGCTGCAGGTAGATGGTCCGCCGGGGACTGCGGAGGATGCCGGTGGCACTGTTCTGCTTGACGAGGCCGTTGATGTACACGGCCGAACTCTGCCGGGACGCGGATACGTAGGCGTAGGACGTGGACGTCCCAGTTGCGGCGCTTGCCGTCGACGCGACCGCGGGGAGCACGGCCGCCACGGCGGCTGAGCCGACGAGAATGAGCATGGCGCGCATCGTGCGGCGCGGTCCGAGCATACAAGTCCTCTTGACATGGTCTTAACGACAAAGCCTCGTTCGGAGTATGCGTAACGAATCGGCATCTGCCAAATCGGGACCTGCGACGCAGCGCCCGGGACCTGGGTGCCCGCGCCCCTGGGCCATCTATCCTGGCGTCATGGCGAAATCCGGTGGGCCGAGCAAGCCCGCGAAACTGACTCGGGCCGAGAAGAAGGCCGCCCGCACGGCCAAGCGACAGGCCCGCCGCGAGACCTGGCGAAATATGCGCCAGGCATTCACCTTGACCCGGCAGAAGGACCCAAAATTCCTGCCCTACCTGGTCATATTCAGTGTGCTCGCGGCCGCGGTGGTCTACCTGGCGGTGTTGACTGCGACCGGTTCGACGATTTTGCCGATCCCGTTCGCCCTCCTGGTCGCGATAGTGGCGGCGATGTTCGTCTTCAGCAGGCGTGCCCAACGCTCGATGTTCACCCAGGCCGAGGGGCAGCCCGGAGCGGCCGGCTGGATGCTGCAACAGCAGCTGAAGGGCGATTGGCGCCTGACCCAGGCGGTCGCGGGTACCACCCAACTCGACGCCGTGCACCGCCTCGTCGGCCGACCGGGCATCGTGCTGGTGGGCGAAGGCGCGCAGCACCGGGTGCGCGGCCTGCTCGCGCAGGAGAAGAAGAAGGTCTCGCGCATCAGTGGGGACACCCCGATCTATGACGTCATCGTGGGTACCGGCGAGGACGACCTGCGACTGGCCAAGCTCAGCCGCTACCTGCTCAAGCTGCCGACGAACCTGTCCAAGGCCCAGGTGAGCGCACTCGACAAGCGCCTGGCCGCGCTGGGGGGCGCCCGCAGCCCGCTACCGCAGGGCCCGTTGCCGCCGGGTGCGAAGATGCGCAACATGCAGCGCGCCGTGCGCCGCAAGTCCTGAGCACTGTGAGCGCGCCGCAGGCGTTCCGGGGTGAGCGCCTCGGGCTTCCGGAGCAGGGCGTGGGTTCACTCGCCACCACCGGCCAGCGCCTCGGCGCCTTCATCGTCGACGCACTGGGCTCGTCCCTGGTGGCCGCGCTGTTCGTCCAGTCCTCGCGGGAGCAGGCCGCGGCCGCTCACCTGCCAGGCTCCTGGAGCCTGATCCCGTTCGCGCTCGACTACGTCGTCGGCGCGCTGGTGGCCGGCCGCACCCTGGGCATGTACCTGTTCGGGTTGCGTCTCGTGCGTGTCGACCGGGTCGCCGCGGTCGATCCGGTGCGGGCCGTGGCCCGCACGGCATTGTTGATGCTGCTCCTGCCGGCGGTGATCTGGGATCGCGACGGCCGCGGCATCCACGATCGGCTCACCGACACCGCTGTGGTGCGCGGATGACAACCTCGCCGACGTGGGTCACCACTTCGCCCCGCGCCCGCACAACCGGTCGCGGTCGGTTAACGTCAGGCGTCACAGCCTGTGACGCAGGCGCGAAACACCGGGGAAACCTGCGGGACACGATCAGGCAACGGTGCATTCGTAGGTTCGGTACACCAACACGCTCCCGGAGGACGGATGTTCACTAGCGCCAAAGAGGTCCTGAGCTTCATCAAAGACGAGGGCGTCGAGTTCGTCGACGTACGGTTCACCGACCTGCCCGGACAGCAGCAGCATTTCAACGTGCCGGCGGCCGGGCTCACCGAAGACTTCTTCGCCGACGGGGTGATGTTCGACGGCTCATCGATACGGGGATTCGCAGCGATCCACAAGTCGGACATGAAGCTGATCCCGGATCCGGCCACCGCCTTCCTCGACCCCTTCCGCGCCGCGAAGACGTTGAACATCAGCCATTCCATCGTCGAGCCACGCACCGGTGAGCCCTACGGCCGCGACCCCCGGCAGGTGGCCACCAAGGCCGAGGAATACCTGCGCTCCACCGGTATCGCCGACACCTGCTACTTCGGCCCCGAGGCGGAGTTCTACGTCTTCGACGACGTCCGTTTCCAGACCAGCCAGAACGAGGGCTACTACCACATCGACTCGATCGAGGGTGCCTGGAACACCGGCCGGGTCGAGGACGGCGGCAACCGCGGCTACAAGACGCGCTACAAGGGCGGCTACTTTCCGGTGCCGCCGGTCGATCACTACGCCGACCTGCGCGACCAGATGAGCACCGCGCTGATCAACGCCGGGCTCGAGCTCGAGCGGGCGCACCACGAGGTAGGCACCGCCGGCCAGGCGGAGATCAACTACAAGTTCAACTCGCTCACCCACGCCGCCGACGACGTGTTGAAGTTCAAGTACATCGTCAAGAACGTGGCCTGGGCCGCCGGCAAGACAGCCACCTTCATGCCCAAGCCGCTCTTCGGCGACAACGGCTCTGGCATGCATTGTCACCAGTCGTTGTGGAAAGACGGTTCGCCGCTGTTCTACGACGAGCTGGGCTACGCGGGGCTGTCCGACACCGCCCGCTATTACATCGGCGGCCTGCTGCACCACGCGCCGTCGCTGCTCGCGTTCACCAATCCGACAGTGAACTCCTACCACCGCCTGGTCCCCGGCTTCGAGGCTCCGGTCAACCTGGTCTACAGCTCGGGTAACCGCTCGGCCTGCATCCGGGTGCCGATCACCGGCAGCAACCCCAAGGCCAAGCGCATCGAGTTCCGCATCCCGGACCCGTCCTGCAACCCCTACCTGGCATTCTCAGCGATGCTGTTGGCCGGCGTTGACGGAATCAAGAACAAGATCGAGCCGCCGGCGCCGATCGACAAGGACCTCTACGAGCTGCCACCTGACGAGGCCGCCTCGATCACCCAGGTCCCTGGCTCGCTGCCCGAGGTGCTCGACGCGCTGGAGCGTGACAACGAGTACCTGCAGGAGGGTGGGGTCTTCACCGAGGACATCATCGGCGCCTGGGTCGAGTACAAGCGCGCCAACGAGGTCGACCCGATCCGGCTGCGCCCGCACCCGCACGAGTTTGAGCTCTACTACGACGTCTGAGTCCTGACCGAACTGGAGGCCCCGGATTCCGCGGCCTCCAGTCGTTTCAGCATCGGATTTTCAAGATCGATTCCGCAGGGATTCCGCAGGAGATTCGCTCCATGTCGCGATCGCGGGCGCCACTGCGGCTCTCCTTGACTCGTCACGGACCGCCGAGGTCGCCGTAGACGTCCAGAGTCGGCGCGTTGGGCGGCGGCTTCGTGAGAATCTCTGGGACTACGGCTCGGCGAGGGCACGCGCGGGAGCTCATCCGAAAGGAGTGCGAGGATGGCGCGCATGAAGCGGACCGCACCCGCCATCGAAGACCTAGAGGCGTTGCGTGGCCCGTTGACCGGCTACTGCTACCGCATGCTCGGGTGCGCCGCTGACACCGACGACGCGGTGCAGGAGACCGTGATCCGCGCGTATCGGCACCTTGACCGGTTCGATCCAGCGCGGGCACGGTTGAGCACGTGGATGCATGGCATCGCGACGAACATCTGCCTCGACATGCTGCGGGGTGCGCAGCGCCGCGCACTGCTGGCCCCGGTCCCACCGAGCACGCCTGGCGGTGAGCTAGGTGCGCCGGCGGCAGCCGAGCGCTGGCTCGAACCTATGCCTGACAGCCGGACGATCCACGCCGCGGACCCCGCCGACCTTGCGGTCCAGCGCGACAGCGTGCGTTTGGCATTCCTTGCCGCGCTGCAATACCTCCCACCGCGGCAGCGCGCGGTCCTGCTGCTGCGCGACGTCTACGCGTTCAGTGCGCAGGAGACCGCCCAGGCACTTGAGATCACCCTCGCCGCCGCCAACAGCGCCCTACAACGAGCCCGGTCCACTCTCGCCCGACGCCGTTTGACGCCGAGCGATGTCGCCGCAAGCGACGATCACCAAGTGCTGCTCGATCGCTACATCGCCGCATTCGAGGCGCACGATGTCACGGCGATGCGTGACCTGCTGCACTCGGACGTCGTGGCGTCGATGCCCCCGTTCGAGTGGTGGCTGTCTGGCCGAGACGACCTCGCGGCCGTGTTCGCCGCCTCCGACGCCTGCGCAACCGACCGCTTGCTCCCACTGCGGGTCAACGGGACTGTCGGGTTCGGCCAGTACCGCCCGGCCACCGACGGGGCGCTGCACCCGTTCGCCATTGTCGCGCTCGAGGTGCGCGACCGGCTGGTGGCGCACACCATCACCTTCCTCGGCACCGGGACCCGCTTCTCCGAGTTCGGCCTCGCGCAGACGCTGCCCTGCACCGATGAGTTCGCTCGCCGCCGCGCGTACCAGGAGCGGAACGTGTCGACGAGTAGTGGATGAGGACGACGATGACTGCACTGGACGCGCCACTCGACGGGGAGGCGCACTTGCTGAAGGAGACCCTCAGCGCGTCTCTCACCGTTCGAGCCGCGGCGGTTGATGTGTTCGCGGTGCTTGCGAATCCAGCAAATCATGCTGCTATTGACCGAACCGGTTGGGTCCGCGCGTCCCTCGATGAGCGGCTGCTGACCGAAGCCGGACAGGTTTTTCGGATAGCGATGTACCACGACAATCATCCGGACGGCCACTACGAGATGGCCAACAAGGTCCGCGTGTTTGATCCCCCCCGCACCATCTCCTGGGAGCCGGGTCAGGACCTCCGGGGCGACGGCAAGCTTCAGTTCGGCGGCTGGATCTGGCGCTACGATCTGAGCGCAACCAGCGGATCCGAAACCGCTGTCACGCTCTCCTATGACTGGTCGGCCGTACCGCCGGCCTTGCGGGAACACATCAGCTTTCCCCCGTTTTCGCCCGAGCACCTGAACAACTCGCTGGATCATCTCGCCGACATCGTGGCGGCCAGGACGGCATCGCTCAATTCGCTCCCTGAGATCGGCGCGCCGGCCACACGCGCGCTGGCCAATGCGGGATATACAACTCTGCGCCAGCTCGCAAACCTCCAGCGTTCGGACCTGGCCCGACTACACGGCATGGGACCGCGGGCAATGCACGTCATTGCGCGTGAACTGGCGCAGCACGGGCTCCAACTCCAATGACCGCCACCGGGCGGAGTGAGCGGTCGCAGCGGTTGAGCGATCGTCTCGTGGCCGCGCCAGACTTGCATGGCGCCCGATCCACGCGTATCGGAGCGGCGCCGATCCACCAGCGCAGAGCGCCCGCCTTGCGTTTCCTTCGCCGCTGCAGCGGAGCGCCACTTCGAATCGCCTTGGTGGTGGCGTGATCACATCTACGAGTGTCGAAAGGCAGCATGACCATGTCGACGAACAGTTCCCCGACCGAATCCAACGGGTTCACCGCCGCAGAGCGTGCCGCGATGAAACAGCGTGCAGCAGAGCTACGCGCTGAGGGCAAGACCGGCACTAAGAAGGCCGACGAGCTGCAGACAGTCCTCGACGCGATCGACAAGATGTCACCAGAGGATCGCTCGCTCGCCGAGCGTCTCCATGCGACGTTGACCGCAATCGCCCCGCAGCTGTCGCCGAAGACTTGGTACGGAATGCCCGCCTACA
This sequence comes from Pseudonocardiales bacterium, assembly GCA_003243915.1. Lineage (GTDB taxonomy): Bacteria > Actinomycetota > Actinomycetes > Mycobacteriales > Jatrophihabitantaceae > QHCC01. The sequence goes on along the minus strand of QHCC01000099.1, from coordinate 6,574 downwards.
CGAACGCGGCTGGCAAGGTCGTCGTCTGCTTCAAGAACTCAGGCAAGTTCAACACCCGATACTCGACAATCGAGTTCCAGGACGCTGCGAACCTCGACGACGGCGATCTGTGGCCGACCGCGTTCGCGCTGCGGGACTGGAACCCCGCCGTAGAGCGGACGATTGTCGAACTGGTGACGAATGCAGTCTCCTGACAGCACAGGTCCGCGCATGACGAGCATCAACACTTGTGACCCGGACTGTCAGGGGCTCGACGTCGGTGTCCGCCGGCGCGGTGTGCTGATCTTGGCCGGGTTCGCGATCATCTGGGCGATGGCAGGCAGCACTGGGGTGAGTGACCCGACCAGCGGCCGCGCGCTCTTCGCGGCCGCTGTCGCCCTCGCGGTGGTGGCTGCCGTCCCGGCCCTGCGGTCCCGCTGGCTGCCGGCCGCCTCGCGTCAGCGCCGCCTCGCCGAGGACTGGCAGCGGCGCTACGCCAGGGTTGGTGTGGCCGAGGCGGCAGGCATCGGTGTCGCTGTGGCGATATGCCTGGGAGCTGGGGCGCCGAACGCGACGCCGGATGCCATCTGTCTGGTCGTCGGGGTGCACTTTCTGCCCTTGGCGCCGATCTTCGACCAGCCGCAATACCGCTTGACCGCCGTGGGGTTGGTGGCCGTCGCGGCGGCGGGTCTGGTCGCCATCACCACAGCAGATGCCGCCACGGCGATCGCGATTGTCGGCTTCGGCGCGGCCGCCGTGCTGTGCGCTACCGCTCTACATGTCGCCATGCGCGGCTGACGTTCGCCCAGCCAGCCCTGCCGTGAGGGACTGGTCGGCCGGCCGTGCCGCAGCGTCTTCGGACGGCGAAGGTCGGCGCGGAGGCTAATGCCGAGCCGATGGGAAACGAACCGTGGTCATCAAGGAGATCAACCGCAGGGTGATCGACCGCTTCCCCGCCGGCCGGCAGAGCGCACCCGGCGATGAAGCGTGCAACGGGCCTCGCCTTCGCATCACTGACCGCTCGTGACCACAAGTCCAGCGGTCGCGAGTCAACGCTGGAGCCGTCTCGACAGCATCTGGACGTTCCGCCGGGCGAGCCGCGGTTGGAACGGCCCGGGGACGGCTTTGATCGCTACTTGCCTGTGCGTTCGCGGTGCTTGCACCCTGGCCAGCAGCACGGTCGGCGCTGGCCTTGTTCGAGTTCGTCTTGGGTCCGGCGTATGCGACGTTGTCGGGTGGACCCATGTTTGGCGTCGAGCACCCAGCAGATGAACTCGTTGCGGGCCAGTGGCGTGAGATCGTTCCAGGCGGTGTGCGCCGGCTGGTTGGCGACCAACGCCGCGCGCAGATCGGCCGGTAACTTGTGCGTAACGCCATCAGGCACTCGCTGGTTTAGCGCGGAACTACTGGACTTGCGTTGCATCCCTGTCACCGCCTATGTCGTGGAGGATAGGAGTTGATCGATGAGGATCGCCGACAACCACTGCTCGTACCGTTGCCCGCTCCAGTTGCGGTCGGTGACGAGCAGGCGATAGACCTCCGGCGAGGCAAGGGCGTGGACGACGTCGGCCGCGTGGCGTTCGGTGAGCCCCGGTCGCAGCGCGCCGGCCCGTGCGAGTGAGCGCGTGATCCGTCGCTGACCGTCGTGCCGCTGGCGCGCGATCTCGGCGAGAAATGCGGCCGCGTCTTGGTCGGATCGTGCCGCTTCTTCGAGGACCCGATGTACCGGGGCTGTGCGGACCATCAGACCGCCTACTAGCGCGGTGAAGCGGGTCAGCGTGTCGTGCGGATCGGGGTTCGTGACCAGGGCGCGAACCTGCGGCCGGTCCACCATCGCGACCGCTTCGTCGTCACCGGCGATCGAGATGTCGAGCACGGCGGTGAGGATCCCGAGCTTGGAGGAGAACAATCGATACACGGTCGGCTGAGGCGTATCGGAGAGCTCGCTGATCGCCTGGATCGTGGTCGCCGCGTACCCACGTTCGAGGAACAGCCGGCGGGCGGCATCGATGACCGCGGCACGGGTGCGCCGGGTCCGCGCCTGAGGCGCGACTGCGCTCGCCGTCGAACCGTTCTTGACATCGCCACCCATGAGAGTGATAGTAGCACTATCAAATTGGTAGTGACACTATCGATAAGCGAAGACGGATCGCGTAGACAACGCGACCGACCTACCCAGAAGGGACGAGTCATGACTCGCATCGAATCGGTCATCCTGGAAGCTGCTGACCCGGTGGCCGCGGAAGAGTTCTATGCCGCCGCATTCGGCTTAGGTGAGCTTCTGCGGGTGCGCGCGGGCGACACCCCTAGCAGCGGCTTTCGCGGCTTCACGCTGTCACTGGTCGTCGCTCAACCGAACATCGTCGATGAGCTGATCGGCGCGGCCATGTACGGCGGTGCTTCGACTCTCAAGCCGGTCACGAAGAGTTTCTGGGGCTACGGCGGCGTGGTGCAGGCACCGGACGGAACGATCTGGAAGGTCGCGTCCTCGGCGAAGAAGAACTCCGGTCCCGCCACCCGCGAGGTCGAGGACGTCGTGCTGCTTCTCGGCGTGGCTGACGTCAAGGCGACCAAGCAGTTCTACCTCGGTCACGGCCTGAGCGTCGCCAAGAGCTTCGGGAGCAAGTACGTCGAGTTCGAGGCGGCCGCTTCGCCGGTGAAGCTGGCGCTGTACAGCCGACGGGCCGCGGCCAAGGATGTCGGCGTCTCGGTGGAGGGTACCGGCTCGCACCGGATAGTCATCGTTGGCGGCAGCGAGGCGGTGACTGATCCGGACGGCTTTGCCTGGCAGGCGAGCACCAGAACCGGAGCGGACCGTACCCCGTCAGCGTGACGCGCGTCTGCGTCCACCCTAAAGGCCCCTCATTGCACGCCCGCTCAGGTCAAGCCGGCCCCGCTCGGACGCGCTGCTCGCGCGTCCGAGCCGGCGTCGCTCGGACGCGCTGCCCGGCGAGCGTGGTGCCGGGTCGCGCTTCGAAATCCTTGTGGGACACCGCTGCTCACGACGCGTCAACACACAACGCGGGGGGCAAGAAGGGCGACCGCTCTGAGGCGGTAGCGCCCACCGTCACATGGAGCGTTCGCGGGACAGAAGTGGAGCCCCGCCGTCGAGATCGGTCGGCGCCATCTTTGCGATCGAGGCGAGGACCTCTTGCTACGGCGGCCCGGTTGCCGATCCGGACGGCGACATGCCCGACATCGGACGCAACGCTCACAGAAAGAGAGACAGGCCCATGCCAATTCGCCGCCAAGCAGAGAGTCAGGCCAGTGCGGACGCGCCCCTGGTGGCGTGGCTGAGCGGACTACAGGAGGCGTCCTTCAGTGGAGCCGGTCAGGCGGTCCGCAAGGCATACCCTCCCGAGCGGCGGATGACCGGGCCTCAGCTGGCGGGGTACCTGCAGCGCCGGACCTACGCGCTCGCGTCCTCCACCCGGCCCGACGGCCGTGCACACGCGGCACCGACGCTATTCTCGATTTACGAGCAAGCCTTCTGGCTCCCCACGCTCAGCGGCGCCGCCCGGCTCGTCAACGTCCAGGCCCGTCCCTGGCTCGCCCTGTCCATCATCGAAGGCGAACATGACACCCACGCCGCGGTGCTCACCGAAGGCCCGGCCCAGGTGCTGGCGACCGTTCCGGAGGACGTCCGAGTCATCACAGAGCTGCGCAACGCCGGCGGCAGCCTGGACTGGGCAACGGCCTGGCTGCGAATGACTCCGCATGGGCTGTTCAGCTTCGCCGAGAGCGCTTGGCAAGCGCCGCCACATGGCTCACTAGCTGGTTGATCACGCCAGTCCGATCGACTCGTCGCGGCAGCAGTTGGAACGACCATGGATGCCTGGCGCGGCGAGCTGTACCGGCGCGGCGAGGTTGAGCAGGCAGAAATCTACTCGCCGCGGGTCGCGGCCCGTCGCTTGAACACCGCACGGAAGATTAGGCCGATGACGATCGCGACGGCGGCAACCACGACTGCGCCGATAACCGCGGCGACCGCGGAGGCCCCGGTGGCGAAGGCGATAACGAAGTAGATCACTCCGGCAATGAGCCCCGGGATCACGGCACTGGTCATCATCGTGTTGATGCGCATGGTCCGTAGCCTCACTCCAAGCCGACCATTGACGGCTTGAGTCACACTACGCCGGATCAGTGATCGCGCGGCGATTCATTCGCGAGCTACGGGCGTCCCACCAGGTTGGTGTGTCCGCTCGGTCGCGGCGGTCTGACGAATGTCATCGGTGTCGGGTGGTGCGCGGCCCCTTCCGCGGCCCTGGCTGGGGCGTGTTCACTGGCCGGTATGGGTGCTGTGCTGGTGGAGGGGTTGGTGAAGCGGTACGGCGCCGTCGAGGCGGTGGCCGGGGTGAGCCTCACCGTGGAGCAGGGTGAGATCTTCGCGTTGCTGGGCCCGAACGGTGCAGGCAAGACGACCACGCTGGAGATCCTGGAGGGTTTCCGCGCTCGGGACGCGGGGCGGGTCGAGGTGCTCGGCATGGATCCGGGTGAACGGTCCTCCGGGCGCCGGCTGCGGGAACAGATCGGGTTGGTGTTGCAGGACATCGCGGTAGAGCCGTACCTGACGGTGCGGGAGACGCTGTCGCGCAGCGCCGGCTACTACCCGGCACCGCGTGATGTCGAGCAGCTGATCGAATTGGTCGGGCTGGGCGGTAAGCAGCGGCAGAAGGTCAAGGACCTGTCCGGCGGGCAGCAGCGCCGCCTGGACCTGGCACTGGGGATGGTGGGTAACCCGCGGCTGCTGTTCTTGGACGAGCCGACCACAGGGTTCGACCCGAGCGCCCGGCGAGGCGCGTGGCAGCTGGTGCGGGACCTGCGCGATTCGGGCACCACGATTCTGCTGACCACGCACTACATGGACGAGGCGCAGACCCTGGCCGACCGGGTGGCGGTGATCAACGCCGGCCGGATCGTGGCCGAAGGCACGCCGGAATCCCTCGGCGGTCGCGACACCGCACGGGCGCGGATTCGCTTCACGCTGCCCGAGGGAACCTCGGCCGACCAGTTGCCGATCAGCGCCCGGCTCGACTCGGATGGCGCGGTGAGCGTGGAGCTCCAGGAGCCGACCGAGGCACTGCACCGGCTCACCGGCTGGGCCTTGCAGCGCGGGCTCACTCTGCCCGGGCTGGTGGTGGACCGGCCCAGCCTGGAGGACGTGTACCTGCAACTGACCGGCACCGATTCCAGTGACAGCGAGCCGGCAGCCGAAGGCGGTGCGCCGCGCCGCGGCCGTCGCCGCCTGTTGTCCCGGAGTGGGCTGTGAGCGCCGCGGCCAGCCCGGCGACGGGGCCGCCCCGCAAACGAAACCTGACGCTGCTCGTTCATCAGGTCCGTTACGAGCAGCTATCGTTTTGGCGTAACCCGCAGTCCGCGTTCTTCACTTTCATCTTCCCGGTTGTTGTCATCGTCATCTTCGGGGCGGTGTTCAACAGCAGCAAACGCGAACCGTTCTATTTCGGGCTGAGCGGGCTGCAGTACTACATCCCGACCATCGCCGCACTGTCTGTGCTCGGTGCCTGCTACAGCCAGCTCGCGATCGGGCTGGCGTTCCGCCGACAGACTGGCATCCTCAAACGGATCAGGGCCACCCCGCTCCCTGCCTGGGCCTACTTCGCCGGCCTGATGGCGAACTGCGTGCTCCTGAGCGTCATCGAGGTCGCGCTGATCATCGGTATCGGTGCTCTGTACGGGGTGCCGTTACCCAGCCACTGGGCCGCGATCATCCTCACCCTCGTCCTCGGCGCGGCCAGCTTCTGCGCGCTCGGCGTCGCCGTCGCCTCGCTGGTCCGCAACGCCGAAGCCGCCCCCGCGGTCGTCCAGTTCATACTCTTCCCGCTGATCTTCCTGTCCGGTACCTACTTCCCGATCCACTCCACCGTGCTCAACCACATCGCCGACGTCTTCCCCGTCCGCCCGTTCAACCAAGCTCTGCTCGGACCCTTCGCCCAGCACACCGGATTCGACTGGAACCACCTCGGCGTCCTGCTCTCGTGGGGAGTCATCGGCGCCCTCGTCGCCATCCGCCGCTTCCGCTGGGACCCCAGACCCGAATAACGCCCGGGCGCTCCGTCACCGCACAGCGGATCCCATGCGGGCAGTTGGACGCGGACCCAGCCGTGAACGACCAGATCCGGCGTTATGGGACGCTACTGATGAACGTGGCCGGGAAGGCGGTGGCCGTGCCCAGTGGGCAGTTGTACGACGCTATCGGAGCCACGTACGCCGTGACCCGGCGCACTGAGCCGCGCATCGCTGCGCAGATCCGGGCTGCGCTTGGAGATGCCCGGACCGTATTGAACGTCGGGGCGGGCACGGGGTCCTACGAGCCCACCGACAGTCACGTCCTCGCCGTGGAACCGTCGGCGGTCATGCGTTCGCAGCGCCCGCCAGGTGCGGCGCCGTGTGTAGCGGCTACTGCGGAGAGCTTGCCGTTCCAGGACGGGTCCTTCGACGCGGCGATGGCTGTCGCCACGATCCATCACTGGCGGGACCCAATCGCCGGACTGCGCGAGATGCGGCGTGTCGCTCGCCGCGTGGTGGCGTTCACGTTTGGCTTCGGTGGCCTTAGCCAGTTCTGGCTGACTCGCGA
>QHCC01000098.1 GCA_003243915.1 Pseudonocardiales bacterium | reverse complement strand
TCGCTGCCCGAGCTACGTTCGTTCACCGCGCAGGTGTCCGCGGCCCAGCGCCGCAAACGGCACCTCGCCGACGGGCTGCCGGCCCGTCCTGGCGTGTACATATTTCGCGACGCGCAGGGCGTCGCGCTCTACATCGGCACGAGCCGCAACCTGCACTCGCGGGTTCGGCAGTACTTCGTCGCCAGCGAGACCCGCAGCCGCATGGGCGAGATGGTCGGGCTGGCCGAGCGTGTCGATCCGATCGAATGCGCCCACCCGCTCGAGGCCCAGGTGCGCGAGTTGCGCCTGATCGCCGCACACAAGCCGCGTTACAACCGCAGGTCCAAGTTCCCCGAACGCTCGATGTGGCTGAAGCTGACGCTCGAGGCATACCCGCGGCTGTCGATCGTGCGCGAGAGGCGTGCCGACGGTGCGAGTTACCTCGGCCCGCTGCGTTCGCAACGACAGGCCGAGACTGTGCGCGACGCCATCCACGACGCGGTGCCGCTTCGCCAGTGCAGCGACCGGCTCTCCCTGCGGCGAGCGGTGCGCGCGGCCTGTGCGCTGGCCGGCATCGGGCGCTGCTCGGCGCCGTGCGAGGGGGGCGCCACCCCGGCCGAATACAGCGCGCTAGCTGATATCGTCACCGCCGCCTGGGCCGGTGACGTTCGCCCGCTGGTCGCTCCGTTGCAGGCGAAGCTGTCCCAGCTGTCCAACGACCAGCGCTTCGAGCAGGCCGCGGTCGTGCGCGACCGGATCGCGACGGTGGTTCGGGCCTGCGCGCGCATGCAGCGTCTCACGGCACTTCGATCGGTACGCGAGATGGTGGCGGCACGCCCTGACGGCGACGCGGGCTGGGAGATATCGGTGCTGCGGCAGGGGCATCTGGTCGCGGCAGGGGTTGCGGTGCGCGGGGTGGCACCGTGGGCGGTGATCGACTCGCTGCTGGCCACGGCTGATGCCATCGAGCCCGGCTCAGTGGCCCTCACCGAAGAAACGGAATGCATCCTGCGCTGGCTGGAGCAGCCCGGTACTCGGCTGGTGCACGTGAGTGACGCCTGGGCACTGCCGGCATTCGGCGCGGGCGGGCTGCGTACGTTCCTCGGCTCCGACTCGGCCCGCGCCGCGGCCGACCCGTTCGCCGACCGCCGCCGGCTGCCCGTCGTAGCGCGCCCGACCCGCGCCGTCAGCTGACCTTGCCGTAGCCCGAGCCGGCGTTCAGCGCTGCCGGTCGAGCTGGGCAAGCCAGTCGTTGTACGACGTGCGCGCCGCATCGTCGTCGTCGAATCCTGGCCGGTCGACGTCACCGGACGCCGCGCCGGTGCGCGCGGCGAAGTTGGCCCGGCGAGCCTGTTCCAGCCACCCCTGCTCGTCACTCGGCTCGTCGTGCCGCAGCCAGCCGACGAGGATCACGATCATGACCAGCGCCATGATCCCGTCCCCGCCGAACCACATGATCGCGCCGCCGGTGTGCGTGTCGGACAACGCATCGACATGCAGCTCGGGCGCAGCCAGCATGGCGACCGGCCGGGTGCCCTGCAGCAGCACCACCCCGGTGATGGTGTCCACCGCCATCGCCACCACGAGCAACAGCGCGCGTGCCGGCGATCCGAGCCGCCAGCGGATGGGCTCGTCACCGACGATCAACGAGAAGAACTGGCACCCGACCAGCACGTACACCAGGTGCTCGACCTGGCCGGCCCAGGTGGTGCGCATGATCGTGTCCATCAGGCCGGTCAGATGGCTGCCGACGATTGCCACCGTGTAGGACGCGAGTGCCACCGGCGGTGCCGTCAACAGCGACAGCACGCGCCCGCGGGCGAGGCGTTCGATGCGCGAACGGCGCGGTTCGGCACTAGCGGAGAGCGCCAGCGTCAGTGGCCGGCCGCACATGAGCAGAGCTGGCGCGAGCATGACCAGCGCGAGGTGGCCGATCATGTGCGCCGTGAACAGCACCTGGTCATAGACCGCGATGCTGCCGTTCGTGGCGAAGGCGCACACCGCAAGCCCGGCCAGGAAGGCGACCGTGCGCGCCAGCGGCCAGCGCGTACCGGGATGGCGCGCCGACACCAGAGCGACGCCGGTCAGGTACGTCGCAGCCGCCAGCACCAGCACTGCGAGCGCGACCGCGTCGAGCTGCCACACCGTGAACAGCGCGCTGCCGAACAGCGGGCGCAGCGGGCCTGCTCCGGCACGGTAGAGCGCCTGCCCGGCGTGGGAATGGCCTGCGCCCATTGCGGACATGTCGGCGTTTGCGGTGTCGGTGCCGAGGTAGTGGGCTACGGCGACGCTCAGCGCGAGCAGCGCAGCCGCGGCCAGCACCCACGCAGACAGCGCCAGCCGCGGGATTCGGCGGGAACGAGCCGGGCCGGACATGCCACCAGTCTCCCCCGCCGAACGCGGCCGACACTCGTCAGGTACCTGCCGCGCTCCCGGGGGTGCCACGTCGCCCGCGGCACGGGCCTGACGCGCGCCGAGCACGACGACATTCCTGCTCTCGGCGCTGAACTGCTCGAACATCGAAACCCCCGAGGCAACACAGTCGCGGTAGTCCGGTAGCGACACCCGGCTGCCTCAGTGGTCGCCAGCGCGCCGGCTCGCTTCGATCCAACGCTCGAGAACGGCGGCGGCGCGACCGCTGTCGACGGCCTCGGTGGCCGCTGCCAGCCCGTCGGAGATGGCCGCCTGCAGACTCGCGGCACTCAGCCCGTCGTGCACCGCGATGGCCGCGGCGGCGTTGAGCAGTGCAGCATCGCGGGCGCCGCCGCCGCCGCCGGCCAGGACGGCGCGCACCACAGCGGCGTTGTGCACGCGATCCCCGCCGCGCAGCGCGTCGGGCGCGACGATCGCGATTCCGAACGCGGCGGGATCGATCGACGCTTCGGTCACGGTGCCTTCGGCGGCGACCCACACGCTCGACGTCGTCGTGGTCGTCAGCTCGTCCAGGCCGTCGTCGCCGCGGAATACCAGCGCACAGTCCCCGCGCTGCGCGAGCACCTCGGCCATCACCGGTGCCATCCGCCGATCGGCGCAGCCGACAGCCGCCGCGCGCACCCGGGCCGGATTGGTCAGCGGGCCGAGGAAGTTGAACGCGGTCGGGACGCCGAGCTCCCGGCGGGGACCCGCGGCGTGGCGCATCCCCGCATGGAACACCGGCGCGAAGCAGAAGCCGATGCCCACCTCGGCCACCGTCGCCGCCACGCCCGCGGCGGGCAGGTCGATCGCGACGCCGAGCTCCTCCAGCACGTCGGCGGTACCGCAGGCCGATGACGCAGCCCGATTGCCGTGCTTGACCACCCGGCGCCCCGAACCCGCCACGACGAGCGCCGCCATGGTGGAGATGTTCACCGTGTGCGCCCGGTCGGCGCCGGTACCGACAACGTCGACGGCCGCGCCGTCGATCGCCACCGGCACCGCCCGGGCCAGCATCGTCTGCACCAGACCGGCCAGCTCGGCCGGCGTCTCGCCCTTGGCGCGCAACAAGACGGCGAACGCAGCCAGCTGCGCCGGCGTGGCCGCTCCGGACATGATCTCGTCCATCGCCCAGGCGGTGTCCGCGGCAGCCAGAGCGTCGCCGCGCATCAGCGCGCTGAGCACAGCCGGCCAGTTCCGGCCGGGCTCGGCGGCAGACACCGCTAGTGGTCCTTCTGGGATATGACCTGGCGGCGCCCGTGGCGCCCAGACGTCGCCTCGCTGAGTTGTCGTCGTCGTCGTCCACACAACACCGGTATGGCCTGCTCCCCCGCCTTGCCAGCCACCGCCTGGATCACCACATCCACCGCCGCATATCCCAGACAGACCTAAACGGGGAGGCCGGTGCTGCGGCGGCGCAGCTGCTCGGCCACCACGGCAGCCGAGTCGACGGGATCCAGCGGATGGCCGATGACCGCATCCGCGAGCGACCAGCTGGCCAGCCAGCCGTCCTGCTTTCGTGCGACCAGCACCACGATCGGCGGGCAGTCGTCGATCTCGTACTTGAACTGCCGGGCCAGCCCCATTCCGCCGGTCGGCTGGGCCTCGCCGTCGAGGATCACCAGGTCCAGGCCGCCCTCGTCCAGCTGCGCCAGGACCTCGGCGTTCGTGGCGCACTCAACCCAGTCGATGCGCGCCGAATCCGGGGCCGGCCGACGGCCGACAGCGGTGCGCACCTGGGCCCGTACGTCGGCCGAATTGCTGTACACGACCACCGTGACCTCATCGCTGCGCTCACTCATGGCGCGAATCGTATCCGCGCCGGCGGGGCGCCCTCCTGGCGGTCACGTTGCGCAGGTAACACGCTCGCGACCCCGACGGGATTCGGCCGTTGCGGCAGGACATAATGCGATGGTGACCTCGACCGCCACAGCACCCAGCTTCGAGTCCAGCAAGGTGCATTCGCTGACGCGTCCCAACATCGTCAGCGTCGGCACCATCATCTGGCTCTCCAGCGAGCTGATGTTCTTCGCGGGCCTGTTCGCGATGTACTTCACAGTGCGCTCGGTGCACCCGGGCAACTGGCCGATGACGCTGCCCAACGGCAACGCGATCGATCTCAAGTTGTGGCACGGCATCCCCGCCTACGCGCTGCCGTTCACCCTCATCCTGGTTGCCTCCAGCGTCACCTGTCAGTACGGCGTGTTCTCGGCGGAGAAGGGCGACGTCTTCGGGCTTCGCCGCTGGTTCACGATCACCTTCTTCATGGGCCTGATCTTCGTGCTGGGGCAAGCCAACGAGTACCGCCAGCAGGTCGGTGCCGGCAACACCATCTCGGCGACCGGCTACGGATCGGTCTTCTACCTGACGACGGGCTTTCACGGACTGCACGTCATCGGCGGTCTGATCGCCTTCATCTTGTTCCTGATCCGAACCACCCTGGGCAGGTTCACCCCTGCACAGGCGACGGCCGCGATCGTCGTGTCCTACTACTGGCACTTCGTCGACGTGGTATGGATCGGACTGTTCGCGATGATCTACATCATCCGATGACTCACGTCCACGACGGCCTCGACGACGATTCGTCGACCGGGAAGGGGGAGTTCGTGCAGGACGACATCGACATCGACGTCGACGGCGAGCTCGGCTTCGAGCCGGCTGTCTCGGTCACCGGAGCCGAACCGTCGGGTCGCCCGGCCGGGCGGTCGCGCACCGCGCCGGCCGCGTCGAAGCCTGGTTCGCGGCGAGTTCTGCGCCGCCGCCTGGGAGCTGGCGCCGTCCTGATCGGGGCACTCGTCTCGATGGGCGGCACCTACGCGGCATTCGCCTCGTCGAGCGCCCCGGACACGAGCAACAGCGCGGGCGACATCGCCGCCGGTCGGCAGCTGTACCAGACCAGCTGCATCACCTGCCACGGCGCCAACCTCCAGGGTGTCAAGGACCGCGCCCCGTCGCTGCTCGGCGTCGGTGGCGCCTCCGTCTACTTCCAGGTGAGCACGGGTCGCATGCCCGCGGCGGGGCAGGGCGCCGACCAGAAGCGCAAGACAGCCAAGTTCGACGAGCAGCAGGTCAAGCAGCTCGCCGCGTATATCCAGTCGATCGGCGGCGGCCCGCAACTGCCCGTCGGTGACCTGCGGGCGGGGGACATCGCCAAGGGCGGCGACCTGTTCCGGCTCAACTGCGCGTCGTGTCACGGCACCACGTTCCAGGGCGCGCCACTGTCGGCCGGCAAGGTTGCCCCGGGCCTCAATCGCGCGACCGACGAGCAGTTCTACGCGGCCATGCTCAGCGGCCCTGAGAGCATGCCGATCTTCAGCGACCATCAACTGACGCCGCTCCAGAAGCGCGAGATCATCAACTACGTGCAGACCCTGAAAGCATCCAAGGATCCCGGCGGCAACGGCATCGACCGCATCGGCCCGGTATCCGAGGCGCTCGTGTTCTTCATCGCCGGTGTCGGTGCCGTGATGGCGGCCATCCTGTGGATCGGAGCGAAGGCCGAATGAGCACCACCCGCTCACCGGCCGGCGTGTCCGCGCACGAGCTGCGGGACATGACGCCCGAGCAGGCGATGCTGGCCGGCACGGAGGCCGACGGCGTCCACATCGTGCACCGCCGGGACCGGTTCCCGGTCCGCGGTACGAAGGCCGAGAAGCGGGCCGAGCGCGGGGTCGCGCTGGCCTTCCTGGTCTCGGCGCTGGCCGGCGTGGGCTTCGTCGTCGCGTTCGTCGCGCTGCCCTTTCATTGGCACCTGCCCGGCACGCCGCAGACATTCCGGTTCTATACCCCCGCCCTCGGTGGCCTGCTTGCGGTGATGCTGCTGTTCATGGGCGTCGGTCTGGTCCTGTGGGCCAAGTGGCTCATGCCCGAGGAGGAGGTCGTCCAAGACCGCCACGACGAGCCCTCCAGCGAAGAAGACAGGCTGATGACGCAGGCGACCCTCGCGGTCGGACTCGAGGACACCGGCCTGCCGCGCCGGTCGCTGATCCTGCGCACGCTCGGCCTGGCCGGCGGTGCGATAGCGACCGTCCCACTCGTCGCGATGGTCGGCGCGATGATCAAGAAGCCCGGTAAGCAACTCGAGCACACGCTCTTCGCCCCGAACACCAAGCTGTTCCCGCCGTCCGGACGGATCCCGCTCGTCTACTCCGACTGGCGCCGGGTCAGCCCCGACGACTTGCTGCCCGGCAGCATCGCGACCGTCTTCCCCGGCGTCCACGAGGAGGGGCCGGACGGTAAGAACGGCATCACCTCGGCCGCCTCGCCGACGCTGGTCATCCGGCTGCGCCCGGGCCAGCAGATCGAAGCGCGCAAGGGTCAGGCCGGCTTCGGCTGGCCGCCCGACGCTCCGGAATATCTGGCGTTCTCCAAGATCTGCACGCACGCGGGGTGTCCCGCGTCGCTGTACGAGCAGCAGACCACGCGCCTGTTGTGCCCCTGTCACCAGTCGCAGTTCGAAGTGCTCAAGGACGCGAAGCCGGTTTTCGGGCCCGCGACCCGCAGCCTGCCGAAACTCCCGATCGACGTCGAGATCGGCAGTGACGGCCGCCAATACTTCGTGGCGCGTGCCGATTTCAACGAACCGATCGGCCCGGCCTTCTGGGAGCGGTCATGAACGAGGGAATTGACGGATGCCGCCGGCGCCGAGGCTCCTGCGTGCCCGCAGCGAAGCGAGGACACCGATGAGTACGACCACGAGGCGCTCGAACGGCCCACGCACGCCTCAGGGCAAGGCGGCCAAGTTCTTCGATGACCGGCTCAACCTGGCCGGCCCCATGCGCAAGCAGCTGAACAAGGTCTTCCCGGATCACTGGACCTTCATGATGGGCGAGATCGCGCTCTATTCGTTCATCGTGCTGCTGCTCACCGGCACGTACCTGACGTTCTTCTTCGATCCCTCCAGCGCGGAGACCGTCTACCACGGCAGGTACCTCCCGATGCAGGGCATCCCGATGTCGCGGGCGTACGCGTCGACGCTGAACATCTCCTTCGACGTGCGCGGCGGCCTGATCATCCGCCAGATCCACCACTGGGCGGCGCTGATGTTCGTCGGCGCGATGCTGATCCACATGTTCCGGGTCTTCTTCACCGGGGCGTTCCGTAAGCCGCGCGAGCTCAACTGGCTCATCGGCCTCACCCTGATCGTGCTCGGCATCATCGAAGGTTTTGCCGGCTACACCCTGCCCGACGACCTGCTGTCCGGCACCGGCCTGCGTATCGCCGATGCGATCATGCTGTCGATCCCGGTGATCGGGACGTGGGTGTCGTTCCTCGTCTTCGGTGGCACGTTCCCCGGTGATGTCATCATCGAGCGTTTCTACATCGCCCACGTGCTGCTGATCCCGGCGATCCTGGCTGCCCTGATCGGCGCGCACCTCGCCCTGATCGTGCGGCAGAAGCACACCGAATTCCCGGCGCCGGGCCGCAGCGAGCACACCGTCAGCGGCGAGCGGGTGTTCCCCACCTACGCGGCCAAGGCCGGCGGCTTCTTCTTCATCGTGGCCGCGGTGCTGGCGGCACTCGGCGGCCTGGCCCAGATCAACCCGGTCTGGCTGTTCGGCCCGTACAACCCGGCACAGGTGTCCTCCGGCTCCCAGCCGGACTGGTACATGATGTTCCTCGACGGCTCGACGCGGCTGTTCCCATCCTGGGAAGTCCGGCTCTGGGGGCACACGCTGGCCCCGCTGTTCTGGCCGACAGTCGTGCTGCCCACCATCTTGCTGACGCTCGCGATCGGTTATCCGTTCCTCGAAGCGAAGATGACCAGGGACACGCTGCCCCACAACATGCTGCAGCGCCCGCGCGACGTCCCGGTCCGCACCGCGCTCGGCGTGATGGCGCTGACGTTCTACCTGGTGCTGTTCCTGTCCGGCGGCAACGACATCATCGCCAAGGCGTTCGACATCTCGCTGAATGCGATGACGTGGGGTGGACGGATCCTCCTGCTGATCCTGCCGCCGTTGTTCTACATCGTGACCTACCGCATCTGTCTGGGCCTGCAGCGCCACGACCGCGAAGTGCTCGAGCACGGGGTGGAGACCGGCATCGTCAAGGTGCTGCCAACCGGGGAGTTCATCGAGGTGCACCAGCCACTGGGCCCGGTCGACGCGCATGGCCACGGTCGGCTGGCCTATGCCGGCACCCAGGTGCCCAAGCGTATGAACCAGCTGGGTGCCGGTACCCCACTGCGCCATGTCCGCGGGTTCTTCTACCCGGTCAAGGAGAAGCCGGAGATCCAGGCCGCGCTCGACGAGCTCGAAGCGCTCGAGGTCGACCAGCACGACGTGCAGCACCAGCTGACCGACTGACCTGCTGACGGCCAGCACCGGCGGTACCGGCATCTGCTGATGAGATCGGGCGACGACGCGCCTATCTTGTGCTGCCGAGAGGACGGCGCCCGCGCCCGGCTCAGGCGGCGGGGCGGCGGCCGCCGACGTAATACTCGAACAGCAGGCCGCCGACGGTGAACAGGATGGCGAGCACGCCGACGATCACCAGCCACATCTGGAAGAAGGCGAAACCGAGGCCGGTGACGGTGGCGGCCGAGGCGATCGAGATCGGCCAGTAGCTGCCCGGGCTGAAGAAGCCGAGTTCGCCGGCAGCCTCGGCGATCTCGGCGTCGGAGCGATCTTCGGGGCGCGCGTCGATGCGGCGCGAGACGAACCAGAAGAACGAGCCGGAGATGCCGAGCAGGCCGCCGGACAGGATCAGCGCAGCGAGGCCCGCGACCTCGACGTGCCCCTGGTCGCGAGCCGTCCAGATGCCGTACAGGACCGCCGTGGCCCAGCAGAAGGCCGCCACGCCGAGAAACAGCCGGGCTTCGACCTTCACCTCAGCCCCCTTGGTTCTGCGACGCCGAGCGCGCGCTGCGGTTGGTGTTGAACGGATGCGTCGTGGTGGCATACGGGTGCTTCGGATCGATGGCCGCCAACGCCAGCGACTGGCGGGAGGCATAGTTCTTGTCCCCCGGCGGGTACTTGGCCAGCTCGTCCAGGTACTTCTGGAACTGCTCGGCGGTGACCACTCGAACCTCGAAGTTCATCTGCGAGTGGTAGGTGCCGCACAGTTCGGCACACCTGCCGACGAAGCTGCCCGTCGACGTGGCAGTGAACTCGAACTGGTTGTCGCGGCCGGTCGATGTCGTCCCGTACGGGATGACGTCGCGTTTGAACAGGAACTCCGGCACCCAGAAGGAGTGGATGACATCGTCGGAATGTTCGACGATGCGCACCGACTGCTTGACCGGCAGTACCAGGACCGGAATCTCGTCGTCGGCGCCCACAGTCGACAGGAACAGGGGTCTGTCGCCGGCCTTGACCTGCCCCGGCGCCCCGCAGGAATACGAGTCGTTGCTCGACGCCTCGTCGCACCCGGCCTGCCCCACTGCGCCGCGGCCCTTGTCCTTGGTGTTGCCCGCCGCGTCGACGACGGCCTGCTGGCCCGCGTAGACCGGCTGGCGCACTGCACCGGACGCGTCCTTGTAGGACTGGTACTGGAACTGCCAGTTCCACTTGAACGCCGTGACCTGGATCGTGACGTCGGGGTGCTTGGACAGCTTGTTGACGTCGTCCTCAACGATGACGGTGCGGTAGAACAGTCCGGTGATGATGAGGAACGGGATGATCGAGTAGGTGATCTCCAGCGCCAGGTTGTACTTGGTCTGCCGGGGCAGGTCGTCGGTCTTCTTGCGGTAGCGGATGCAGCACCAGAAGATCAGGCCCCACACGCCGATCCCGACGGTCAGCGCCGCGACGCCTGACCAGGTCCAGAGCACCCGCATCTCTTCGGCCTGCTTGGTGACGCCGGTGGGCCAGCCGAAACGCAGTTTCTTCTCCGCGTCGTGGGCCGAGCAGCCGCTGAGCAGCAGGGCGAGCGAGGCTCCCAAAAGCGCCAGACGGCCGCCGCGAGACCATCGTCTACGACGCACGCGCAACCGCCTCTCGAACTCCTACTGGATCGATCGGAGCCTACTGGACGAGGCCGTCGCTCTCCCTGACGGGGTAGGGCGTTCGGGCCCGGGGCGCACCGGACTGGAGTGGTCAGTTTCAGTGCGAGTGGTCGGGTCCAGATGACCACTGGGTCGCCATTCGGTGGCGGCAACCCGGATACTGGGTGCGTGTGCGGACTGATTGGTTTCCTGTCGAACGACGCCGGCGCGACTTCGGTGGCCGCGAGCGTCGAGGCCTCGCTGGCCGACATGCGCCATCGGGGCCCGGACGAAGGCGGGGTGTGGTTCGACGACGACGTCGTGATCGGCTTCCGCCGGCTCTGCATCATCGACATCGACCACTCGCAGCAGCCATTGCGGTGGCTCGGCGAGCGCTACCACCTGATCTTCAACGGTGAGATCTACAACTACCTCGAGCTGCGCGAGCGCCTGGCCCGCGACTTCGGTGCGACGTTCGAGACCGACGGCGACGGTGAGGCCATCGTCGCCGGCTACCACTTCCTCGGTGAGAAGGTGGTCCGCGAACTGCGTGGGATGTTCACGTTCCTGATCTGGGACTCGCAGGAGCGCGTCATGTTCGGCGCTCGCGACTGGTTCGGCATCAAACCGCTCTACACCTACTCCGACGAGCGTGGGTCATTCTTCGCCAGCGAGAAGAAGTCGTTGCTCGACGTGGCGCAGGCGGGTACCTCGACCGATCTGGACAGCACCGCGTTGCAGCACTACCTGACGCTGCAGTACGTGCCCGAGCCGGCGTCGATGCACACGAGGATCCGCCGCATCGAGTCGGGCACCCACTTCACCCTGCGCCCGGGTGACCCGGTGCGCCCGCGCCGCTACTTCCACCCGGACTTCGCCATCCGGTCGGTGCCCGAGCCGGACAAGCTCTACCGCGAGATCGCCGAGGCCCTCGAGGACTCCGTCGAGAAACACATGCGCGCCGACGTCACGGTCGGCTCGTTCCTGTCCGGCGGCATCGACTCGACGGCGGTCGCGGCGCTGGCCAAGCGGCACAACCCGAACCTGCTCACCTTCACCGCAGGATTCGAGCGTCCCGGCTACAGCGAGATCGACGTCGCAGTCGAGTCGGCCGCCGCGATCGGAGTGCAACACATCATCAAGGTCGTGTCAGCGGAGGAGATGATGGATGCACTTCCGCTGATCGTCTGGTACCTCGACGACCCGGTCGCCGACCCGTCGCTCGTGCCGCTGTACTACATCGCCCGCGAGGCCCGTAAGCACGTCAAGGTGGTGCTCTCCGGCGAGGGCGCCGACGAGCTCTTCGGCGGCTACACGATCTACCGGGAGCCGATCTCACTGCGCGCGTTCGAGCGGGTGCCCCGCGGCGTTCGGCGCGGCCTGGGCGCGCTGTCGACGAAGATCCCCGAGGGCACCCGCGGCAAGGACCTGCTGCGCCGCGGCGCTATCGGCATCGAGGAGCGCTACTACGGCAACGCGCGCATCTT
>QHCC01000097.1 GCA_003243915.1 Pseudonocardiales bacterium | reverse complement strand
CTCGACCGCAAGATCTCCGACAAACGGGTCTACCCTGCCATCGACGTCGACCAGTCCTCGACCCGCAAGGAAGAGATCCTGCTCTCGCCCGACGAGCTCGCGGTGACGATCAAGCTGCGCCGCGTGCTGCACGCCCTCGAGAGCCAGCAGGCCATCGATCTGCTGCTAGACCGGCTCAAGAAGACCCGGACGAACCTCGAGTTCCTCATGCAGATCGCCAAGACCGCTCCCGGCCAGGACTAGCCCGGTCGGAGACCCGAACGCCCCGCAGCCACCCGGCCGCGGGGCGTTTCGGCTCGGCGGCAAGGCCACAATCCGGTATCGGCCGCCCCCCGCCCTTCCATGTCTGTGTGACGTGTGTCATTGTTCCGAAAGCGTTACCGGCAAGTGTCGCGGCCGGCCGCTCTCATGGCGAGTCCGAGAAAGGGACATCACATGCATGGAAAGAAAATCACCGCGGCCGTAGCCGCCGGTGTCCTGCTGCTCTCGGCTTGCAGCAGCAGCAAGAGCAAGAGCGGCGGCAACAGCGGAAGCGCAGCCGGTAGCAGTGGCGCCAGCGGTGCGCCATCTGGGGTCCCGGACCCGGGTGCCCAGCCCAAGAGCAAGGTCAAGGCAGCCACCCTCAGCGGCGACTGCGCGCCCTTCGGCGCATATGGCAGCTATCCCGGCAAGACCGTGACGATGTACGCCTCGATCACCGATCCCGAGGGCGGCTACCTCAAGCAGTCCTGGAAGAAGTTCGAGAGCTGCACCGGCATCACGATCCAGTACGTCGCCGACAAGGAGTTCGAGACGGCGATCAAGACCAAGGTCGAGGGTGGCAATGCTCCAGACATCGCGATCTTCCCGCAGCCGGGTCTGCTGCAGACCTTTGCCACCTCGGGCAAGCTCAAGCCGGCAACGGATGCCGTGACCAAGGCGGCCGAGGGAAACTGGACCAAGGACTGGATCGCCTACGCCACCGTCGACGGTCAGTTCTTCGGTGCCCCGATGGGCGCCAACGCCAAGTCGCTGATCTGGTACTCGCCGAAGTCGTTCAAGAAGTACGGCTACACCGTGCCGAGCACCTGGGACGAGCTGCTCAAGCTCTCGGACAAGATGGTCGCTGATGGCCACAAGCCCTGGTGCGCGGGCATCGAGTCCGGCACCGCCACCGGTTGGGTACTCACCGACTGGATGGAAGAGCTGATGTTGCGCCTGCACGGCCCTGACGTCTATGACAAGTGGGTCAAGCACCAGATCCCGTTCAACGACCCGCAGGTCGCCGACGTCATCAAGATGGTCGGCCAGATCCTCAAGAACCCGAAGTACGTCAACGCCGGCATCGGCGACATCAAGTCGATCGCCACCACCGCGTTCCAGAAGGGTGGCCTGCCCATCGAGAAGGGGCAGTGCCAGCTGCACGCCCAGGCCAGCTTCTACGGCTCCAACTGGGACAAGGGCTACACCGTCAAGCCCGACGGTGACCTGTTCGCCTTCTACGAGCCGCCGATCAGCGACAAGTTCGGCAAGCCGGTCGAGGGTGGCGGCGAGTTCGTCGGAGCGTTCACCGATCGCCCCGAGGTCGAGGCGGTCCAGCTCTACCTCGCCAGTGGCGATTGGGCTACGGCCCGCGCCAAGGTGCACTCCGGGTGGGTTTCGGCAAACCAGAAGGTGGACAAGGCGGCCTTCACCGACCCGGTCGACGCGCTGTCCGTGCAGCTGTTGACCGACCCGAAGGCGACGTTCCGATTCGACGGCTCGGACGCCATGCCGGCCTCCGTCGGGGCGGGCACGTTCTGGACCCAGATGACCAAGTGGATTCTGGGGCAGGACGACAAGACGACCCTCGACAAGGTCGAGGCGTCCTGGCCGAAATAGCTCGGGGTTAGCGATCGATGGCGGCCGGACGGTTTCTCGTGAGAGACCGGCCGGCCGCCGATCGCGCGAACCAAGGGCCTCACGACTCGTCGGGGGAGTGATCCGAACGTGCACTGGCTGTACGACTTAGCGCACTCACACAAGGCCGGCGGCAAGCTGATGTTCGCCGTCATCATGGTTGCCGGGTTCCTCGCGGTGATCGGGCTGCTGCTGCTGCTCATCGATCGGGTGCCCAGACGGGGACGCGAGAAGGTGCAGGGCTTCCTGTTCCTGCTCCCGGCCATCTTCTTGCTGGGAATCGGCCTCATCGGGCCGATCTTCAAGACACTGCTCTCGTCGCTGACGTCAGCCGAGGTCGTCAAGAAGCTGTGTGTGCCACGCCCGGGCCACGTCTGCCTGATCGACAAGGGCGGCGCCTGGAACAACTTCGCCCATTACAAGTGGGCATTCACCGACAGTGACTCGCTGCAGGCGCTGGGAAACACGCTCAGGTGGGTGGTGATCGCGCCGATCGTCGCCACCGTTGTCGGCCTCGCGTACGCGTATGCCATCGACAAGATCCGGGGCGAGGCGGTGGCCAAGGCGCTGGTGTTCCTGCCCACGGCGATCTCCTTCGTGGGTGCCGCCGTGATCTGGGGGCTGATGTACCAGCAGCCGAGCCAGAACGGGGCGTCCGGGCTGGTCAACGCGCTGCTGAAGACCATCGGGCTCGGGCCCATCAACTTTCCCACCGACAGCAAGCACGTCACCTACTGGATGATCGTGGTGATGATCTGGATCCAGGCGGGTTTCGCGACGGTGTTGCTCTCTGCGGCGATCAAGGCTGTGCCGGCAGAAATCACCGAGGCCGCCAAGATCGACGGCGCCACCGAATGGCAGGCCTTCCGCCGGGTGACCATCCCGTCCATCCGGCCGACGCTCATCGTCGTCCTGATCACGATCTCGATCGCCACGCTGAAGATCTTCGACCTGGTGCAGACGTTCGGCGCCGACAAGTACGGCGGGGACACCTTGGCGAACAAGATGTACACCACCTACAAGCAGGCTGGTCTCGGTCAGGCGGCCGGCCCACTCGGCGAGCACCGCTCGTCCGCATTGGCGATGATCATCTTCTTGCTGGTCATCCCGTTCGTGATCTACCAGGTGCGTCAGATGGTCAAAGCGAGGGCAGGGACATGACCGCAGTCATCAACCCCACCGGTGCAGCACCGGTGGACCCCGTCGGGCCGGAGAAGTCGGTCGCGCGGGTGCGCCGGGGCCTCACCAACCCCGTTTCCTCCGGGCTCGCACTGGTGATCGGGGTGGTCTGGACCATCCCGACGGTGGGGTTGCTGGTGCAGTCCTTCCGGTCCAAGTCGGCGCAGGACAGCAAGGGCTGGTGGCACTTCTCGGGTCTCACCCTGGACAACTACCGCGTCGTGACGACTGGCCTGCATGGCGACTCGAGCAAGTCGGTGCTGCCCTTCCTCGTCAACTCGCTGGCCATCGTGATCCCTGCGGCGGTGATCCCGATCGTCGTGGCCGCGCTGGCGTCCTACGCCCTGGTCTGGATCGACTTCCGCGGGCGCGACTGGATCTACGTCGGCATCTTCGCCCTTCAGGTGGTGCCGCTGCAGGTCGCCGTGGTGCCGTTGCTGCGCTTCGTGGTCAGCGGGGCACACCTGGGCTCGGTCACCGTCATCCCCAAGCTGGGCCTGGCCGGAACGGTGGGGGCGGTGTGGCTCGCCCATGCGTGCTTCGCGTTGCCACTGGCGGTGTTCCTCATGCACAACTTCATGTCCGAGATACCCCGTGATCTGCTCGAGGCCGCGCGCATCGACGGCGCGAGTCACGGTCAGATCTTCCGGCAGATCATGCTGCCCCTACTGCGCCCGGCGCTTGCGGCGTTCGGCATCTTCCAGTTCCTCTGGGTGTGGAACGACCTGTTCGTGGGCCTGGTGATGTCCGGTGGGAACGCCGACATCAGCCCCATCACCGTCAAGATCGCGGGTCTGGTCGGCTCGACGGCAGGTCAGGGCGGTGAAGTGGTGCCGGCCGCGGCGTTCGTCTCGATCATCATCCCGGTGCTGGTCTTCATGGCCCTGCAGCGCTACTTCGTGCGTGGCCTGCTCGCCGGCTCCGTGAAGGGTTAGCGCGGGAACAATCGCCCGCAAGACTGCGTTGAAGCGAGCGTTTTGGTCTGTCGGTGTCGTGCTGGCAGACTGGGATGCCTGACCACCCGGCTCCGGTTCACGTCCGCGCGTAGTGTTTGACGCCCGGGCGACCCGGCGGCCATCAGCGCCGCTGCTCGTCGCGGCACGAAGGGATCCAGAAAAGTGAAGCAAGACATTCATCCGGACTACGTGGAGACGTCGGTGAGCTGTTCCTGCGGGAACACCTTCACCACCCGTAGCACCGCGAAGTCGGGCCAGTTGCACGCTGACGTGTGCTCGGCCTGCCACCCGTTCTACACGGGAAAGCAGAAGATCATGGACGTCGGNNGACAAGTTCGAGAAGCGCTTCGGTAAGCGCGTCCGCAACTCGCAGACAGACAACTAGCCACTCAGCCGGCGCTCGCCGCCCACACCCACCCGGGTGCGGCGGCGGGCGCCGTTTCGTCTGCCCACGCGAAGCGAGGAGTCGAGGATGAGCAGGCCCATCGAGACGGGCAAGTTGTCCGAGCTGCAGCTGGAGTACGCCCGGGTAGAAAAGGCGCTGTCCGACCCCGCGGTACACACCGACCAGGGCAACGCGCGCACGCTGGGCCGACGGTTCGCAGAGCTGGCCCCGATCATCGCGGCGGCCAGCGAACTCCAGACCGTGCACGGCGACCTGGGTGCGGCTCGCGACCTGGTAGCCGAGGACCCGGCCTTCGCGCTCGAGGCCGACGCCCTGACCGCGCGCATCGCCGAGCTCGAGGCCCGGCTGCGTGAGCTGCTTCTGCCCAAGGACCCCAACGACGGCAAGGACGTCATCCTCGAGGTGAAAGCCGGTGAGGGCGGCGACGAGTCCGCCCTATTCGCGGCGGACCTGGTGCGGATGTACCTGCGCTACGCCGAACGGCAGGGCTGGTCGACCGAGGTGCTCGACGACGAACCCACCGACCTCGGCGGCATCAAGTCGTCGACGATCGCGGTGCGCTCGCGCAAGGCTGACAGCACGGTGTGGGCCCGGCTGAAGTACGAGGGCGGCGTGCACCGGGTGCAGCGGGTGCCGGCCACCGAGTCGCAGGGCCGCATCCATACCTCGGCCGCGGGCGTGCTGGTGTTGCCGGAGGCCGAGGACGTCGAGGTCGACATCGACCCGAACGACCTGCGCATCGACGTGTTCCGCTCGTCCGGGCCGGGGGGGCAGAGCGTCAACACGACGGACTCGGCGGTGCGGATTACGCACCTCCCGACCGGCACCGTCGTGTCGATGCAGAACGAGAAGAGCCAGCTGCAGAACCGAGAGGCCGGCCTGCGCGTGCTGCGGGCCCGGCTGCTCGCGGCCGCGCAGGAGCACGCCGATGCGGCCGCGTCCGACGCCCGTCGCTCGCAGGTGCGCACCGTGGATCGCTCCGAGCGGGTGCGCACCTACAACTTCGCGGAGAACCGCATCAGCGACCACCGGGTGGGGTTCAAGGCCTACAACCTGGACCAGGTACTGGACGGCGCGCTGGACGACGTGATCGACGCGTTGACGCAGGCCGACAACGACGCACTTCTTGCCGGCGCCGACAGCGAGTGAGCAGCCCGCGATGACGACTGCGAGCGCGCTGCTCACCACGGCGACAGCCTTGCTTCGCGCCGCCGGTGTCGAGTCCGCCCGCGTCGACGCCGAACTACTGCTCGCGCACAGCCTGGGCGTCGAGCGCTCCCGGCTGCCAGTTGTCGAGGCGGTGCCCCCCGGTGCCGAGTCCGCCTTTGCCGCGGCGCTTGCCCGGCGGGTGCTGCGCGAGCCGCTGCAGCACATCGTCGGGCACGCACCGTTCCGACACCTCGAACTTGCGGTCGGCCCGGGCGTCTTCGTGCCGCGACCTGAGACCGAGCTGCTCGTCGACGCCGTGCTGCCGACGTTGCGTTCGGTCGCCGAGCCCACGGTCGTCGACCTCTGCGCGGGTTCGGGCGCGCTGGCACTGGCCGTCGCCGACGAGGTGCGCGGCGCACGCGGTTACGCCGTCGAGAGCGCCGCTGCGGCGCTGGACTGGCTGCGCCGGAACACCGTAGGCACGAGCGTGCAGGTGGTGGCCGCGGACGTCCGCGACCCCGATCTGCTCGTCGAGCTGCGCGCGAGGGTCGATGCCGTGCTGTGCAACCCGCCGTACGTGCCGGCCACGCAGCGGGTCGGACCCGAGGTGCGTGCCGATCCCGACGACTCGGTCTTCGGCGGGCCGGATGGTCTGGACCTGATGCCTGCTGTGGCCGCGCGCGCGGCGCAGTTGCTGCGGCCCGGGGGAGTGGTGGCCATCGAGCACGACGACACCCACGGTGAGTCGATGCCACGGCTGCTCACCCACCTCGGTTGCTGGCGCGACGTCCGCGCGCACCGCGACCTGGCCGGAGTGCCCCGCTACGTCACCGCCCTGCGCCGTTGATTCGTCACGACCCGAAGTCCGTCCAGGCTCTGTCAGGCTAGGTACAACTTCCGGCCGTCCGCACTGAGGCGTAGGGCAGGATGGCTGGCGTGGCTCTCTTCTACGACTGCGGCGACGTGCACGTGCGCACGACCGCCATCGCCTCGGCGGCCCACTGCGTGGCCTCCGGACAGCTCGTCGTGCTGCCCACGGACACTGTCTACGGTGTGGGCGCGGATGCCTTCGACGCCCCGGCGGTCGCCAGCCTGCTGGCCGCGAAGGGCCGGGGACGCGACATGCCGGTGCCGGTGCTCGTAGGCTCGTGGACCACGATCGAGGGGCTGGCCAGCGTCGTGACCGGGCGCACCTGGGATCTGATCGAGGCGTTCTGGCCCGGCGGGCTCACCCTCGTCGTCGAGCACGCGCCGTCGCTGGCGTGGGACCTCGGTGATGCGCGGGGCACGGTGGCGCTGCGCATGCCGCTGCACCCGGTCGCCATCGAACTGCTCGAGACCACCGGCCCGATGGCGGTGTCCAGCGCGAACCGCTCCGGCCACCCTGCGGCCCGAACCGTGTCCGAAGCGGAGGAGCAGCTCGACGGCGCCGTCGCGGTGTACCTCGACGGCGGGCCGAGTTCGTCGGGCCTGGCATCGACGATCGTCGACGTCACGGCCGAGATCCCTGTCATCCTGCGCGCGGGAGCAGTGAGCGCCGCCGCCCTGCGCGAGGTCGTCGCGGACATAGCGGGCTGATCGTGGCGATCGTCTACCACCCGAGCCTGGAGTACGCGCTCGTCGCCTGCGTCGCCGCGGCGGGCAGCTACCTGCTCACTCCGCTGGCCCGGCGGGTCGCGATCGCCTGGGGCGCGGTGGCCCGGCCCCGTGATCGCGACGTCCACGCGGTGGCCACCCCCCGAATGGGTGGCGTGGCCCTCCTGCTCGGCCTTGCGATGGGTCTGTTCGTGGCGGCCCGGTTGCCCGCGCTCAGCGGCGCGTTCGCCAGTGGCCCGGAGATGCCGTGGGTGCTCATGGCCGGCGCCATCATCTGCTTCATCGGCGTGCTCGACGACCGGTATGAGCTCGACTCGCTCACCAAGCTGGCCGGTCAGGTCCTGGCCACCGGCCTGATGGTCACGCTCGGCGGCGTCCAACTGGGTGTCGTCTACCTGCCGTGGGGCGACAGCGGCACGGTGAGCCTCGGTCGCGATCTGGCGATCCCGGTGACGATCCTGCTCACGGTGCTGACCATCAACGCCGTCAACTTCATCGACGGACTGGACGGCCTGGCAGCAGGCGTAACCGCGATCGCGGCAGGCGCGTTCTTCGTGTTCTCCTACCACCTGGCCCGCACCGGCTACCTCGACATCGCCGCTGTGCCGACCTTGCTCACCGCCGCGCTGGCGGGCACATGTATCGGGTTCCTGCCGCACAACTTCTCCCCGGCGCGCATCTTCATGGGTGATTCCGGATCGATGCTGGTCGGACTCATGCTGTCTGCCGCGGCCACGACGGCGACCACCAGCACCGACCCTCAGGCATTCGGCAGCGCGTTGGGCACGCTCCCGCTGGCACTGCCACTGCTCATCCCTGTCGCGGTTCTTGCGGTCCCGTTCGTCGATCTGCTGCTGGCCCTGGTTCGCCGGATGGGGCGCGGGCAGTCACCGTTCGCTCCGGACAAGCAGCACCTGCACCACCGACTGCTGCAGTTCGGGCACAGTCACCGCCGGGCGGTGCTCCTGCTGTACTTCTGGTCGGCACTGCTCGCGTTCGGGGGGGCGGCGCTGTCGATATTCCGGGTTGCTCTCGTGCTCGCCGTCATGGTGTCGATCGCTGCGGTCGGCGTGCTGTTCTCCGTGATCCCAGGGCTGCGCCAACGCCGACGGGCCGTTGTCGCCGGCCGGTTCGCGCCATGACGACAGGCACCGCGTGCGCTCGCCCGAGCATGCTGATCGTGCTCGGCGCAGGGCCCCCGGGGACGCCGAAAGCGGCCGATCGCGCTGTGATAGGTTCGTTTCTGCGCCGCAAACGCAGGGCAAACGGTCCCGCCGCTGCGGGGCCGTTCGTTTTTTGTGACGGTGCTGGTCTCGACCCCAAGGAGCTGCCTGTGAC
Organism: Pseudonocardiales bacterium; assembly: GCA_003243915.1. Lineage (GTDB taxonomy): Bacteria > Actinomycetota > Actinomycetes > Mycobacteriales > Jatrophihabitantaceae > QHCC01. The sequence continues at coordinate 4,131 of QHCC01000097.1, read as the reverse complement.
TGAAATCGGCGTACGGGCACCATCGGTCAACTAGCCGGCGAGCGGTTGACGTGACTGGCGAAGCGCCCGGTTGGTCCACCCTGCTGGGCATCGGGATCGTGTCCGCGGCGACCCTCGCGGTGGGCATCTCCCTCGGCTGGTGGCTCGACGGACTACTACACACGTTTCCGGTATTGATTCTCGTTGGCATCGCCCTCGGCATTGCCGGGGGCGTCTGTTACACCATCGTCCAGATCCGCCCCTTCCTGAAACAATGAGTGGAGAGCCCACCGTGGAACCGGTCGTCTATACCCCGGTATCTGCCGCTGCGAACCTGCGCAGGTCGGCGGTGATCGGTGCTGTCCTCGGAGTCGTGGCCATAGTCGTGACGTCGTTGCAGGGGCACCCGCTGATGGGCGTCTTCGGCAGCGTCGGTCTCGCCTTAGGCGCGCTCAACAACCGGATGTTGCAACGCTCGGTCATCGCGTACGCGAGTGATCCGAAGATGAACAAGAAGCGGTTCCGCAACGGCGTCCTCGGCCGCCTGGGCGGCATCACGCTGGTCGCGGTCGCGATCGGCCTGCTTGTGCGGCCCGACGGCCTCGGCGTGTTCGCTGGGCTCGCTGTCTTCCAGATCCTCATGCTCGTGGGTGCCGCGGTGCCCGTCCTGCGTAGCCTGCGGCCCACGTCATGACGCCAGTCGCGGCGGGAGTGGTGACGTCATGAGCACGACCACCGTCGCCATCAACATCACGCCGGGCGAGCACATCGAGTGGCACGTGTTCGGCCTGACCCTCAACGGCGACACGATCACGGCGACCTTGATCGCCGGCGCGATCATCCTGATGCTCGGCTTCTTCCTCCGCCGTGGCGCCAGCGCGCGTCAGCCGACGAAACTGCAGTTGGCCTTCGAGACCGTCACCGAGCAGGTCGAGAACCAGGTCGAGGGCTCGATAGGCATCAAGACCGCCCCGTTCGTCGTGCCACTCGCCATGGCACTCTTCCTGTTCATCTTCATTGCCAACCTGATCGCGGTCGTCCCGACCGGCCACCACCCCGAGTACGTCCCGCCGCCGGCGTCGGACGTGAACCTCACCTACGCCCTGGCGCTGCTGGTCATTGGCACCATGCACGTGGTCGGTATCCGCAAGAAGGGCCTGCGCGGGTACTACGGTCACCTGTTCCGCAAGCCTTACCTGCTGATCCCGCTGAACATCATCGAAGAGGTGATGAAGCCGATCACGCTGGCGCTGCGACTCTTTGGCAACATCTTCGCCGGGACGATCATGGTCGCGCTGATCGCGGCCCTGCCCGCGTTCATCCTCTGGGCACCCGACATCCTCTGGAAATTGTTCGATGCGGCCATCGGGCTGATCCAGGCCTTCATCTTCGCCCTGCTGACCGTTATCTACTTCAGTTCGGTGGCACCTGCCGAGGAGGGTGCACACCACTGATCACGCGTTTCCCGCTCCGCTCGCACATGCCTTGTCGACGTCGACATCGAAAGAATTGAGGAGAAATGGCTAACACGCTCATCCAGGGCATCGAGACCGCTGGTGGTCTCGTCGGCGGCGGTCTTGCGCTCGGCGGCGGCGCCATCGGCGCGGGTATCGGTGACGGCCTCGCCGGTAGCTCGTTGATCCAGGGCGTGGCCCGTCAGCCCGAGGCGCAGGGGCAGCTCCAGACGCTGTTCTTCATTACCGTGGGTCTGGTCGAGGCGGCGTACTTCATCAACCTGGCCTTTGCCGTGCTGTTCGTCTTCGTTCTCTCCAGCAAGTAATCCCGGAGTAGGGACCCACGACATGGCACACCACCCCGTGCTCGCCTCGGGCAACTTCCTGGTGCCCAACGCGACCTTCATCGCGGAATTCATCGCGTTCCTGCTCATCCTCGGCATCATCGCCCGCTACATCCTGCCGAGGATCCAGGGGCCGCTGCGTGAGCGTCAGGCGATCATCGCCAAGCAGATCGAGGACAGCGAGGAGGCCAAGCGCAAGCTCGCCGAAGCCGAGCAGGCATTCAAGAGCGCGCTCACCGAAGCGCGCGAGGAGGCAGCGCAGATCCGCGAGCATGCGCGTGCCGAGGCGCAGCGCACCGTCGAGGAGTTGCGCGCGCAGGCAGTCGAGGAGTCCGCCCGCATCGTGGCCCGCGGTGAGGAGCAGCTAGCCACCCAGCGCGGTGCGATCGTGCGCGAACTGCGCGCGGAGATCGGCTCGCTGGCCGTGGAGCTGTCGGAGAAGATCGTCGAGCAGCGACTGGGCGACGACGCCCGGGTCAGCGCGACGGTCGACGCTTTCATCGCGGGCCTTGAAGCACACGACAACGCGCAGGCGGGTAAGCAGTCGTGAAGCACGCGGCCAGCCGGCAGGCGCTCGCCACGCTGCGCGGGCGAGTCGACGGCGTCACCGGACGGTTCTCCACGGCGCAGGGCATGACCGGTCTCGCCCAGGAGCTCTACGACGTCGTCGATCTGCTCATCACCCAGCCGCGATTACGACGCATGCTGGCCGACCCGACCACGCCGGCCGAGGGACGCGCGGACCTAGCCGGGGGCCTGTTCGACGACAAGATCGGTGCAAGTGCGGTGCAGCTGCTGCGCGCCGCGGTCGCGCAGCGATGGTCCTCGCCCTGGGATTTGCTCGACGCACTGGAGACCACGGCCGACGATGTGCTGTTCGGCGCCGCCGAGCAGGACGGCCTGCTCGATGAGGTCGAGGACGAGCTGTTCCGCTTCGAGCGGGTGCTCAGTACCGAGTCGCGCCTGACGACAGCGCTCGATGATGCGAGCGCGGTCGCCGAGCGCCGAGTCAAGCTGGTGCGTGATGTCGTTGGCGACAAGGTGGGCCCGATCACCCTGATGCTGCTCGAGCACGCGGTGGCCAGCCGGCGCAAGCACAGCGTGACGCTCGCAATCGACGACCTGCTCGAGCTGGCGGCCGCGCGCCGCAACCGTTCGATGGCCCGGGTTGTCTCGGCCGTCGAGCTGACCGGACAGCAGGTCAGCCGGCTGGCGGCGGCACTGAGCGACATGTACGGCCGGGAGATCAACATCCGCGCCGCCATCGATCCGGGCGTGCGTGGCGGGCTGGTCATCAGAGTCGGTGACGAGGTCATCGACGGCAGCATCGCCGCCCGACTGGCCAGCGCGCGCGCGGCTCTCGCGAACTAGAACCACGACACCCGAGACACGCAAGATCCGACTAAGGCAAGGGAATCATTGATGGCAGAGCTGACGATCTCCGCAGACGAGATCCGTAGCGCGCTCCAGAGCTACGTCTCGTCCTTTTCGCCAGAGGCCTCGCGCGAAGAGGTCGGCGTGGTCGCCGAGACCGGCGACGGCATCGCCCGCGTCGAAGGCCTGCCCGGTGCGATGACGAACGAGCTGCTCGAGTTCGAGGGCGGCACGCTGGGCATCGCCCTGAACCTCGACGTGCGCGAGATCGGCGTCGTCATACTCGGCGACGCCTCGCAGATCGCGGAGGACCAAGAGGTCCGGCGCACCGGGGAGATTCTTTCGGTTCCGGTCGGCGACGCCTACCTCGGCCGCGTCGTCAATCCGCTCGGCCAGCCCATCGACGGCCAGGGCGAGATCGAATCCGAGGAACGCCGAGCCCTGGAGCTGCAGGCACCGTCCGTGGTGCAGCGCCAGGAGGTCCGGGAACCACTGCTCACCGGCGTCAAGGCCATCGACGCCATGACGGCGATCGGCCGGGGCCAGCGCCAGCTCATCATCGGTGACCGCCAGACCGGGAAGAGCACGGTGTGCCTGGACGCGATCATCAACCAGCGCGACAACTGGAAGACCGGAGATCCGGCCAAGCAGGTGCGCTGCATCTACGTCGCGATCGGCCAGAAGGGTTCGACGATCGCGGCCGCCCGAGACACCCTCGAGGAGGCGGGCGCGATGGAGTACACCACGATCGTCGCGGCCCCGGCGTCGGATTCCGCCGGCTTCAAGTACCTGGCGCCCTACACCGGCTCGGCCATCGGCCAGCACTGGATGTATGACGGCAAGCACGTGCTGATCGTCTTCGACGACCTCACCAAGCAGGCCGAGGCCTACCGCGCCGTGTCACTGCTGCTCAGGCGCCCACCGGGTCGTGAGGCCTACCCCGGCGACGTCTTCTACCTGCACTCGCGGCTGCTCGAGCG
>QHCC01000096.1:2626-8616 GCA_003243915.1 Pseudonocardiales bacterium | reverse complement strand
TGAGTAGCTCAGGCCTTCACTCGGCAGAAACGGACGTTCCGGAATGACAGCACCCAATGCCAATCGGGCGCGGCGGTCGAGGCGTCCCGAAGAACAAGTCCGAGATCTCGGGGAGCGCGCGCTGGCAAGGGTTGGGCGCCAGACCTGGCTGGATCGTCCGAGCTACCGGTTCGAGCACGCTGTGGGCTTGGCCATGGCCGCTTGCGGAGGGGCCGGCGAGCGAGTTGGCAACGCGCTGCAAGGCATCTGGCTCGGGCATCCGCTGCACCCGGTGGTGACGACGCTGCCGATGGGCGCTGCGGCAACCACGCTGGCCCTGGACGCGGCCCGACTCCTTCCCGGTCGCCGCGAGGACCTGGGCGAGGCATCCCGCTTCATTCTCGGGGTAGGGATCGCAGGCAGCCTGACAGCAGCGGCGACCGGAGTGACTGACTGGCAGCACACCCAGGAGCAGGCCCGGCGGGTCGGGCTTGTACACGGCGTCTTGAATGCCGCCGCGACCTGCATGTACGTCCTGTCCTGGCGGGATCGAGGACGCGGTCGGCAGGTACGCGGGGTCGCGGCCAGCGCCGTCGGGTATGGCATCACGCTGGCCAGCGGCTATCTCGGCGCCAGCTTGGTGTACCGATCTGGCACGGGTGTGGATCAGTCCGGCCCGCGGCTGGGCGCAGCTCAGTGGTCGGCGGCACTCGATGACGACAAGCTAGACGCTGCCCCGCAGCGCGTCGAAGTGGGCGGGACCGGGGTCGTCCTATTTCGCAACGATGGAGCGGTCCTAGCGGTTGGTGAGCGTTGCCCGCACCTCGGTGCGCCGATGGCCGACGCCTGGATCGACCGGGGTCGCATCATCTGCCCCTGGCACGGCTCGCAATTCGACACCGAGACGGGCAGGCCGCTGCGTGGGCCTGCCACCAGTCCCTTGTCCTGCTATCAGACGCGGGTGCGCGACGGAGTGATCGAGGTACGCGAGGCAGCGCCGGCGGTGCTGCGGGCTGGAGGAATTCGCGGATGAAAGCTGACCAAGTGCTCATCGAACACCACAACGTCTTGCGGTCCCTCTGCAAGAAGATCACCGCGACGCCCGCTGAGACGGCGCAACGCCAGCAGCACGTCGACGAGCTGCTTGTCGAGCTGGACATCCACATGCGGATCGAGGACGACCTGTTCTATCCAGCCGTGTCGGCGGCCAGCACGCTGGTCGCCGTAGCCCATGCCGAGCACCGGCAGGTCTCGGATCAGCTTGCGGTCTTTCTGCGAACCGCGCCAGAAGCTCACGAGTACGAGGGCGAATGGCAGGCATTCGTGACTACCCTCGATGCCCATGCGGCCGAAGAAGAACGCGACCTGATCCCACCTCCGGTCGACATCAGCGAGTCCGAGCTGGAGGACCTCGGCAACCGCATGGTCGACCGGATGACTCAACTACGCGGGTCCTCGGCACACAGACTTCGCGTCCGAGCCAGGGGAGCCGCGCTCCGAAGGTTATAGGCAATGCGGAGCGCGCGAGCTTTCCGAACTTGGGCTCGCGCTGCTAGGTCGCCAACCGGCTGTCGGCTGGACGACCGATCACGTAGCCGACGGCGATGCCGAGTACGCCCAGCAGCAGGTGAATGACGTTGTCCACGACCGTGTACTCGCTCGGCAACAAGCCGAACAGGTCAGGCACGAAGAAGCCCAGCACGCCGACGACAAGGTAGACCACGCCCAGGCCGCCGACCACATTGCGAACGGCACTGTCCGAGCCGCGGAAGCCCACAGCGACCATCAGACCACCGGTGACCAGATGGATGACGTCCTCGACGATGTCGATGTTGAGGACATCAAACAGCGATTTCTCACCGAGAATCAGCCCTCCGATGCCGATCAGAACGATGACGACACCCACGACCCTGGCGTACAGACGTCTGTCCATTCCGACCTCCCGCTCGAGTTGATCGTGATTGTCCTGCGCCGATCCTTGACGCGGCTCCGGCCTGCACCTTGGCGACGTCAGCGTCGTCGTGCTTGGCAAGGGCATGCAGCTCGTGCCCGATATGGTAGGCCCGTCCACCGGTAAATCGGCGGATCCTTCGAACACCACTTCGGCTCCGCGCATTCACCAGCAGGCACACCTTGTCCTGCTCGAGCCGGACCTTCAGGTGGATCCCGTCGACCCAGACGTAGACGTAGTCGGTGTCCTTCAACGACCGCTGGTTGAAGGCACGTCGCTCCTCCTGCCACTGCGTGGTGAGCCGGGTGATCGTCGAGGCCGACAGGCCCGCCCCGGAACGGGGTCGGGGTAGCAGTCGTACAGAATCCCGATCAGCACAGTGCAGGATCCCGATCAGCCCCAGTGGTGGGGCTGGGACTGTCCGCAGGCGCACCGTGAGGTAGACAGCGATCAGCCGAGGGTCTTCTGGATGTCGGCGGTGCGCAGGTACAGTTCGAGCCCGGTGTCCTCGAAGGGCGCAAATCCTAGCTTGAGCCACCAACTCCTGGCCTGCTCGTGTAGCGCGGTGACCACGACCGCCTTGCACGCGGCGCTGAGGTTCACCTCGACTGCGGTCGCGAGCAGGTGACGCACCAGGGCGGTGCCCACGCCGAGGCCGGCGAACGCTTCGTCGACGGCCAGCCGGCCCACCAGCAGTGCCGGGACCGGGTCGGGCGCGGCCTTGCGCAGCCGGGCCGGTGCCGCCGTGTGGTCGATCGCCGTCATCGACAAGGTGGCGTAGGCCGCGACCTGGTAGTCCTGGTCGGCGATGACCCAGGTGGCAGCGGTGTTGTTACGTCGTTCTGCCCGGCGCAACGGTGCAGCCAGTCATCCATCGCCACCTCACCGCCAACAGGGGAATCTGTCGGAGGATGAGGCAACACTGTCCGCATGCGTGACTCAGAGGCCGAAGCCAACTTCGCGGTTCATGACGCCGCGCGATACATCGACGCGGTGAGCTGGAAGTTCGCGTCCACGATGCCCGATTGGCCTCACGAGTACACGGTGAAGGAGTGGCGACCCGAGCTCGCCACGCAGTTCAAAGCGTTTTGCAGCCTTATTCGACGCGTCGGGACCGTGCTGCCCTGGCCGCCGCCGCCGGATCGCCCGGTCTACCACAACCGCTACCTGGAGATCGGCCCCTACGTCTACTGGGCCATGGGCAGCAACGGCGACGGCGGTCCGGTCAACGCGCTCACCGTAGTGAATCGAGCTGACAGGCAATGCTGTTCAACGACACACTCGCCTGCGTCCCTCGTAAGGGACCCGCTGCCGGTCGATCAATACAAGACGAATCGGAGCGAAGAATGAACAACACTGCGCGAGCGAATTCATGACCACACCCACATCAAGGCCTGCGACCGAGAACGAGCTGCGCGACATGCTCATCGGGCTGCTCAACGAAGGGTGCGCATCAGCTTTGGTCGCGCTGCTCCCGCCCAGCCTAACCGGACCGCCGATCCCGCCCCCAACGCGGTGGACGGGTGAGACGCCGATCGGTTTCAACAGGTGGCGCGTCGACGGGGTCGGTAGAACAGACTCCGGTGCAGCGACGGTCGTTATCGAGACGAAGATCGATTTTAGGTTCCTCGCCGGCCAGGCGTGGGGCTATGCGAAATGGCAGCAAGGCCAGTTGGAAGGCGAGACGAACGGCGTTCTCACATTCATCGTCCCGGAACGCCGACGGGCCGAGATCGTGGGTCACATCGCGAGCGATTTGCGTGAGGGCGCCGAGCAGCACGACGTCCGCTCCGCAACTCATGCGGACGGACTGCGCACCGTAATCGGGCCACCAGACATCGGAATCGTTGTCCTGTCGTGGGACGAGGTCGCGGTTGCCGTGTGGTCCGCCGTTGCGCAGCGCGGTGATGACGGGACGGTGGAGCGTGCTCTTCGGTTCTGGGACGAGTGCGCACGCAGCCGCGCTGCGACGGTTCGCGCAGTGAGCCCGGACGAACTCGACGGCCGGCCAGACGCTGCCTCGTATCTCAAAGCCGTTGTCGACGGCATCGTTGAACACGCGGCGACGATCGCGGGTACGCCTTCGTATCGCTCGAACCCTGCCCACGGCGGCTTCCGCGACGGATATCGCTACCTCGGCGACGGCCCCGCCACATTCGCAGTCGGGGTGCGCAACGCCACCGGTGGATCGCCGATCTGGGTACGGGTGGTGCTGAAATCGGCCGGCGCTGCGCAGGTCAAAAACATCCCCGGCGCCGAGCAGGACGAGACGTACATCTGGGTGCCCGTGCCGATTGCCCCGACTGACTCGACCGTCGCGCCCCAGCTCATCCCGGCCGCCGAGTGGGTCGCAGAACTAGTGGCTCGCACGCACTTATAGGGCTCTTCTTGATCAAGCGTGGTAGCTCGGGGCTGACACAGCCGTTCACCTGGGCCTGAAGGCAGGCCTGGGGCCTCAAGATTCGTGGTGTGTGGACACGAGTCGAGGAGGCCCCAGGTGCAAGGAAACGGTAACGCGGCGACGGTGATGCTGGGACTTCCCGGCTTCGTGCTGCTCGCTGTGTCGGATCTCGATAGTGAGATCGAGTACGCGATCGAGACCAGCGAGGTGATGACGGGCTGCCCGACGTGTGGTGTGCTGGCCCGGCTGCACGATCGACGCCGTAGCGACGTTCGCGATCTGCCTGCGGCGGGTCGGGCGGTGACGTTGGTGTGGATCAAGCGGATCTGGCGTTGCATGGAATCCGACTGCGTGCGGCAGACGTGGACCGAGACCTGCGAGGCGATCAGGCCGCGGGCATCGATGACGGAACGGGCGCGGCGCGAGGCGTGCCGTCGCGTCGGTGAGGACGGCGACACCGTGGCCCGGGTCGCGGCCCAGTACGGCTGCGGATGGCAGGCGATCATGGCCGCCGTCATCGAGTACGGCACGCCGCTGGTCGATGACCCGCACCGGCTGGCCGGCGTCACCCAGTTGGGTGTCGATGAGACGGCGTTCCTGTCGGCCAACGGGCGCCACTCGACGATCTTCGCGACCGGCGTCGTCGACCTGAGCGGGCCAACGGCACGGCTGCTGGATGTGATGCTCGGCCGCAGCGGCAAGGCCTTGTGCGACTGGGTGTCTGAGCGTGACCCAGCCTGGCGCGAGCGGATCAAGGTCGCCGCGCTGGACCCGTTCCGCGGCTACGCGACCGCCCTGTCGAGCTCACTACCCGACGCGACGAGGGTGCTCGACGCCTTCCACGTCACCCGCCTCGGGTTCGCCGCCGTCGATGACGTGCGCCGCCGCGTGCAACAAGACTCTCTCGGGCACCGCGGCCGCCGCGATGACCCGCTGTTCAAGATCCGCCGGCTGCTGCGTCGCCGAGCCGACAGGCTCACCGACCGTGGCTGGGACCGGCTGTTAGCCGCATTGGCCGCCGGTGACGTCGATCAGCAGATCGCACTCACCTGGATCGCCGCCCAAGACCTCCGCACGATCTATGACCGCACCAGCCGCTACGGCGCCGAGCAGCACCTGCACCGCTGGCTCACCCACTGCGCCGAACACGACATCCCCGAGCTACGCCGACTCGCTCGCACGATCGACACCTGGCGCGGCGAGCTGCTCGCCTACTTCGACACCGGCGGCGTCTCCAACGCGTGTGCTTCACACTGCGCCTCCTGGTGAGGTTCGGTGGGTGGGGCTGTTGTTCTGTGTCTGAGGGTGGCAGTCGGGTCTGACGTTTTCGGATCTGTGCCGGTCCCTGGTGGTGGGGGCGCTCTGGCCGGGGTGGAACAGGCAGACACCGCGGCCGTCTATGCGGCGGCCGGTGATCAGTCCTCGCCTGCGCCAGTCGTTGATGATCGGCGCGGTGACGCCGAGTTGGTCGGCGATCTCTGCGACGGTGAGCATTCCGCTCGCGCGGAGGTGGTCACGCAGCGTGGGGATGTTGTGCGCGCGGCATAGGTGCGTGAGGGAGTGAACGTTGAACGGTTTCCCCCAGCCGCCGGTCAGGCCGTGCTGGTTGAGGATGGTGACGGCCTGGTCGATGGTGTGTTCGGCGAGCAGTTCGCCGAT
>QHCC01000096.1:1600-2477 GCA_003243915.1 Pseudonocardiales bacterium | reverse complement strand
GGGCAGGTCGCTGGCCAAGGCACGGATGCGTTCGGTCTGTGCGTCGGTGAGCGCGGCGGCGCCGTTGTTGCGGGCGCGGTCGTAGTCGGCCTGGGCGTCGGCAAGTTCTCGCAGGCGCTGGTTCCAGTCAGCTTCCAGGGCATCGGCGACGAGGCGGTTGGTCGGGTCGACGGCGAGGTAACGGCGCCGCGCGGCGTCGGCTGCGTGGTGGGCCCGTTCGACATGCGCGGCGCGGACCCGGTCGGCGTCCGCGGCCCGTTCGGTGAGTTCGGCGGTGACGGTGAGCGCGGCCTGGATCGCGAGTGGCGTCACGGCGGCGATGACGAACTCGGCGACGGCGGCGTCGATGCCGGATCCGCACATCGTCTGGCAGGGCGGGGTGCCGGCGGCGATGCCTTCGCGTTGGCAGGAGTAGTCCGGGACCAGGCTGCCGTCAGCGCGGGCGTGGTAGCCGACGGTCATCCGGGTGCCGCATTTGCCGCAGACGATCAGGCCTTGCAGCAGCGCGGGTCCTTCGCGGGGCGGTCCGGCGCGGCGGTCCAGGCCGCGGGCCGGTGCGTTGGCGGCCAGGCGGGCGCGGTTGGCTTCGAACTGTTCCCAGCTGATGAAGCCGGGGTGCGCGTCGGGGATGAGGGTGGTCCAGTCGGCCAGCGGTTTGACGAAGGTCCGCTGGTGCCCGTCGGCGTCGCTGACGTGGCGGCGGCGCCCGTAGCAGTACGCGCCGGCGTATCGGGGGTTGTGCAGCACGAACAGGACGTGATCGTGGCGCAGCGGTTTCCAGTAGAGCTCGCCGGCTCGCGGGCCGGTGAGGTGGCGGCCGGGGAAGGTCAGCCCGTCGCGGGCGAAGGCCTTGACCACCGCGGTGGCTGAGCCGGTC
>QHCC01000096.1:0-1454 GCA_003243915.1 Pseudonocardiales bacterium | reverse complement strand
ATCGTGCACGGGTCATAGAGCCCGTCCTCGTCGCAGATCAGCGTGTTGTTGAACGCACACAGCTGCAGCAGGCGGTGCCAGTCGGCGTTGTTGCGGGCCAGCCGGGAGCATTCCAGGCCGAGCACGATCCCGGCCTTGCCCAGGGACACGTCGGCGACCAGCCGCTGGAAACCGGCCCGGTCCGCCGCGCTGGACCCGGACTGGCCCTGGTCGACATCGATGACCACGACCCGCTCGCCCGGCCATCCCAACGCGACCGCTCGGCCACGAAGGTCGTACTGGCGGCGCGCGGACTCGGTGTTGTTCGCGACCTGATAGAGCGTGGACTGGCGGACATAGAGGTAGGCGTCACGGCGCAGGTGCTCGGCGTTGACCTTGCCTGCTGTCTCGTTCATGAGCGTCCTTTCGGTTCTGGGCTCGTGGCTGTGGTTTGCGCCAACGCCATCTCGGCGAGCACGGCGACGAGCTGCTCGGTGCCGGCGCGACCGTCCAGGCGCGTCGACGCGGCCGCAGCGGCGAGGCGGTGCGCGGGCTGTGTCACTGTCGCCGCGCGGGGACCAGCGCGGTGCACGCGACGATCCAGGCGGCCACGCCCCTGCCGGCCAGCAAACCGTGGCCGAGCCGCCAGCCGTCGGGACGCCCGGCCAGGACCCGTTCACGCAACCGTTCGTAGCCTTCACGCAGGTCCGCCGGGTCGCCGACGGCCGCAGCGGTGACTGACTCAGTCGCTTTTCCTGCTCCGGGTGGCCTCCCGGCGAGCCAGCGCCCGTTCGACCGAGCGGGGATGCACGGCCACCCCGAACCGGTCGGCCACCGCGCGGGCGAGGTCCCTCGTTGCCAGGCCCGGCCGTCGTGAGCGCAAGTCCTCGAGGTGGTCCAGGACTTCGTCGGTGAGCTTGTGCGCGCCGCGGGGGCCCGGCTTGGCAGGCACCAGCGCAGCCAAACCGCCCTCGACCAACGCCTGCGCCGCCGTGTAGTAGGACTGCCGCGAGAACCCGAACGCCGACGCGGCCTCGGTCACCGAGACCCCGTCCGCCTCGACCCGGCGCACCATCTCGTACTTCACCTGCACCAAGTCGCGGGCATCGAAGAACTCCCCGGAGGTGAACGCCTCGTCGCGGACCATCTCCGGGTGCGGGTTGAGCGTCCGCGACGCCGTTAGCTCGTCGGACTTGGGATCTCGCGCCAATCGCCGCATACTCGCTCCTCATCCTTGCGTCCAGCTAATTATGCCGCGCAACGTTCGGATGAGCGTGCAGCAACGCCGATCCGACCAAGGAATCCTCTTACTGACGAGACTGTCACGACACACCGACAGTCGAACCGGAACACAGACGTGACCGCTGTCGGCATAATCCGCTGGACAGTCGTGGCAAAGTCTCCTGGACAGCACGAAAGATCACGACCGGCTCGAGCGCAGGCGGCTAAGGAGCTCGGTCAACGTCAGCAGGTCC
>QHCC01000095.1 GCA_003243915.1 Pseudonocardiales bacterium | reverse complement strand
AGCACGACGCGCGCGCCGTAGACCCGGCCGAGCAGCTGTGCGCAGTGAACGGACAGGGCCCGTGCGGCCCGCTGCATCAGGGCCCCCTCGGGCATCCCCGCCATGAGCTGCGCCTCGGCGGCACGCACCTCGTCGACGGGGTAGACGCCCTTCACCTCATGCCTCCGCGATGACGGTCGCGGCCGCGACACCGCCGTCGTGGGACAGCGAGACGTGCCAGCGNNCTGCTGTCGGTGTGCACCTCGGCGTCGGTCCACGCCATGCCGCCACCCGCGCCGAGGGCCTTGGCCAAGGCCTCCTTCGCCGCGAAGCGGGCTGCGAGGGATTCGGCCGAGCGTGGGACGCCGGACCCGCTCACCAGCTCACCGGCCGTGAACAGGCGGGCCGCCAGGGTCGGGGTACGGGCCAACGCCTCGGCGAAGCGCGCGATGGGCACCACGTCGATCCCGACGCCGATGATCACCCGCGATTCCCGTGAAATCGCCCGAGCGGTGTGCGATTTCGTGGGGTGGTCATGCTGTCGGTGACCCGGTCGATCCGACGGGTACGTAGTCGGACAGGTGGCCCGGGAACGCCGACACGTGCGGGTTCAGGTACGCCGCCGCGTTGTTGACGGCCGTCGCGACCTCGCCGAAACCGGTGGCGATCAGCTTCACCTTNNCGATGTCGCCCGCCGCGTAGATGCCCGGGACCGTCGTGCGCCCCATGGTGTCGACCGTGATCTGGCGCTTGCGGATGTCGATGCCCCATTCGAGAAGCGGGCCGAGGTTGGCGGTGAAGCCGAGCGCTGCGACGAGCTTGTCGCACGGCAATGTCTGAACCGCGTCACCACCGATCGTGATGTCGACCTCGGTGACGTTCGGGTCGCCGCGGACCCCGGAGATCTGAGCGTCGGTGACCATGGCCACCGATGACGCCATGAGCAGGTCGACCGAGTGCGGATGGGCGCGGAACTCCGCCCGCCGGTGCACCACCGTGACCGCCTTGGCGATCGGTTCGAGCATCAGCGCCCAGTCGAGGGCCGAGTCGCCGCCGCCGACCACGATGACGTTCTGCCCGGTGTAGGCCGACGGGTCGGGAACGAAGTGCACCAGGCCGCGCCCGAGGTACTCGCCGCCGGTCGGCAGCGGGCGCGGGGTGAACGTGCCGATGCCGCCGGTGATGACGATCGCCTTGCAGTCGATGCGCAGGCCGGCCGACGTCGTGACCGCGAAGGGGCCGCCTTGGGAACTGCCCCGTTCGAGCCCGACGGCCTGATGCCCGAGCAGGTAGTCCGGTGAGAAGGGCGCAGCCTGTGCGAGCAGCTGCTCCACCAGCTCGCGCCCCCGGATGGCCGGGAAACCGGCGACGTCGAAGATCGCCTTCTCGGGGTACATCGCGGTGATCTGGCCGCCCGGCTCCTCGAGGGAATCGAGCACTGCGGTGGACAGCTTGCGCACGCCCGCGTAGTAGGCGCCGAACAGACCGACCGGCCCGGCGCCGACGATCATCAGGTCCACCGACTTGGTCGCAGCGGTTGCGGTCACAGCGGCGAGCCTAGTATCGCTCGTCCGACGCGCGACATCGTGGCATTCACCGCGTTACTCGACGGTCACCGACTTGGCGAGGTTGCGGGGCTTGTCGATGTCGCAGCCGCGCGCCAGCGCGATCTCGGCGGCGAGCACCTGCAGGGGAATCGTCGTCACGAAGGGCGACATCAGGGTGGGTAGAGCAGGGACCTCGATGAGGTGGTCTGCGTGCTCGCGCGCCGCCGCGTCGCCCGCCTCCGCGATCACGATGGTGCGCGCCCCCCGGGCCTTGATCTCGGCGACATTGCTGAGCATCTTCTGGTGCAGCACCGGCCGCCCGGTCGGCGAGGGCATCACGACCACGACAGGCAGGCCGTCCTCGATGAGCGCGATCGGGCCGTGCTTGAGCTCACCGGCCGCGAACCCCTCGGCGTGCATGTAGGCCAGTTCCTTCAGCTTGAGCGCCCCTTCGAGCGCGACCGGGTAACCCACATGGCGGCCGATGAACAGGATCGCCTTGGCCGACGCGATCTCACGCGCCAGCTCGCGCACCGGCTCCATGGCGGCAAGGGCAGCGGAGATCTGGTCGGGAACGGCGCACAGCGCGTCGAACTCGGTGGTGATCTCGTCGCCGTACTTCGTGCCGCGGGCCTGCGCGAGCGCCAGCCCGACCAGTTCGACCGCGGCGACCTGCGCGACGAACGTCTTGGTGGCCGCCACCCCGATCTCAGGTCCCGCGTGGGTGTAGAGCACCGCGTCAGACTCGCGCGGGATCTGCGCGCCGTTGGTGTTGCAGATCGAGAGCACCTTCGCGTTCTGCTCCCGCGCGTGGCGCACCGCTTCGAGCGTGTCCGCCGTCTCGCCGGACTGGCTGATCGCCACGACGAGGGTCTGCCGGCTGAGCACCGGATCGCGGTAGCGGAACTCCGAGGCCATCTCGACCTCGACGGGGATGCGGGTCCAGTGCTCGATGGCCTGCTTGCCGATCAGGCCGGCGTGGTAGGCCGTTCCGCACGCCACGATGAAGACCTTGTCGATCTCCCGCAGATCCTGCCGATCAAGGCGCTGCTCATCGAGCATGATCTGCCCGTCTACGAGGTGGCCGAGCAGCGTGTCCCGGACCGCGCCGGGTTGCTCCTGCATCTCCTTGAGCATGAAGTAGTCGAAGCCGCCCTTCTCGGCGGCGGCGAGGTCCCAGTCGATGTGGAACGGCCGGCCGGTGACGGGGGTGCCGTCGAAGCCGGTGATCGTGTAACCGTCGCGGCGGATCTCGACGACCTGGTCCTGGCCGAGTTCGACGGCCTCGCGGGTGTACTCGATGAACGCCGCGACGTCGCTGCCGAGGAAGGTCTCACCGTAGCCGACGCCGAGAACCAGGGGCGAGTTGCGCCGCGCGGCGACGACGACCTCGGGCTGTTCGGCATCGAGCAGGACGAGGGTGAACGCCCCTTGCAGCCTTCTCGCCACGGCCCGGGTGGCGTCGGCGAGCGAACCGCCGTGCGCTGTGAGGTGTGCCGCGACCAGGTGCGCGACCGTCTCGGTGTCGGTCTCGCTGACGAATTCGACACCCGCGCTCTCCAGCTCGGCGCGCAGTGCACTGAAATTCTCGATGATGCCGTTGTGCACCACCGCGATGCGGCCGCTCGCGTCGAGGTGTGGGTGGGCGTTGCGGTCGTTCGGTGCGCCGTGGGTGGCCCAGCGGGTGTGACCCATCCCCGTGTTGCCGGTGATCGCGCGGGTCGCCGATTCGCTGGCGATGAGCTTGTCGAGGTTCTCGATGCGGCCGGCCTTCTTGGCGATCTGCAGCTCGTTGTCGCCGACGATCGCGACGCCGGCGGAGTCGTAGCCGCGGTATTCCAGGCGGCGCAGCCCCTCGACGACGACGTCCAGGGCGGGGCGGGGTCCGACGTAACCGACGATGCCGCACATGTGACTGAGGGTACGGGAGGGGGCTTCCCGGCCGCGCTGTCGCGGAAGTGAGAAATGCTCAGGCGACGAGGAGTTGAGGTGATGGGCCGGCACCCGCGGACAGCTCGCCCTCCCGGGGTGATGAGCGGCACCTGACCCGACCCGGATCCGGTCGACGGCATCGATCCCGATCCACCCTCGATCTGAGTCGACCACACGGGCACCGCTTCCAAGGCTCGGTCCGCACTCGATTGCTGGCGGGTGTTCGGCGGGTGTAGTACTGCAGGCGTGGTGCAACCAGGACCAGACCCGGACAGCTACCCCCCGATCGATCCGGACGAGCAGGTACCCGACGATCCGGGGCCGCTCCTGCCGGACACGCCGGAGACCCTTCCGCCCGCGCCCGTCGAACCGATGCCCGGCCCGGACGATCCCGACAGCGTCCCTGCGCCTAACTGAGCCAAGCGGACCGGCAGCGCGACACGGACACTCAGCTGATCTGGATGACGGTCTTGCCCTGCGCGTGGCCGGACTCCACCGATGCGATCGCCTGCGCAGCGTCGTCGAACGCGAGGATGTCGTTGACATGCGGGTCGAGCTTCCCGTCGGCGACCAGTGCGGCGACCGCGTCGAGGACCCGCGACGTGCGATCGCGGTTCACCATGGCGCCACCGAGTCCGGTGGCCGTGGCCGGGTCGGCGGCGGTGATCAGCTTCGCGCGATCCTTGACCAGTCCGGCGACCGACCGCAGCGCTGACCCGCCGACGAGGTCGTAGATCCCGTCGACGCCGTCGGGCAGCAATTCTCGAACGCGTTGTTCGACACCGTCGCCGTACGGGATGAGCGTCGCGCCGAGCGACTCGACGAGCGCACGCTTTCCCTCGCTCGCGGTGCCGAACACCGCAATGCCCCAGTCGCGGGCGACCTGGGCCGCGGCGACCCCGACACCACCCCCGATGCCGTTGATGAGCAGCGTCTGCCCTGCGGAGAGCCCGAGGTGCACGATGCCGTCATAGGCAGTCGCGGCCGCCACGGTGAGCGTCGCGGCATCGTGGAAGCTGACCTTCACCGGCTTCTTCGCCGTGGCCAGGGCAGTGGTCACGGTGTACTCGGAAAACGCCCCGTGGGTGGCCGCCGGCGACCCGAAGACCTCATCGCCGACCGCGAACCCGTCGACATCCTGACCGATCTCCTCGACGACGCCGGAGACCTCGCTGCCGAATTCCGAAGGCAGCTCCCGCGGGGCGAAGTCCTTGAGCATTCCCTGACGGATCTTGAAGTCGACGGGGTTGACGCTCGCCGATTTCACCCGGACGAGGATCTCGCTCGGACCGGGCTGCGGCTTGGGCAGCTCGATGAATTCCTGCATCTCAGGACCGCCGTACTCGGTGAAGCGAAATACCTTCGGCACGAGAACACCCCTTCGTCATCCAGCTCATTGCTACGTCAGTCAGAACCAACTGGTACCTCGACTATTCCATCGCGAGCCCATCGACTCCCGGCGCCCTCCCAGCTGCGACAGTGTCCTGACCAGGGCCGCTTCGGCACGTGCCGGCGGCACTCGGAGATCAACACCCGGCACCGTGCTCGAAGCACACAAGTGAGCGGGCACGTCGACAGTGGCAGACTCCCCGACGTGGCCGCGGATGAGATCGAACGCCACCCGTCCGACAACTGGGCCGTGCTCACCTTCGAGACTGAGCAGTCGTTCGAGGCGTGGCTCGACGCTCATCACGCGGACGAGCCCGGGTTGTGGGTCAAATTTGCCAAGGCAGGCCGGGGCATCGCGTCGATCCGTCTCCCCGAGGCCATTGACATCGCGATGTGCTTCGGGTGGGTGGACTCGAAGATGCACAAGTATGACGAGGACTACTACGTGCTGCGTTACCAGCCGAGGAGACCCAAGTCCACGTGGTCGGCGCGCAACAAGCAGCTGGCGGAGCGCTTGATCGCCGCCGGCCGAATGCGACCCTCAGGTCTTGCCCAGGTGAAGGCAGCCAAAGCGGACGGGCGCTGGGACGGCGCCTGAACCAGGCCGTGGCTAGCTGGCTCGTTCGGTCAGCGACGGGATCGCGCACGTCACGCCAGGGCTGAATCCGCGGTAGGGCTACGCTTCGATCACGCGGGGGAACATTTTCGAGGAGTCCTATCGGGAGGCCCCGCCGTGTCAGACCAGTACGACTATGTCATCGTCGGAGCCGGTTCTGCCGGCTGCGTCCTGGCCAACCGGCTCAGCGCCGACCCGAGAGTCCGCGTCGCACTGCTCGAGGCGGGTGGGCGCGACCGAACGCTGGGGATCAAGATCCCGGCAGCGTTCCCGAAGTTGTTCCACACCGCCTACGACTGGGATCTGTTCACTGCCAAGCAGCAGGAGCTCGCCGGGCGGGAGCTGTACTGGCCGCGCGGCAAGACGCTCGGCGGATCGTCGTCGATCAACGCCCAGATGTGGGTGCGCGGCGCGCAGGCGGACTACGACACGTGGGGTGACGGCTGGACCTACGACGAGGTGCTGCCTTACTTCCACCGGGCCGAACGCCGCGACGGCAGCAACTCCGAGCACACCTACGGCACCGACGGCCCGCTCTGGATCGAGGAGCTCCGTTCGCCGAACCCACTTCGGGCGGCCTTCTTCGGAGCCTGCGCCGAGGCGGGCATGCAACGCCTGCCCGAGCTCAACGACCCCAGCATCGATGGCTACGGGCCCACGCCGGTGAACCAGCACCGCGGCCGGCGTTGGAGTGCGGCGGACGGCTACCTCAAGCCGGTACGCCACCGTCGCAACCTCACCGTGCTCACTGGCGCATCGGCTCGCCGCGTCGCGTTCAACGGTAAGCGAGCACAAGGTGTGCTCTACAGCTTCGGCGCCGGGGCCATCGCCGAGGCGCACGCCACCCGCGAGGTGATCGTCAGTGCCGGTTCGGTGCACTCGCCCCACCTTCTCCAGCTCTCGGGAATCGGCGACCGCGACGTGCTGCGCGACGCCGACGTCGATCCGCTCATCGAACTCCCGGAGGTCGGTCGCAATCTGCAGGACCACCTCTCCACCGCCGTGATCATGCACTCCCCTGACCCGGTCACGCTGGTCGACGCCGAGAAGCGGACTGAGCTGGTCAAGTTCCTGACCCTCCGCCGCGGCATGCTCACGTCCAACGTCGCCGAGGGCGTCGCGTTCGGTCGCTCGCACCCATCGCTGGCCGTGCCGGACCTGGAGTTCATCTTCGCGCCCGTGCCGTTCATCGATCACGGCCAGGTCAAGCCTGCCGGGCACGGCATCACCGTCGGCGTGGTCCTGCTCCAACCGGAGAGCCGCGGAAGTGTGACGGTGCGATCTGCCGATCCGTCCGTTGCACCGCAGATAGACCCCGGTTACCTGACTGCACCGAATGATCTCGCCCGGCTCGTCGAGGGGGTTCGGCAGTGCCAGGAGCTGTTCGCCACCTCTGCCCTGCGCCCGCACGTCAGTGCACCGCTGGAGCCGGGCCCGGGTGAGACCGACCTCGAGGAGTTCGTGCGGGCCCAGGCCGAGACCCTCTACCACCCGGTCGGCACCTGCCGGATGGGCGCAGACGACGATTCGGTGGTTGACACCGCGCTGCGTGTCCGTGGCGTAGACGGCCTGCGCGTCGTCGACGCGTCGGTCATACCGACGATCATCCGCGGCCACACGCACGCGCCGACAGTCATGATCGCCGAGAAGGCAGCGGACCTGATCCTGGCGTCGTGTTGAGCGCTGCGCCCGATGGCGACCGTCCTCAGGCGCAGGACACCACGTCACTGAGGCGGTGGGCGATCGCGTCGGCCTGGTGCTGCGTCGGTGCCTCGACCATCACCCGCACGAGCTGCTCGGTGCCCGAGGCGCGCAGCAGCACGCGGCCGTCGTCGCCCAACTCCGCCTCGGCGTCGGCCACGGCGGCCTTGACCGTCGTCGACGAGGCGATGCGTGCCCGGTCGGTGACGTGCACGTTGACCAGAACCTGCGGCAGGCGCTGGACGACGCAGGCGAGCTGCGCGAGCGATCGGCCCGTGCTGCGCATCCGGGCCATCACGTGCAACGCGGTCAGCAGGCCGTCGCCCGTCGTGGCGGCCCCGGTGAAGACGACATGCCCGCTCTGCTCCCCGCCCAGGCTCAGCTCCCGCGCGCGCAACGCCTCCAGGACGTAGCGGTCGCCCACCGCCGTCGTGACCACCGAGATGCCGGCGTCGCGCATCGCGTGGTGGAAGCCGAGATTGCTCATCACCGTGGCGACGACGGTATCGGCGCGCAGCGCGCCAGCCTCACGCAGCGCAATCGCGCACACGGCCAGGATCTGGTCGCCGTCGACGAGCTCCCCCGACGCATCGACGGCCAGGCATCGGTCGGCGTCGCCGTCGTGTGCGATCCCCAGGTCCGCTCCGGCGTCGGTGACCGCCTTGGCCAGCAGGGCCGGGTGGGTGGAGCCGACCCCGAGATTGATGTTGACGCCGTCGGGCGCGGCGGCCAGCGCGGTGACCCGGGCGCCCGCGCGGCGGTAGAGCTCGGGCGCAACGACCGAGGCCGCTCCGTGCGCGCAGTCGACGACGACGTGCAGGCCGTCCAGTGGGCGGCTGACCGCACGTGTCAGGTGGTCCAGGTAGTGCGCGGCAGCGTCCGGGGCCGAGCGGACCCGGCCGATGTGCGGCCCGATCGGCCGCCCCCAGGCCGGGCCGGCAGCCACCACGGCCTCGATCTCGGCTTCGATGTCGTCGGGCAGCTTGTGTCCACCGCGGCCGAACAGCTTGATGCCGTTGTCGGGCATCGGGTTGTGCGAGGCAGACAGCATCACGCCGATATCGGCCCCGTAGATCCCGGTCAGGTAGGCCACCGCCGGGGTGGGCAGCACGCCGACCAGCACGACGTCAGCGCCGGCAGAGGTGAGTCCGGCGACGACGGCTGCCTCGAGCATCTCACCGCTCGCGCGCGGGTCGCGGCCGACGACGGCGACAGGACGGTGCGTCTCGTCGTGCGCCGAGAGGACCCGCGCCGACGCGCTCGCGACGGACAACGCCAGTTCGGGCGTCAGGTCGGCATTGGCCAGGCCACGCACGCCGTCGGTGCCGAACAATCGCGGGCGCGCGGGCCTGCTGCCCGCTGCGTCGGCGCTGCGCTCGGGCGCCAAGGCGCTTAGCGCTTCGAGTACTGCGGAGCCTTGCGGGCCTTCTTCAGGCCGTACTTCTTGCGCTCCTTGGCCCGCGGGTCGCGCGTCAGGAAGCCGGCCTTCTTCAGCGCCGGACGGTCATCGGGTACCAGGGCGATCAGCGCGCGCGAGATGCCCAGCCGCAGCGCGCCGGCCTGGCCGGTGACACCGCCGCCGACCAGGGTGGCCAGTACGTCGAACTGGCCGTCCTTCTCCAGCGTCACGAACGGCTCGCGGATGAGCTGCTGGTGCACCTTGTTGGGGAAGTAGTTTTCCAGAGTGCGGCCGTTGAGCGTGAACACGCCGGTGCCCGGCACGAGGCGCACGCGGACGATGGCCACCTTGCGGCGGCCGACGATGGGGGCGGTGGGGCGGGCGGGGGTGGTCACTGGGCAACCTGCTTGATCTCGAACGGCTGGGGCTTCTGCGCCGCGTGGGGATGCTCAGGCCCGGCATAGACCTTGAGCTTCTTCAACTGGGCCCGGCCCAGCGTGGTCTTGGGCAGCATGCCCTTGACCGCCAGCTCGACGACGCGCTGGGGCTTGGACTCGAGCAGTTCTCCGACGGTGCGCCTGGACAGGCCGCCCGGGTAGCCGGAGTGGCGGTAGCGGAACTCGTCGCGCTTGGCGCCGGAGACGGCGACCTTGGCGGCGTTGACGATGACGACGAAGTCACCGGTATCGACGTGCAGCGCGAACTCCGGCTTGTGCTTGCCTCTGAGGAGCCTGGCTGCGCTGCTCGCTAAGCGGCCGAGGACGACATCGTTCGCGTCGATGACGTGCCAGTGGCGCTCGATCTCGCCAGGCTTGGGGGTGTAGGTGCCGCGATTGGTCACCGTCTCTGCTTCCTGATCGGTCTTCACGCCGCGAAACGGCGCCCCCGCGGTCTGGGCGTGGCGCCCATCAGCGACCCCGAGGCATGGCCTGCGCGCGCAGGCTTCTGCGCACCAACGTGCCACCCTACCGGGGGTTGCGACATCGGGCCAAATCCCGGTGGCCGAGCGGGTTCACCGCACCAGATCGGAACCCGATTCGTTAGATTCGTCAAAGGATGCCACCGCCCGCCGGGACGAAGGACCACACGATGAGCGACGAGCCGTCGATGCGCCCCAGGGCGTCGGCGAACTCCGGCTGGGTGCCTTTCCTGTGCGTAGTCGCCGCGATCATTGCCCTCGCCGGCTCCGCGCTCACCTGGGTGATCTCGCCCAACTGGGGTGGCCAACACCTCACCACGGCCAAGGCCCGCAATATCGGCCAGGTCCCGACTGCACCGGGCGCTCTGGCAGCGTTGGTGTCGCCGAACATGATCGAGATACCGAAACTGGCGGCCAAGGCCCCGATCGTGGGCGTGAGCACACTGGCCAGCGGTGCGCTCGACGTGCCGCTGAACCCGAGGACCGTCGGCTGGTGGAACGGCGGTGCCAAGCCTGGTGCCAGGAAGGGCACCGCGATCCTCGACGGGCACGTGAACTACAAAGGCGTCGACGGCGTGCTCAGCCGCATCGGCACGCTGAATCCGGGTGACACCGTGTACGTCCGCGGACTGCACAACGGCAAGCAGACGCGGGTGAGGTTCACCATCACCGGTGTACGCACGTATCACAAGACCGCTCTGCCCTATAAGCAGATCTTCGACCAGAAGAGCGTCGGACGGCTGGCGATCGTCACCTGCGGCGGTCCGTTCGACGCGCAGACCGGCAACTATCTCGACAACATCGTCGCGTTTGCGGTCCCCGCCTGAGCCGGTCTGCCCCCGCGGGGCCAGACCGGGCCAGACCGGCCAGACCGGCCAGACCGGCCCGACTGGCGCGACTGGCGCCGATTGGCAGTTCAGCGCGCGCGCAGGACCCGGGTCTCGTCGAACACCGCCTCGCCCGATTCGTAGACGCCACCATCCGCGCCGAACACCAGGAACCGGTCGAACGAGCGCGCGAACCATCGGTCGTGTGTCGCCGCCAGCACCGTGCCGTCGAACGCGTCCAGCGCCTCCTCGAGCGCCTCGGCGCTGAGCACGTCGAGGTTGTCGGTCGGCTCGTCGAGCAGCAGCAGGGTCGCGCCGGACAGCTCCAGCAGCAGGATCTGCAGGCGGGCCTGCTGACCGCCCGACAGGGAGCTGAACGCCTGGTCGCCCTGCTGCTGCAGCCCGTAGCGGCGCAGCGCGGACATGGCCCGGCCCCGGTCGAGGCCAGCCCTGCCCTGCTCACCCGCCCAGAGCAGATCGACGAGCGTGCGCCCATGCCATTCGGGGTGGGTGTGCGTCTGCGCGAACAGGCCGGGTACGACCCGGGCGCCCAGGCGCCACTGCCCCCGATGCGCCACCGTCTCCCCGCCGAGCAGTCGCAGGAAGTGCGACTTGCCGGCGCCGTTCGCGCCCAGCACACCGACCCGCTCGCCGTAGTAGACCTCGGCGTCGAACGGGCGCATCAACCCGTTCAGCTCCAGCCCTTCGCAGATGACGGCCCGGACCCCGGTGCGGCCGCCGCGCAGCCGCATCGCCACTCTCTCGTCAGCGGGCTTGTCGGGTGGCGGCCCGGCCTCCTCGTATCGCTGCAGCCGGCGCGCCTGCACGCGGTACTTCTGCGCCATGACCTCGCTGGTCTTGGCTTGGATCTGCAGGGTGCGCACCAACTCCTTGAGCCGGGCGTGCTCCTCGTCCCAGCGCCGCCGTACCTCGGCCATCCGGTCATGCTTGGCTTTGCGGGCCTCGTGATAGGACGCGAACCCGCCGCCGTGAACCCACACAGTGGCGCCCTCGACCGTGACGATTCGCTCGGCCACGGTGGCGAGAAGTTCGCGGTCGTGGCTGACGAACAGCACGGTCTTCTGCGTCTCGCGCAGCCGGTCCTCGAGCCAGCGCTTTCCCGGGACGTCGAGGTAGTTGTCGGGCTCGTCGAGCAGCAGCACCTCGTCTGGGCCACGTAACAGCATTTCGAGGGCGAGCCGTTTCTGCTCACCGCCGGAGAGTGTCGTCAGCTCGCGGTACTTGCACGCGTCGAAGGGCAGGCCGAGCGCGGCCACCGTCACGGTGTCCCACAGCACCTCGACGTCGTAACCGCCCGCATCACCCCAGTGGGTGAGGGCGTGAGCGTAGTCCAGCTGAGCGCGTTCGTCCTCGCGCTCCATCAGCACCAACTCGGCGGCCTCCAGGTCGTCCCACGCGTCCTTCGCCGGCCCCGCCACGAGCCCGACCAGGAAATCCTGGACGGTGGTCGCGTCGCGCACCGACCCGATGAACTGCCGCATCACCCCGAGGCCGCCGGCACGCCCCACCGCCCCCTGCTGAACCGTCAGGTCGCTGGCGATGATGCGCAGCAGCGTGGTCTTGCCTGAGCCGTTCGCGCCCACCAGGGCGGCCTTGACGCCCTCACCGATACGGAAGCTGACGCTGTCGAGCAGTAGCCGCCCATCGGGCAGGGCATGGCTGACACCGGCGACGTCGATGTATCCCATGGCCGGTCAGTGTGCGCCATCGCCGCATCGGATGCAGCCGGGTTTCGGCGTTGCGCGGTCGCCGCGATGCCCGCCGTACTGTTGCGCCGGACGGCTCGGACTGCTAAAAGATGGCGGTTTGACTAGGATGGGCATTGTCGGGTGCGGGGGCGCCGACGTTCGCGCCCGCGCAGGCAACCACGGGCTCGACGTTCGCGACCGACTGGGAAGGTCCTCAACCAATGGCAGGACGGCACAGGCCGGCACCCAGAGACCGGGATGCCCCAGCCGGCTCCAGCCAGCCCCCGAACGGACTGCCCGCCCGGCACGCGGCCTCCCTGCCGCCGCCGGCGATCGCTCGCCGACCCCACGCACCCGATCCCGGGGGCTCTCGATCCCGGCGCCGGATCATCTTCGCGGGGGCAGCCGTGCTGGCGGTGGCCGCTAGCGCACTTGTCGTCGCGACGGCCTGGCCCAAGGGCTCAGGCCATGTGGGCGCCAAAGCCAAGAGCTGCAGCGGTGCGGTCACGTTGCCGGTGATCGCGGCACCGAGCATCGCGCCGGCGATCACCACTATCGCGACTGACTGGGTGGCCACCCATCCGGCATCCGGCGGCGTCTGCGTTCGCGTGGCAGTCACCGCGCAGGACTCCCGGAAAGCCGAGCAGGCGCTCGCGCACGCCGCTGCCGCGACGGTATGGATACCTGACTCGTCGGTGTGGAGTTCGAAACTGAGCACCGACTCGCCCGCGGCGAACCGCAGCCGCGTCGTGGTGGGGCCGTCGATCGCGAAGTCCCCGCTCGTCGTCGCGGCCGCCCCCTCCCTTGTCGCGGCCGTAGCCGCGGCCGGCAAGACCGGCTGGGCCGGCGCATTGTCCGCCGGAGCGGGCGTGGCGTTGCCGTCGCCGACCGACACGACCGAAGGCGCGCTCGCCCTGCTCGGGATGCAGGCGCAGCTGGGCACATCGGCGGCGGGCGCCGACACCCTGGGCAACATCCTGCTGCAGCTCACGGCACGCGTCACGCCCAATACGTCGGCCGGGTTCTCGGCCGTCAAGGACTACCCCGCCAGTGCGCCGGCGTTCGTGGCCAGCGAGCAGCAGGTGCTCGCAATCAACGACAAGGCCCTCACGCCGCTCACCTATCCCGTCTTCCCGAGCGGCGTCAGCCCGGCCCTCGACTATCCGTTGGTGACCATCACGCCCAACGGCTCGGCGGTATACGCCCACGCCCTGCAGCAGTTCGAGGGCCAGTTGACCTCGCCCTCGGCAACGAACGCGCTGCACGTCGCCCACCTTCGCGACGTCAATGCCACGCCGTTCCACGATATGTCCGGTGTGTCCGGCGCCGGCAACGCGGCGGTAACGCTTGCCCCGCGACCGACCGTATCCGGGGTCACGGATATCCTCCACCGCTGGGCGACGGTCGACACGGCAAACCAGTTCCTGGCTGTCGTCGACGTGTCGGGGTCCATGAAAGACCCCGCCGGAAACGGCCAGAGCAAGATCCAGACGGCATCGCAGGCGACCGCGACCGCGATGACGTTGATGCCGGACACCTGGTCGGTCGGGCTGTGGACGTTCTCCCTGAAACCACCACCGGCCAACGACTGGACCGAGCTGGTTCCGCTGGGTTCGGTGCAGACCCAGCGTGCCGCCCTGCTCACCGCCGCGGGCAGCATGCCGGCTCGGGCCAGCGGCGACACCGGTCTGTACAGCACCGCGTTGGCAGCGTTCCAGACGGTCACCGCCCAGTACGCCGCGAACAAGACCAATTCAGTGGTGCTGCTTACCGACGGCGCAAACGTCGACCCCGACGACAGCAACCTGCCGACATTGCTCGCGAAGCTGAAGGCCGCGCGCGATCCGCGCCGGCCGGTCAGCATCATCACCATTGCGCTGGGCAAGGACGCCGACGTGCACGCACTGCAGCAGATCTCCGCGGCGACCGGCGGGCGCACCTTCGTCGTGCGCCAGGCCGGCGACATCCGCGCCATCTTCGTGCGGATCGCCCTGCGCAGTTAGTGGCACCGCCCAGGAGCGCGCACAATCAGGTCATGACGGTTGATGTGGCTGCGCTGGTCTCCGATCTGCCCGACGGCGCGGTGTTGACCGACCGGGACATGATGACGCCCTACCGCCAGGACTGGGCACGGGACCCGGCCGCGGGCTGGCCGGCCGCGGTGGTGCGGGCGACATGCACCGAGGACGTGCAGGCGGTGGTGCGCTGGGCTGCCGCGCGGCGGGTTCCGGTGGTGCCGCGCGGGGCCGGTTCGGGTCTGTCCGGCGGCGCGACCGCGGTCCAGGACGGGATCGTGCTCTCGCTGGAGCGGATGCGCGCGATCACGATAGACCCGGTCTCGCGCGTCGCGATCACCCAGCCGGGACTGCTCAATGTCGAGGTGAAGAAGGCCGCGGCCGAGCACGGGCTGTGGTATCCACCTGATCCCTCCTCGTTCGAGATGTGCTCGATCGGTGGGAATGCGGCGACGAACGCTGGCGGGCTGTGCTGCGTGAAGTACGGCGTCACCACCGACTACGTGCTCGGCATGCAGGTGGTGCTGGCCGACGGCACGGCTGTGCGGCTCGGCGGGCCGCGGCTGAAGGACGTCGCAGGACTGTCCTTGACGAAACTGTTCGTGGGCTCGGAGGGGACGCTCGGCGTGATCACCGAGCTCACGCTGCGGCTCGTGCCGGCCCAGCCCGCAGCCTGCACCATGGTGGCCACGTTCGCCTCGATCGAGGCGGCCGCGGATGCCGTCCTGGCGATCACGTCTGCCCTGCGGCCGTCCATGATCGAACTGATGGACCGCACCTCGATCAACGCCGTCGAGGACTTCGTCAAGATGGGGCTCGACCGCAGCGCCGAGGCGCTGCTCATCGCCCGCTCGGACGCGCCCGGCCTCGCGGCCGCCGAGGAGATCGCGCTGATGCAATCGGCCTGTGAGGCGAACGGGGCGAGCGAAGTGCTGTGCACCGACGATCCGGCTGAGGGCGAGGCGTTCGTCGCGGCGCGCCGGGCGGCGTTCCCGGCGCTGGAGCGTCTGGGCGACCTGCTGCTCGAGGACGTCGGCGTCGCGCTGCCGAACCTGCCGGTGCTCGTGCGCGGCGTCGGGCAGATCGCCGACAAGTACCAGATCACGATTGCCGTCGTCGCCCACGCCGGCGACGGCAATACCCACCCGCTGGTTGTCTACGACGCCACCGATCCGGACTCGACCGCCCGCGCGTACGGCGCGTTCGGGGCTGTGATGGACCTGGCCCTCGAACTCGGCGGGACGATCACCGGCGAGCACGGCGTCGGCCGGCTGAAGAAGGCGTGGCTGCCGGCTTACCTCGGCGCGGACGTCATGGCCCTGACCCGACGCATCAAGGACGCCCTTGACCCCGACGGCATCCTGAACCCGGGAGCGATGCTCTGACTACGTTCAGTGACGTATCTCCATGATCGGAGACGCCCGACCCGCCGTCTCTGATCATCGCGATACGTCACTCGACCTGGGCTCGCGCCAGGCTGACCAACCGTGACCGTCGCGTTGCTGGTGCTGGCCGGCGTCGTTGCCGTCACCGATTGGTTCGCGGTCAGCCGGCGGCACCGCGTCGAGTCTCTGGCCAAGCCCCTTACCCTCGTCCTGCTGATCGCCGCCGCGTGCTTCGCCGATCTCGGCGTGACGAAACCCTGGGTGATCGCGGCGCTGATGTTCGGACTGCTGGGCGATGTCGCACTGCTGTTCACCGACGAGAGCCTGCGGCGCGAGGGAGCAGGGTCTCAGGGGCCGTTCCTCCTGGGCTTGATCAGTTTCCTTCTCGGGCATCTCGCCTACGTGATCGCGTTCACCCGCCACGGCCTGCACCCGGTGCAGCTGCTCGCCGGTGGGCTGGTCGTGGCGGGGGCGGCGGCCCTGGCCGTGCCCAGGGTGTTGCACGGTGCTCGGCACGACGGCGGCTCGCGGCTGGCCGTTCTCGTCGGTGCCTACGCTGCTGTGCTCGGCGTGATGACCGTGCTGGGATTCGGCACCGCCGCCGTGCCCACCGCGATCGGTGCGTTGCTGTTTCTCACCTCCGATCTGACCCTCGCCTGGGGCCGCTACGTCCAGGCGTTGCTGCGCGGCCCCGTCATCGTCGCGGTCACCTACCACGCGGCCCAGGCGCTGATCCTCATCGGACTCGTCCGCTGAGGGCGCCCGGCTACGTGTCAGCCACCGGGCCGGGGAGCGGCTTCACGTCGACGATGGGAGTTCCGTCGAGGCCCTCGAGATCGGCTACCTCGACCCCGATGCTGTCGATCGCCAGGTTCCGTACCTGGTGCAGCCCGATCGGGTTCGGCCGACGGTCAATGGCGACTGGACGCGTCCGATCGGGCGCAGGTCGAAGGTGGCTTCGGTCGCCGCACCCTTCGTACCAGTCGTCGGTATGCGATCACAGCGAGCCCTAGGCTGCGATCATGCCGCGCCGCCCGACCCGCACTGCCGCGACCCTGATCCTGCACAGCTGGCAGGGCTCCGGTCCCGAGCATTGGCAGAGCTGGCTCGCGGCCAGGCTGCGGGACAGCGAACGCGAAGTGCGCTATCCCGACCTGCCGGATCCGGATTCGCCGTCGCTCGAGCGCTGGCTCGCCGCGCTGCGCACGAACCTCGCGGGGCTGCCCGACGGCGGCTTCGACGTCCTGGCTCATTCCCTCGGCGTGGTGCTCTGGCTCCATCACGCGACCGCGGCCGGCGACTGGCCGCGCCCGGCGCGCGTCGCGCTGGTGGCGCCGCCGTCGCCGCAGACGACGATCCCGGAGATGGCGAGCTTCTTCCCCGTGCCGTTGGATGTCACCGCGGTTCGGCGCGCGGCCGGGGGCACCGTCCTGGTCGGCGGCGACGACGACCCGATGGCGCCGGAGGGGATCGCGGCGGCCTATGGGCGGCCGCTGAAGATGCCGACGACGATCATTGAGGGCGGCGCCCACCTCAACACCGCGGCGGGCTACGGCGCGTGGCCTGCGGTGCTCGACTGGTGCGGGCGCGACAACCTGGCGTTCATCGCGTGACGCGCAGCACGGCCAGTTCCCCGTCCGGGGTGGCCGGAGCAGCCGCCGCCGGTCGCCAACCGGGCGGGGCGAACAGGTAACCGAACCGCTCGTGCCAGCCCCGGCTGGCGCGGACGTCCCGGATGATCGCGGCGTACTCGTAGTACTGCAGTCGGAACGGGTTGAAGCTGTCGATGTTCGTGGTGAGCCCGTACGTCGGGCGATGCGTCTCCTCGGCGTATGTGCCGAACAGGCGATCCCACACGATGAGGATCCCGGCGTAGTTCTTGTCGAGGTAGTCAGCATCACTGGCGTGGTGCACGCGGTGGTGCGAAGGCGTGTTGAACACGTATTCGATGGGCGCCGGCAGGTGGGTGATCCGTTCGGTGTGCACGAAGAACTGGTACATCAGGTTGATCGAGAACGACGTGAAGATCAGCCAAGGGGGCAGGCCCAGCAGCGGGAGCGGCACCCAGAACAGCAGTTCGAACCAGGGGTTCCATTTCTGCCGCACCGCCGTCGACAGGTTGAAGCGCTGGCTGTTGTGGTGGGCCTGATGCGCAGCCCACATGATCCGCACGCGATGGGACGCCCGATGGTAGGAGTACCAGATCAGGTCGACGATCAGCAGGGCGAACACCCAGGTGTACCAGCGGTGCGCGTCCAAGCGCAGTGGGCTCAGGGCGTAGAGCGCGGCGTAGCCGACGAGCGCGCCCACCCGCGCCGCGGCGTTCACGACCAGCGAGCCGAACCCCATGATCATGTTCGTCCTGGTGTCGCGCGGCTCGTAGCCGAGGTACCCCGTGGTCGCGTCGTCGTTGTCAGCAAAGCGCAGCGACACCAACTCCAGCGCCATGAACAACGCGAAGGCGGGCAGCGCGTACACGATCGGGTCGTGCAGCGAAGCGGGAAGTGTCATCCGTCAGTCTCCGAACTTACCAAACAGTTAGTTACCCTGAGGTCACTTACCATAAGGTAATATCTGCGACGTGTCCAGTAGTGCCGTGGTCGGGACCAAGGGCGTGCCCCGCGCCGAGCGCGAGGAGCAGATCGTGGCCGTGGCCGTTGACGAGTTCGCGGCCAGCGGGTACGCGGGTGCCTCGATGTCGCTCATCGCGCAGCGCGCCGGGATCTCCAAGCCGCTGATCTACCAGTACTTCGGCTCGAAGGACGGCCTCTATCTCACCTGCCTGCACCACGTCGCCGGCGCACTTCTCGAACGTCTCGAACTCGCCCAGCTGCAGGAGGACGACTCCGTAGCGTCACGGGTGCACACCATGCAGGCGATCTTCGAAGCACTCGAGCCCCAGCGCAGTGCCTGGCAACTGCTCTACGACACCACAATGCCCATGACAGGCGAGATCGCAGAGGCCGCGCGCTCCTACCAGGACCGCACCGCCGAACTGGCGGCCAGCGGATCGGAGCGGTTCCTGCGCTCGCGCGGCCAGCGCAGCAAGCTCGACGCCAGCGCGCTCAGCGCCGCCTGGATGGGCTTGGTGAGCGCGCTGGTCGGGTGGTGGCTCGGGCACCCCGAGGAGTCCGCCGAACAGATGACGCAACGCTGCTACCGGCTGATCACAGCCATCCTTGATTCGGGTGCTTAGGGCCTGGCGTCGCGTGTTCGACACGCGACACTAGTGTCCCGCGAGGGAAGTCGTTTGCCGGCTGCGGTGATCCAGGCGGATGCATCGCAAGGCGGAGGAGGACGGCCATACCGGGGTTGTATGGCCGACGACGACAAC
>QHCC01000094.1:783-6162 GCA_003243915.1 Pseudonocardiales bacterium | reverse complement strand
GCCAAGCGCATCGCTGCCCAGGCCGAGGCCCGCGGCCTGCTCGACGGTGCGCCCGGCGTCGACGGGATCGTCGCGATCACGCACTCCAGCGGCTGCGGCATGGACAGCACCGGCGAGGGAATGGCCATCCTGCGCCGCACCCTCGCCGGTTACGCGCGGCACCCTAACGTCGGTGGGGTGCTGGTGCTGGGGCTGGGCTGCGAGGTCAACCAGGTCGGTGAGCTGAGCGCCGGCCTGCACCTGCCCGCGCACGTGTCCGTGCGCGTGATGACGATCCAGGAACTGGGCGGGAGCCCCGCGGCGGTGCGTGAAGGCTTGGCGCAGGTGGAGCAGATGCTCGGCGAGATGCAGGACGTGCGGCGCGCGCCGATGCCGGTGTCCGAGCTCGTCCTCGGCCTGCAGTGCGGCGGGTCCGACGGCTGGTCCGGGCTCACCGCCAACCCCGCGCTGGGCGTCGCCTCCGACCTGCTGGTCGAGTACGGCGGCACGTCCATCCTGGGCGAGACGCCCGAGATCTACGGCGCCGAGCACCTGCTGCTGCAGCGCGCCGTCTCCGCCGAGGTGGGGCAGCGGCTGATCGACCGGATCCGGTGGTGGGAGCGCTACACCGCCGACAACGGGGGATCGATGGACAACAACCCGTCGCCGGGCAACAAGGCCGGGGGACTGACGACGATCCTGGAGAAGTCACTGGGAGCGGTGGCCAAGGCCGGCCGCAGCCCGCTGCGGGAGGTGTACGAGTACGCCGAAGCCGTCACCTCCCGCGGCCTCGTCTTCATGGACACGCCAGGCTATGACCCGGTGTCGGTCACGGGGATGGTCGCCGGCGGCGCCAACGTCGTCTGCTTCACGACCGGCCGCGGCTCGGTCTTCGGCTGCAAGCCGGTGCCCAGCCTGAAGCTGTCGACCAACTCCGACGTCTTCCGGCGGATGCCCGAGGACATGGATCTGGACTGCGGGACCATCGTCGAGGACGGGGAGTCCGTCGACGCGGCAGGCGCTCGCATCTTCGGGCGCATCGTCGAGGTCGCCTCGGGCCGGCGCACCGCCAGCGAACTGCTCGGCTTCGGCGACGAGGAGTTCGTGCCCTGGCAGCTCGGCGCGGTGATGTGACGCGCAGGCTCGACCTGGCCGCCCTGGCGGACGTGCCCGACTCGATGCGGCCCCGGGTCGATCCTCGGGAGCTGTCGGTCGGGATCGTGCACCTGGGCATCGGGGCGTTCCACCGCGCCCACCAGGCGGTGTTCACCGAGGACGCCATGGTCGCGAGCGGCGAGCGGGCCTGGGGGGTGTGCGGGGTCAGCCAGCGCAGCCGTCGCGTCGTCGACCAGCTTGCGCCGCAGGACGACCTGTACGCGGTGCTGGAGCGTTCGGCCGGCGCCACGGCCGCCCGCGTCGTCGGCACAGTGCGTGAGGTGCTGTGCGGTTGCGACGACGTCGACCCGGTGCTCGAGCGCATCGCCGCGCCGAGCACCCGCGTCGTCAGTCTGACCGTGACCGAGAAGGGTTACCGCTTGCGCCCGGCCACCGGTCATCTCGACATGGCCGACGCCGAGGTCACCGCTGACCTGGCGGGCCGCCCGCCGCGCACTGTGGTCGGGCAGCTTGTGCGCGGCCTGGAGCGACGGCGGCGTGCGGACGCCGGCCCGATCACAGTGCTGTGCTGCGACAACCTGCCCGCGAACGGGGTGGTGGTCGCCCGGCTCGTCTCCGACTTCTGCGACCGGATGCCGGACTCGGTGGGGCTTGGTGCGTGGATCGCGCAGGCCGTTCGGTTCCCGTGCACGATGGTCGACCGGATCGTGCCGGCGACCGTCGCGGGCGATCGGGCTGAGGCGGCGAGACTGCTCGGCCTGCGCGATGAGGGCACCGTCGTCACCGAGCCGTTCAGTCAGTGGGTGATCGAGGACGACTTCGCCGCCGCTCGACCCGGATGGGAGCGGGCTGGCGCGACGCTGACCGATGACGTCGCGCCGTACGAAACGATGAAGCTGCGGCTGCTCAACGGCAGCCACTCCACGCTGGCCTACCTCGGTGCGCTCGCCGGCTGCGAGTTCATGGCCGACGCAGTGCGCACCGCAGACCTGGGGCCGCTGGTCGAGGGGCTGATGGCGGAGGTGCGGCCCACGCTCGCCGTGCCGGACGGGTTCGACGTCGCCGCGTACAGCTCGACGCTGCTGGAGCGCTTCGCCAATCCGGCCCTGCGGCACCGCACGATCCAAGTCGCCATGGACGGCAGCCAGAAGCTGCCGCAGCGGCTGTTGCACGGGGCGAGCGAGTTGCTCGCTTCGGGGGTCGCGCCGCGGCTTACGGCATTCGCCATCGCGGGCTGGATGCGCTACGTGACGGCCGGTGTGAGCGAGACCGGTTCGGCACTGCCCGTCGACGATCCGCTGTCGCCGCGCCTGGCCGCGGCCACTGCCGGCGCCGGCTCAGCTGCCGCGATCTGCGACGCGCTGCTGGGTGTCACTGAGATCTTCGGCGCCCAACTGGCCGCTGATGCGACGTTCCGCGGCCTCGTCCTGGACGGCCTGGACCGCCTCACCCGCACCGGTGTTGCCGCTGCCGTCCGGGCGACGCTGGCCGGCTGAGCCCCGGGCCGCTACGCAGTCGTTCGGCGCCGAGCGATCAGCAGTCGCTCGGTGCTCGATGATCCACATCCCGTCAGCCTGGCTGCCGGCATGGCTACGGCGTGTTGATCAGGGAGGGAGGGCCGGCTGGTCCGGTGATGTGGTGGAGCGCGGCCTCATCAGCTGACGTGGGCGCGGAACTGTCAGCAGTCATGGGCAGAATCGGGGTCGACGGAGGTGAGCTGCGATGTACGAGTCGGACAACCTGCTGTTCGTCAGCCCCACCGACCTCACCAAGTACCTCGGCTGCCGCCACCTGACCCACCTCGATCTCGCGGTCGCGCGCGGCGAGCTCAGCAAGCCCGAGCAGGGCGCCGACGAGATGCTCGAGCTGCTGTTCACTCGGGGGATCGAGCACGAGCAGCGCTACCTGCAGAGCCTGCGCGATCAAGGCCGCGAGGTCATCGAGATCGTGCACCCGAAGGGCACCGCGGTCGCCCTGCGCGAGGCCGAGGCGGCAACGGAGCAGGCGATGGCCCTCGGCGCCGACGTCATTTACCAGGCCACCTTCTTCGACGGACGCTGGCGCGGGCACGCCGACTTCCTGCTACGCCGCGACGATCGTCCCGGCCGGTGGCCGTGGTCCTACGACGTCGCCGACACCAAGCTGGCGCGCCGCATGAAGGTTCCTGCTCTGCTTCAAATGGCCACCTACGCCGAGCGCTTGACGGCCTTGCAGGGTGTTGCGCCCGAGCACCTGATCGTTGTCACCGGTGACCGCGTCGAGCACAGCTACGCCTTTGCCGACTGCGCGGCCTACGCGACAACGATCCGCGCCCAGCTCGTCGGCTTCCTCGAAGCCGGTGACGATCCGCGTCCGCAGCCGGTGCAGCAATGCACCCAATGCCGCTGGCGGCCGCGGTGCAAGGCTCAATGGCGCCGCGAGGACGATCTCTCGCTGGTGGCGTTCATGACCGGCGCGCACGCCACCCGGCTGCGCGACGCGGGCATCGTGACGGTGCGCGACCTCGGCGGCCGATCCGCCGGTGACCTGCCGCTGACGATCGGCCTCGCCGCGCGGGAACGGCTCACGGCACAGGCCCGGCTCCAGCTGGTCGAGCGCGACTCCGAACACCCGGCCTTCGCGCTGCTCGAACCCCAAGCGGGCCGCGGGCTCGCCCTGCTGCCCGAGCTGTCGCAGGGTGACGTGTTCTTCGACATCGAGGGCGACCCGTTTCTCGGAGATCACGGGCTCGAGTACCTGTGGGGCGTCGTCGACCACGATGCGTTCACCGCCTACTGGGCCACCGACCTCACCGCCGAGAAGCAGGCCTTCGAACAGCTCGTCGATCACCTCATCCGAGCCTGGGACGCCGACCCGGGCATGCACGTCTACCACTACGCGCCCTACGAGCCGTCGCGGTTGAAGTCGCTGTCCGGCCGCTACGACACCCGCGGTGCCGAGGTCGATCGGCTGCTACGCGGGCAGCGGCTCGTCGACCTCTACACCGTGGTGCGTCAGGGTATGCGGATCAGCAAGGAGTCGTACTCGATCAAGCAGCTCGAGGCGTTCTACTGGGGTCAGGTGCGCACGCATGACGGCGTCAGCGACTCACTCGGCAGCGTCGTCGCATTCGAGCGGTGGCTGGCCGACGGCGGCCAGGCGCTGCTCGACGACATCGCCGCCTACAACGAGGACGACTGCCGCTCCACCGAAGCGCTGCGGGACTGGCTCGAGCAGCGGCGGATCGACGGGGGCGGGGACTCGCTCTACCCGCGCCCCCAGCACGGCGACGGCGCGGCATCCGACGCCGCCGACGAGCTCGCCACCGAGCTGGACAGGATCGCCGCGGCGCTGCTTGCCGGAGTCCCCGACGGCGGCCGCGACGAGCAGCAGCAGGCCCGCTGGCTGCTGGCCGGACTACTCGACTGGCACCGGCGCGAGTCGCTGCCGGAGTGGTGGGAGTACTTCGCCCGGCTGGAGAAGTCCGACGAGGAGCTGGTCGCCGACGCGGCCGCGGTCGGCGAGGTATCCGGCACGACCGAGGTGCGCGTCGAGAAGCAGTCGACGATCTGGCGGCTGGACTTCCCACCCCAGGACACCAAGATGGGCCCGACGTCGGACTGCCTGGATCCGCGCACGGCCAAGGGCGTCGGCACCATCGTCGCCATCGATGCCGAGCAGGGCTGGCTCGAGCTCAAGCGGGGCACGAACCGCGGAGCTCCCGACTGCAGGTCGCTCGTCCCCACGTCGCCGATCCCCGACACCCAGCAGCGCGCCCGGCTCCGCGACCTCGGCGCCTGGGTGGTGAAGCACGGCATCGACAGCCCGCGGGTGCAGTGGCGGGCGGCGCGCGACCTGCTGATGTGCCGGCGACCGTGGCCCGATCGCGGTCCGTTGCGGCGGCCCGACGAGCCGGCCGAGCAGGCCCTGTGCCGCCTGGCCGCGGAGCTTGACCGCACGGTGCTGCCGGTCCAGGGACCACCCGGCACGGGCAAGACCTGGGCCGGCGCCCGGACGATCCTTCGACTCGTGTCGGAGGGGAAGCGGGTCGGAGTCACCGGGTTCAGCCACAAGGTGATCGGCAACCTGCTTAGCGCGGTCGTCGATGCCGCGGCCGACGCCGGCGTCGACGTGGACATCCTGCAGAAGGCCGAGGAGCACGAACGGTGTGCCGCGCCGGCGGTGCGGTGCGTCCCTTCAGCGAAGGACGTCGAGGCTGAACTGTCCGGCCGTGTCGACATCATCGCCGGCACCGCGTGGTTGTTCGCCCGCCCGGCCTTTGCCGAGGCCGTCGACGTCCTGGTC
>QHCC01000094.1:356-738 GCA_003243915.1 Pseudonocardiales bacterium | reverse complement strand
GCGACCCGCAGCAGCTCGCCCAGCCGGTCAAGGGCCAGCACCCTGCCGGCGCCGGCGCGTCGGCACTGCAACACCTGCTCGGGGGCAACGCCACCATCGCCCCAGATCACGGTCTGCTGCTCGACACCACGTGGCGGATGCACTCCGACGTCGCCTCGTTCGTCTCCGACCGCTTCTACGACGGCCGGTTGCGGGTCGAGCCGGGCTGCGAACGCCAGCGTGTCGACTCCGCGTCTGTGCTCGGTGGCACCGGGCTGCGCTTCGTCCCTGTCGATCACCAGGGCAACACGGCGGTGTCGAACGAGGAGGCTGACGCGGTGCGGACGCTGTGCGGCGACGTGCTGGCCGACGGGCGCTGGACCGATCACGCCGGCGTCACCCG
>QHCC01000094.1:0-282 GCA_003243915.1 Pseudonocardiales bacterium | reverse complement strand
AAGTTCCAGGGACAGGAGGCGCCGGTGGTCATCTACTCCACGGCGGCGTCGAGTGTCGACGACGCCCCGCGCGGTCTGGAGTTTCTGTACAGCCTGAATCGTTTCAATGTCGCAATCTCACGGGCCCGCGCGGTGGCGGCTGTCGTCTGCTCGCCGCGGCTGCTCTCTCCGCTCGTGCACGCACCCGACCAGCTGCGCATGGTGAATGCCCTCTGCGCGTTCGCGGAACGGTCCGCCCAGTAGACCCGGCGACTCATGACTGCCCACCCGGCGCGACCGCGC
>QHCC01000093.1:11516-15435 GCA_003243915.1 Pseudonocardiales bacterium | reverse complement strand
GTGCCTGGTACGTCGGGACGGGGCCGAAGCCGGGCGTCGGATATGCCACAGCCGCCGGTGCCTGGTACGTCGGGACGGGACCGGGTGCCGGATAGGCCTGACGTGAGATCAACATCTCGCTGCGGCGGCGGCGCTCGGCCAGCACCGCGACCAGCACGGCGGGGGTGGGTGCCCACGGTGGGGGCGGTGGGGCGATCACGGC
Source organism: Pseudonocardiales bacterium (assembly GCA_003243915.1). Classification (GTDB taxonomy): domain Bacteria; phylum Actinomycetota; class Actinomycetes; order Mycobacteriales; family Jatrophihabitantaceae; genus QHCC01. The sequence continues at coordinate 15,233 of QHCC01000093.1, read as the reverse complement.
CAGCAGGCCGCCCCGCAGCTGTTCACCGAGCGCTGCCTGCGCGGCCGGAGTCATCTCCCGCGCGCGCAGGACGAATTGCCGCACCCCGAGGGCGAGGCGGTCATCGAGCCGACTGAGATCCAGTACCGCGGCCCACGGCTGCAGCTCGTACGGGACGTAGAAGTCGCGTGCCGTCACCGAGTGATGCGCCCCGGAACGCTCGTTGAGGACGAACGTGGCGGCCATCATGTCCCCAAGGCGCTTCTCGGCGGAGCTGAACATCATCGTCGCGAAACCGATAGAGGTCGTGACCGGTGCGAGCAGCCCCGGCTTCTCCAGGATGAGGCCGGCCAGCCCGCGCACGAGGGCCTGCCTGAAACCGATCGGGCCACCGTCGTCGCGGACGACGCGCAGCCCCATGCAGAGCTTGCCCACCGTGCGCCCGCGGGTGAGCCATTCCAGGATGATCGGATAGCCCGCGAAGACGAGGACCACCTCGACGATGCTCACGGCGGCCACGGCCGCGGCGTCGGGGGCGCTGGCGGCGGCCCCGAGCAGGACCGACAGGCCGACGAACTGGATGAACAGGTCGATGACGGCGGCGACCGTGCGCGAGCCGACGCCCGCGTGATTGAGCTCGTAGGCGACACCTTCGCCCGACACCAGCTGATCGGCCATGGGCGCACCATAGACTGCTCCGCACCGTGGACCTCGACTCGTTCATCGCCAGCCATTCGGCCGAATGGGCGCGCCTTGACGCGCTGGCGCGCCGGCGCAGGCTGGACGGTCCGGAGGCCGACGAGCTGGTGGTCCTCTACAAGCGAGTGGCTACCCATCTCGCCCTCGTCCAGTCGCGCACCCCGGACCCGGGGCTGGCGGCGCGGCTGTCCGGACTGCTGTCGCGGGGCCGTGCCGCGACGGTCGGCGGCAGCAGGACCACGGGTTGGGCGGCCCTGGCCCGCGGCGTCACCGTCGACTTCCCGGTGGCCGTCTATCGTACCTGGCGCTGGTCGCTGGGCACGGCCGCGCTGAGCATCGGCATCGCGGCGGCAATGATGCTGTGGCTGCGCGCCCACCCGGACCGGATCAACCGGCTGCTGTCCTCCGACGAGATCCGCCAGCTCGTCGACCACGACTTCAAGGACTACTACTCCGCCCATCCGGCACGGTCCTTCGCGGCGCAGGTGTGGACGAACAACGCGCTCGTCGCGGCAATGGCGCTGTTCCTCGGGGTGACCCTCGTCGGCACGCTGTACCTGCTGTGGTCCAACACGGTCAACCTCGGCGTCGTCGGGGGCGCGATGCTCGGCGCGGGAAAGGCCGACGTCTTCTTCGGGCTCATCCTGCCGCACGGGATCCTCGAGCTGAGCGCGGTCTTCGTCGCCGGCGGGATCGGACTACGGACCGGGTGGGCGTGGGTGTCACCGGGAGCCTTACCGCGCTCCCGGGCCCTGGCCGAAGCCGGCCGTACGGCAGCTGTGGTTGCCCTCGGACTGGCCGGGGTGCTGCTCGTGTCGGGTGCTCTGGAGGCGTTCGTGACCCCATCGGGCCTGCCCACTGCGGCGCGCATCGCCATCGGAGTGCTGGCGGAGCTGGCATTCCTGGCCTACGTGATCGTGTTCGGCCGCCGCGGCGTGCGGGCCGGGGCCACCGGCGACCTGAGCGCCAAAGAGCGCGAGGACGTCCTTCCCGTCTGATAACGCCCGCTTTGCACCTTTCAGCGCCCTAAATTGGCCGAATTCAGGGCGCCGAAAGGTGCAAAGCGGGGGGTTACAGGCGACCGGCGGCCTTGAGGTCGAGGTAGGCGTCGGTGACGTGCGAGGCGAACACATCGGCTGGGGCGTCCACCACATGAGCCCCGAGCTTGCCGAGCTGCTCGGTGACACCCCGCCGAGCCGCGGCGGCGAGCTCGGCAGCGGCGGCGGTGTACGCGTCGGAGGCGTCCTCGCGCGCGGTGGCCAGCGCCGCCACCGACGGGTCAGCCACCGATGCGACGACCAGCTCGTGGCGTGCGGCCAGCGCCCGGGCGGCAGGCAGCAGACCGGTGTCCGCGGCGGTGTCCAGTGCGCTGAACAGCACCACCAGGGACCGCTTGGACACCTGCCGCAGCACCTCGGCGGCGAGCAGCTGCGGATCGGTCTCGACGAGGGCCGGCTCGAGGGGGGTCAGCGCGGTGACGAGCTTGGGCAGCACGTCGCGCCCGCCGGTCGGCCCCAGCCGCGCCCGCACCGCCGTGTCGGCGGCGACGAGGGCGACCCGGTCGCCGGCCCGCGACGCGACCGCACCCAGCAGAAGGCAGGCGTCCAACGCGGCGTCCAGGCGTGGCTCGTCACCTAGCCGGGCCGCAGAGGTGCGGCCGGTGTCGACAGCCAGCACGATGTGCCGGTCGCGCTCGGGACGCCAGGTGCGCACGACCACATCGCGCGAGCGCGCGGTCGCCCGCCAGTCGATGGCGCGCACGTCGTCGCCGAGCACGTAGGTGCGCAACGAGTCGAATTCGCTGCCCTGGCCGCGTTGGCGCATCAGGACCGCGCCGTCGATCTGGCGCAGCCGCGACAGCTTCTCGGGCAGGAACCGCCGGGAGCCGAAGGATGGCAGCACCTTGAGCTGGCCCGGTACCCGGACGCGGCGTTGCCGGGCGGCCACGCCGATGGGACCGTGCGAGCGAATCGTCACCTGGGCGGTGTCCCGATGGCCCCGGCGGGTGGGGCGCAGCGCCGTCACGACACCGCGCCGCTCGCCTGGACCGACATCGAGCGCCTGTACCCGGGGCCGCGCCCCGGCCGAGGGCACCCAAGCGTCGCGGACGATCGCCCGCAGGCGGTGCCGGCCGGCGTTGAGGATGCGCAGGACCGTCTGGCCCGTCTCGCCCAGCCGCACGGACGCGCTCGGATCGCGGGTCATTTCCAGATCGGAAATCCGCGCCGCGAGCATCAGGTCGGCGAGGACCAGTAGGGCGAGGACGGCCGCGAACACGGCCACGGCGCGCGCCGACCACGCCGCGAGCAAAAGGCCCAGCGCCGCGAGCGCGACGAACCGCCCGGTCAGGGCCACTGCTCACATCTTCCGCTCGGGGTGTATCTCGTCTCGACCGCTCGCTGGCGCTCGGGTGGATCCTGCGATCCAGTACGCGCCTCCGGTGCGTGGAGCAGGCTCATCGCGCGAGCGCTCATCGCGTGCTGGTCGGCATTTTGAGCTGGGCTCACCGCGCGAGCGCTGTTCATCGCGGTACCGGCACCGCGCGAGCGCTGTTCATCGCGGTACCGGCACCGCGGAAAGGACGGAGTCGAGCACGGAGTCGACGGTGACACCCTCCAGCTCCGCCTCCGGCCGTAACTGGATGCGGTGCCGGAAGGTCGGGCGAGCCAAGGCTTGCACGTCGTCGGGCGTGACGAACTCCCGGCCCGACAGCCACGCCCAGGCCCGCGAGGTGGCGAGCAGCGCCGTGGCACCGCGCGGCGACACGCCCAACGCAGCCGACGGGGCGGCGCGGGTCGCCCGGGCCAGTTCGACGATGTAGCCGAGGACCGTCGGATCGATGTGCACGGCACGCACCGCGTCGGCCGCGGCCGTCAGGTCGGCGGCTGAGGTCACCGCCGTGACGCCGGCACCGGCTAGGTCGCGCGGGTCGAAGCCCGCGGCGTGCGCCGCCAGGATGCGCTGTTCGGTCTCGCGGTCGGGCAGTGGCATCGTCACCTTCACCAGGAAACGGTCCAGCTGCGCCTCGGGCAGCGGGTA
>QHCC01000093.1:0-11444 GCA_003243915.1 Pseudonocardiales bacterium | reverse complement strand
CGGTTGATCTCGTCGGCGAGCAGCAGGTTGGTGAAGACCGGGCCCTCGCGAAACTCGAAGCGCCCGGTCGAGGTGTCATAGATCAGCGAACCGGTCACGTCCCCCGGCATCAGGTCAGCCGTGAACTGGATGCGCGTCGTGCGCAGATCCAGTGCCGCGGCAAGCGTGCGGACCAGCAGCGTCTTGGCGACCCCGGGCACGCCCTCCACCAGCACGTGGCCGCGGCACAGCAGCCCGATCAGCACCCCGGTGACGGCCGGATCCTGGCCGACGACGGCCTTGCCGACCTCGGTACGTAGCCGGCGCAAACCCTCACGGGCCGCCTCCCTCGGGTCTGTCACGAGCGGGGTCCCTTCGATCGGGGCGGCACGCCGGCCGCCGCTTCCAATGCATCGAGATCGATGGCCAGCCGCAGCAGGCCGGCGTCATCAGCCGGTGCTGGCCCGCCGAGCAGGTGCCCGACGTCGTAGCCGGGCCGACCGGTCGCAGCCGCTGCGCTCGCCACAACCTGTTCCGTGGGCGCCCCGCGCGGCAGGCCGGCATGCGCGACAAGGCGCGTCAGTGCCGCCCCGCGCAGCGCAGCCGCGGCCCGGTCGCGCGCCCCGGCGCGCCGGTAGAGGCGGCCATGGCCCTCGACGACCTCGGCCGCGCGGACCACCACCGGCAGTGCCTCGGTGACGGCGGGGCCCAGCCGCCGGCCCCGCCACAGCATGAGCAACACGCCGAGCACGAGCAGCCAGCCGAACGCGCGGTGGGCGCCACCGGGGAACAGCGCCCAGATGCTCGGGGAACCCGGCCCGGCCGCCTCGGTTCCCGGCAGGAGCCACACGAGCAGCCGCGAGGCGCCGTTGTCGGAGATCGTATTCAGGTCCAGCGCCGCGACGCCCTCGTCGGCGAGCGTCTCGTTGCGCAGCAGCTCCGCGGCGCCGAGCACCACCCGGCGGGGCTCGATGATCACCGCGCCGCGGTAGCAGACGGCGCCGCTAGCGCTCCGGTAGGTCCTCGACGGTGGCAGTCTCACCCGGCCCGCCGCGACGGCCGCGGGCGCCGTGCAACCCGGAAATTTCGGCCCGGACGTCACATCGGCCGCGCTCACGTCGGGGCTCAGCGCAGCCAGCGCGGACACCGACGGGTCGACCAGGACCAGCCGTCCGGGTAGCTGGGCGAGTCGCGCCAGCTGGGCGTCAGAGTACGAGTCGACCGACGTAACGAGGACGGTCGCGTCGGCGCCGACCTGCTCGGCGGTGGCCAGGCTCGTCGTCCGGATGACCACGGTGCCACCGTGGCCCAACAGCACGGCGAGGGCCTTGCTGCCGTCCTTGCTTGCGGAGCTCGGATCGAGCGGACGTCCCGGCTTGGACGACAACGACGAGACGAGCAGACCGCCGATGACCACGACGCCGACGAACGCCAGCCAGGGCCACAGCCGGCGCCAGGCCGGGCGCAGCACTTGGCCGGCCTGTACGGGCGCGGCGGGGGCGGACGTAGTCACCACGGCAGCGCATAGTCGTTCCGACCGGCCGGCCCGCGCTCCACCCGGGCCGCGAGCACGCCATCGGCCGCCGCCTGCGCCACGGTGACGTCGCCATCGGTTGCTGCCCGCCCGCCGAACCAGACCTCGTCGAAGGCGTTCGTCGCTGCGCTCAGATCGGCCGCGGCCGCGGGCAGCACCGGGCCGGCCTGGCGGGCGGCGGCGGCGCCGGTCCGCCCAGGCTCGGGCGTCAGCACGCCGCGGTCCTCGATGGTCTGCACCGCCGCGCGCAGCCACTCGCGCATCGCCTCGGCACGGCGCCCCGCGGCGGCGAACTCGGCGGCCAGCCGGCGGTGGTCGCGAGCCGCGAGCGGACGCAACGGGTCGTCATCGTCGAGCACCGGCCGACGGGGCAGGCGCCGCGGCGGGCCGGCCTTGACGACCGCGAAGATCACCGCTGCGAGCACCAGGACGAGCAGTATGAGCGTCGCGCTGCCGCCCGGTGAGCCCTCCACCAGCGAGTTGAACCGGCGCGTCAGCCAATTCACCGCACGCTGCACCAGGTCCGGGTCGTCGCGGTGGTACTCGGGTCTGCGCAGTTCGGCCTCGGCCGCCTTCTGGGCCGCGGATCCGTTCGTGGGGTCCCTCATCTAGAACGCCGACCGGGCTCGGTCCGGCACGGCGACAGGCTGCGCCGGCAATGCCGCCTGCTGCAGCACGATGTCGAGGCCCTCGCGCCGCATCCGCAGGTCGACGTAGAGCAGGGCATCGATACCGGCCCGGATCGGTGCGGTGAGCGTTGCCGAGACCACCGAGCCCGCCGAGATGATCAGCAGATAGACCAGCGGCGTCCCGGAGCCCGGAGCAGGCAGGAAACTGCTGCTGCCGGCCAGGGAAGCGAGCAGGAGGAACGGGATCGTGACGATCAGCCCGAGCAGCCCGGCGAGCAGGGCGCCGAGCGCGCGGATGCCCCACACCCGCCACCACAGTCCGGCCACGAGCCGCCTCGAGCGGGTCAGCGCGCCGCGGATCGAGGTGCGTTCGACGACCATCGCCGGCACCGCCACCGCCCACAGGCCCCACAGCCAGATGCCGAGTACCAGCAGCGGCACCAGAGCCAGGGTTTCGAGCACAGCGATGACGAGGGCCAGCCCGACCAGGGCCCAGATCCGGCCGAGCACGCCGAGCGCCGCCTGCCGGGCGGTGACCCGCCCGCCGAGGACCTCCTGCGTGACGACGAGGGTGAGCACGCCGGTAAGCACTGTGCCGATCACCGCGCTGATGAGGAAGATGCTCACCAGTTGGAGCTGCACCGCCGTCAGCACCCGGTACGCCCCGAGCTGGAGCCCTGCGGTGGCGGCCACCCGGACGACGGCGAGAACGACGGACGGGCCGAACACCGCGGCGGGATTGCGGCGGATCACCCGGAAGCTGCCGTCGAGAATGTCTGACAGCCCCAACGGACGCATCGGCACGGACCCGCGGCGCGCGGGCAGACCCGCACCGCGAGAGCCCGTGGCGGGCGCGGGACCGTAGAACTGCTGCGTCACGATCGCCCCTCCCGCACCCTCGATGCCGCCCCGGCTGACGATCATCTTGCAGCACACCGGTCGCGCCGCGTACCTGCTATTGCGGCGAGATGTCACGATGTGGGCGTGAAACCTCGCGTACTCGTCGTCGACGACGACTTCGCCCTGGCCGAGATGCTCGGCATCGTGCTGCGCACCGACGGCTTCGAACCGGCCTTCGTGGCCGACGGCAGCCGGGCCCTGCACGCGTTCCGGGAGACGAAACCCGACGTGGTGCTGCTCGACCTGATGCTGCCCGGGCTGTCCGGCATCGACGTATGCCGCGCTATCCGTGCCGAGAGCGGCACCCCGATCATCATGCTCACCGCCAAGAGCGACACGGTCGACATCGTGCTCGGGCTGGAGTCCGGGGCCGACGACTACGTCGTCAAGCCCTTCAAGCCCAAGGAGCTTGTCGCCCGCATGCGCGCCAGGCTGCGCCAGCACGAGGATCTGGCCAGTGAGACGCTGACGATCGGACCGCCGGACTCGGCTGTCCAGATCGATGTCCCGGCGCATCAGGTGGTCCGCGAGGGCAAGCAGATTCCGTTGACACCGCTGGAGTTCGACCTGCTGGTGGCGCTGGCGCGCAAGCCCCGCCAGGTGTTCACCCGCGAGGTGCTGCTCGAGCAGGTGTGGGGGTACCGCCACGCCGCCGACACCCGCCTGGTGAACGTGCACGTGCAGCGGCTGCGCTCGAAGGTCGAGCGCGACCCCGAGTGGCCCGAGGTGGTGCTGACCGTCCGGGGGGTCGGGTACAAAGCCGGACCCCCGTGACCCAGGCGCCGGGCGGGAACGGCGCGGTTCCCGCGGCGCGCCGTCCGCTGCCCGCCGTCGGCCGCCGGATGGCCGAGCGCGCTCGGGCCGCGGCCCGGGCCGCGACCTATTCCTGGCGGCATTCGCTGCAGCTGCGCGTCGGCACCACCACGGTCCTGGTCACGGGTGTCGTCGTCCTCGTCATCGGCATCCTGCTGGTGGACCAGGTTGCCGGGGGCATCCTGCGGGCGAAGAAACAGGCGGCGATCGGGCAGGCGCAGATCGGTCTTGCCTCGGCCCAGCAGGTGCTGGCCGGCATCGATGCGGGCGTGGCCGCCGACGTCCTCAACGCCCAGACTCACATCACCGCCGATCTGACCGCCAGCGGCGGCAGCGCGGGGCTGTTCAGCATCGTGATCGAGTCGACGTCGGTGAGCAACGTCGATGCCGCGACCGGCTCGGACATCCCGGCGTCGCTGCGCCAGTCCGTGCGCAGGTCGAACCTGGCCGTCCAGTACGCACCAGTGCGCGCGACCCCCGGCGGGAACAGGCTGGTCCGCGGCCTCATCGTGGGCGAGCCGGTGCAGGCCAGGACGGGTCTGTTCGAGCTGTACTACCTGTTCCCGCTCACCGCCGAGCAGCAGACGATCGCCCTCATCCAGCGCACGGTGCTGATTGCCGCCCTGGCCCTGATCCTGCTGGTGCTGGCGATCGCCCTACTGGTCACCCGGCAGGTGGTGCGGCCGGTACGGGTCGCGGCCCAGACCGCGGGGCGACTCGCCGGCGGTGACCTCGCCCAGCGCATCAAGGTTCGCGGCACCGACGACATCGCTCGACTGGGCCAGTCCTTCAACGACATGGCGGGCAGCCTGCAGCGCCAGATCCGCCGCCTGGAGGACCTGTCGCGGCTGCAACGGCGCTTCACCAGCGACGTCTCGCACGAGCTGCGCACCCCGCTCACGACGATCCGGATGGCCTCGGAGCTGCTGCACGCCAACCGGGCCGGATTCCCACCCGAGCTCGGGCGATCCGCGGAGCTGCTTCGAGCCGAGCTGGACCGCTTCGAGGCGCTGCTGGGTGACCTGCTGGAGATCTCTCGCTACGACGCCGGCGCGGCAAACCTCGAGGCCGAGACGGCCGACCTGCGCGGCGTCGTCGCCGCGGCGGTCGACGCCAGCCGGATGCTCGCCGAGCGGCACGACACCGAGATCGTCGTGCATGAGCCCGGCCGTCCGGTCACTGCCGACATGGACTCGCGCCGGGTCGAGCGAATCCTGCGCAACCTCGTCGGAAACGCCCTCGACCACGGCGAAGGCAAACCCGTGGTCATCACGATCGGCTACGACGACCACGCCGTCGCCATCACCGTCCGCGACCACGGCCTCGGTCTGCGTCCGGGGGAGCCGGGGCTGGTGTTCAACCGGTTCTGGCGCGGTGACCCCTCGCGCAGCAGATTGACCGGTGGCACCGGACTGGGGCTCGCGATCAGCCTCGAGGACGCCCGCCTGCACGACGGCTGGTTGCAGGCCTGGGGGGAGCGGGGCCGCGGCGCGCAGTTCCGCCTCACCCTGCCGCGCCACGCCGGACATACCCTGATGTCCTCACCGCTCCCGCTCAATCCCGACGACCCGGACGAGGACGACGAGGAATGACACGCCTCCGGTCGCTATCGCTGCTGGTCGCTGGAACCCTGCTGCTGACGGCCTGTACGGGCGTGCCGACCTCGTCGGCGCCCCAGGTCGTCAAGCGGATCGGGGTGGCCAAGCCCAACTCCGGACCCGCCATCGCGCCGACGCTCAACGCCGACCCGCGCACCATGGTGCAAGACTTCCTGTCGGCGAACGCCCTCGACAATCACGCGACTGCTCGCGACTTTCTCACCCCCCAGGCCAAGAACAAGTGGCTGGACACCACCGTCACCGTCCTGGACTCGTTGCGGACGAGCAATTTCACAAACGGCTCGGTGACCGTGCGGGGCCGCGAGAAGGGCACCGTGAATGCATCCGGCATCTACACGCCGGTGCTGCAGGGCGACGGCACCGGTGGTGGCTTGGTGTCGTTTGCGTTCGTCATGAAGAAGGTCAAGGGTCAGTGGCGCGTCGACACGCTGCCCAGCGGCCTGATCCTCGGGGATGCCGACTTCCAGAGGATCTACCTACAGCGCAAGATCTACTTCTACGATCTCACCGAGAAGCGTCTCGTCCCGGACCCGCGTTACAGCTCGCTGACCGACCCGCTGTTGCTGGCCAACTGGCTGGCCGAACAGCTGGCAATCGGGCCGCGACCGGAGCTGCAGAACGCTGTGAGCAGGGAGCTGCCGGCGCAGACGGACCCGCGCCGCGTCGCGGTCCTGCTGGGCTCCCCGGTGACCGTCGAGCTGCCCGGGGCAGCCAAGCTCGACGGCAGCACCCGCGATCGGCTCGCCGGCCAACTGGCACTGACGCTCGATCAGATCCTGCCGGGTTCGGCCTTCTCGATCCTCGACGGCGGCAGGGCCGTCCCCGTTCTGTCAGCAGGCGGCACCCAGTTCACCGCCTCCGGGTTCAGGTCCGCGGTGTTGCCGGCCAACGCCTTGCCGCCGCTGTACTACATCCACGCCGGAGGCGTCGTGGACGCGACCGGGAAGCCGCTGCCGGGCCAGCTCGGCAGCGGCCAGTACCACCTGAGCTCGGTCGCGCTGGCCGGGCAGCCCGGCTCGCAGGACATGCTGGCGGCGGGCACGTCGGGGCCCGACGCCAACGCCCGCCTGTTCGTGGGCACCGCCCGCACCGGGATGCGCGTCACGACAGTGCACGGCCGGCTGTCTCGCCCGTCGTGGGCGCCGAACCTCAACGAGGTCTGGGTCGGCGACGGTTCACAGGTCTTTCGGGTCACGCAAGGCGGCGAGCCGACGCCCGTGCCGCTTGCCGGCCCGGGCGCGCTGACCGGGCAGGTCAGTGCCCTGCGCTTCAGCCCGGAGGGCTCCCGGGTGGCCGTGGTCCTGACCGCGACCGACGGCGGCAGCGCGCAGGTGTGGGTGGGCTCGGTGGTGCGCACACCGGCGCAGGTGCGTGTCGACAGCCTGGAACCGATCAGCCCGCAGGAGGTTGTCGTCACCGATGTCGCCTGGAACGACCAGTTGAAGCTGTTCACGATCGGACGGGTGCGCAGCACGGGTGAGTCAAGCGTGTACGAGGTGCAGGTCGACGGTTCGCTCTGGACGCCCCGGTCCTCCCAGAACCTGCCGGGGGCTCCGGAAAGCATCACCGTCGCCGAGAACGTCGCGGCCTGGGTGTCGGTCGGCCCCACGGTCTGGAGGCAGAACGGCGGATCCTGGGAGGGCCCGGGAGGGGAGTCGACCCCGGGCACCGCGCCCACTTATCTCGAGTAGTCAAGTCCGCCGTCCACAGGCGGTGGGCCCGTCCACAGCGCTGCAGAACCGCTGGCCCATGCCGCCCCGGACGCTCAGGGTGGACCTATGCCGTTCACGGCCTTCGCCGCCACGCTCGCCGATCTGGTGCTGCCGCGATGCTGCGTGGGCTGCGGGCGCGCCGGGCCGACGTTGTGCGCGAGCTGCACACCGGCGGGCCTGCTGCGCTACGACGCTGCGGGGCTGCCCGTCGTGGCGGCGGGTGAATACGGGGCCGCGTTGCGCACTGCCCTGATCGCGTACAAGGAGCGCGGCCGCCGCGATCTTGCTGCAGTGCTCGCTGGCCTGCTCGGGCGCGCCGTGGCAGATGGGCCGGCGGGCGTGCTCGTGCCCGTGCCGTGCCCGCCTCGGGTGGCGCGCACCCGCGGCGGTGACCACGTGCTGCGCCTCGCGCGGATCGTGGCCCGCGGCAACGCCTGCACCGTCGCTACACCGCTACGTCTGGTGCGGCCGGTGCAGGACTCCGCGGGACTCAGCCTGCGCGCGCGGGCGGCCAACCTGCACGGCGCGATGGCCGCGACAGCGCCGCCGCTCGTGGGCACTGCGGCCGTCGTGGTCGACGATATCGTCACCACGGCGGCGACCCTGCACGAGGCAGCTCGTGCGCTCACTGTTGCCGGGTGGTCGGTGAGCGGCGGTGCAGCCGTCGCCGCAACCGCTCGGCGCGGCAGTGCCCTGGCACGTCCGGGGCGAGCGGTCTAACGTGGGGCTGACCTGACCGAGGCGAACGGTCGGCCCGCAGGGGTCGGTGACCCGCCGAGCCGAGCGCCGTGGCTGCATTGGTGTGGAGGTCGCATGGAAACTGCCCTGGGCATGGAACTGGTCGTACGGGGCCGCAACGTCGTCGTTCCCGATCACTACCGGCAACACGTTGCCGACAAGCTCGAGAAGATCGAGCGGTACGACCACAAGATCATCAGAACTGACGTCGAACTTCAGCACGAACGCAATCCGCGCCAGACCGGCCGCTGCCAACACGTCGAGATCACCTGCCGCACCCGGGGCCCGGTCGTGCGCAGCGAGGCATGTGCCGAGGACTTCTACAAGGCGCTCGACCTCGCCGCCGAGCGGCTCGAGCGGCGCTTTCGCCAGGCCGCCGACCGGCGCCGGGTGCACCACGGCCGCCGCACCCCGCCCACGATCGCCGACGTGATGGCCGACGGGACGAGCCCGCTGGACGCGCTCGCCGACCCGGCGGAGGACGAGCCGGACTACGACGGGCCGGGCCGGGTCGTGCGCGAGAAGGAGCACACCGCCCAGCCGATGACCGTCGACCAGGCGCTGTTCGAGATGGAGCTGGTCGGGCATGACTTCTACCTCTTCAGCGATATCGCGTCGGGCCGCCCGACGGTGGTGTACCGCCGCCATGCATATGACTACGGGCTGATCCGCTTAGCTGGCTGAGCGGTAGCGCGGATTGACCAGGGCGTAACGCACCTCGTCGCTGAACGTGCCGTCGGGGTTGCGCAGCCGCGCCCTGCGGACGCCGTCGGCCTCGAAGCCGGCATGCTGCGCCGCTCGCAGCGACGCGGCGTTGTCCTGCTTCGCGCCGAGCTCGAGCCGGGCGAAGCCGGCGACGTCGAAGGCCCACGGCACGAGCAGCCGCAACGCCCGGCTGGTGTACCCGCGCCCCCGGAAGGCCGGGCGCACGCCATAGCCGATCCCGCCGATATTCGGGGGACCGTGCAACCGGACGCTGATCATGCCGGCGTACGACCCGGTGGCGGCGTCGACGATCGCGCAGCGCAGTACCGGACCGACCAGCCAGTGCAGTCGCGCGGCTGCCGCGAGCCGGATGTGCTCATCGGGGTCGCGCAGCTTGTCGGTGAACTCCCACTGCCGAGTGAGCGGGTCCTGGTCCTGCTCGAGCAGGCCGTGCTCGTCCCCGGGCAGGAGCGGGCGAAGGCTCACGACCCCGTCGCCGAGCCCGCTCGTCGGCAGTTCGGGCGCCACCGGCTCGATGGATTCGGCATCATCGCCGGCGAGGCGGGCGAACACGGCACTGTCGGCCACGCCACCGGCGACGGACACGTCGCCGCGCAGTACCGCCTCGAAGCGAAATCCTGCGTTGAGCGAGGTCTTCACCGACGCCAGGTTGCCCACGGCGCAGCGAATCGCAACCCGGCTCACGCCGTGCGCGAAGGCCCACGCCGCAAGCACTCGGGACGCCTCCGCCGCGAAGCCGTTGCCCTGTGCGTCGGGATAGACCGCATAACCCAGCTCGGCGGACACCTGCCGCGGCTTGGGCAAGCGCAGGGCGGCCGACCCGACGACCCGGCCAGTGCCGCTCTCGACGAGCGCGGCGCCGACGCCGGTGCCCGACCCGCGACCCTCGTCACCGAACTCGTCGACGAACTCGGCCGCGTCCTGGCGGGTGTACGGGTCGGGCAACGGCAGGAACTCATGCATCCCGCGGTCCTGCATGGCCGTGAACACCGCGTCCGCGTCGCTGTCCTGCCAGGGCCGCAGGGTGAGTCGCGCGCTGGACAGGACGAGATCGTTCAGCTCGACCCCGCGGAATTCGCCCATACGGCCCAGCCTGTCAGAGGCCGCACCACCCGGTCATCCGGATTGCCGCTGCCGGTAGGCCTGCCACCTGACCAGCCCTGCGGCGAACACCAGAACGACGGTGAGCGCGAGCACGCCCAGCGCGACGTCACGCACGGTGTGATCGCTGCTCGGCGGGTCGCCGCCGTACGCGTCCGGCTGGTCCTCGACGACACGTGGGCGCAGCGCGGCGTCCGAGGCCGCCGGGCTGAAGTGGAAATCATCGGTGATCGAGGCGGGGGACAGCCGGCCGTCGTAGCGGGTCAAGTACCTGCTGCCGGCGACGGCCACCTTGGCCAGGTCCGGGTAGGCCGACAGCTGCCCCAGCGGGCCCGCCCAGCTCACCGTCATGCCCGGATCGTCGGAGTGCAACTCGAGCCGGTGCGCTGCGAGTGCGTAGACCTGCACCTGTTCGGGCTCAGTCGCCATCGCCGAGAGCCGCATCGGGTAGACGACGTCCTTGCTGGCGAAGTGGATCCGCAGCGGGTCGAGGGTGCCGCTCAGCGCGGGGCCGGCCTCGCCCCCGGGCCGCAGCCGGACCGCCACGAAGGCCCAGCCCTTGCTCGTGTAGGGCCTCGCGGCCGCGGCCAGAGCGGGCTTGGCGCTGAAGCCGTTGCCCTGCAACCACTGGGTGAGCGCGGCGGGATCGCTCGAGGAGAGCGTGACGACGTCCAGCGGGCCGATCTGCTGCCGGTTCACCACGGTCACGCGGTGATTGGGTGCGCCCTTCCCGCCGTTGCGGGGCGCCTGGTTCGTCGTCGACGGCGCGGTGAGCGTGGCCAGCTCGCCGAACAATCCGGTAGGCCCCGCGGTGACGGTGGCCGCCTTGTCCGGCACCGGGAACAGCAGTGCGCCCGTGCGCACCGTCGAGTCCACCGACAGTGAGAGGTAGACGTCCTCGGTTCCGTCGGCGTTGACGCGCACCAGGGCGGTCTCCATCGGCACCGTCGCCCTGCCGCCGTGCCCGGGGCTGTAGGCGCCGCACCCGCACGCCCACGCCGGGCCCATCACCGGACCTGCCAGGGCCGCCAGGCTGAGCGCCAGCACAACAGCGCAACGCCGAAACACGATACCGATCATGTCCGCCTTGACGCGGTGGGCCGGATTCGGGGTTCGCTTCGTGACCGAGCCGTGACCGCGTCGGCCGAACCCGTACCATGGCCGCCGTGGTTCTAGCCAAGATTCTGCGCGCCGGCGAAGGCAAGATGGTTCGTCGCCTCTCGACCATCGCCAGTCACATCGAGACGCTCGAGGACGACTACGTCGATCTCACCGATGCCGAACTGCGGGCGCTCACCGACACCTTCAAGGAACGCTACGGCGACGGTGAGACGCTCGACGACCTGCTACCGGAGGCGTTCGCGGTGGTCCGCGAAGCCGCGCGGCGCACGCTGGGTCAGTTCCACTACAAGGTGCAGCTCATGGGCGGCGCCGCACTGCACCTGGGCAACATCGCCGAGATGAAGACCGGTGAGGGCAAGACGCTCGTCTCGACGCTGCCTGCGTACCTCAACGCATTGGCCGGCAACGGGGTGCACGTGGTCACCGTCAACGACTACCTGGTCGGGCGCGACGGTGAATGGATGGGCCGCGTGCACAGGTTCCTGGGGCTGACGGTCGGCAAGATCCTCAACGACCTGCCCCCGGACAAGCGCCGGGTGGCCTACGGGTGCGACATCACCTACGGCACCAA
>QHCC01000092.1 GCA_003243915.1 Pseudonocardiales bacterium | reverse complement strand
CGAGGGAGCACGACGCATGGACTCCGCCCACGCTGCGCAAGACGGCGGCGCCGGCAATGCTGAGGGCGGTGTCACCGACGGCCTGTGCCGCCGGGACCGCGAGATCCTCGCCTTCGAGCGCCAGTGGTGGAAGTACGCAGGCGCCAAGGAGCAGGCGATTCGGGAACTGTTCGACATGTCCACCACCCGCTACTACCAGGTGCTCAACGCGCTGATCGACACCCCCTGCGCCCTGGCCGCCGATCCAATGCTGGTCAAGCGCTTACGCCGGTTGCGCGCCAGTCGCCAACGCCAGCGCTCGGCCCGCCGCCTCGGCATCGAGGTCTGAACCGGACCAATGGCCGCGTGACCCGCCAACTTGCCCGTCGGCAGCGGCGCGAACGGCTGGCCGGGATCACGCTGGCGGTGCTCGGGGTAGCCGTCCTCATCATCGCGATCTTCGCCCTGCGCAGTCCGAACGGGCATGGGACGGTGGCGGGCCGGCCGACCACGACGGCGACCGTGACGACGACGTCGGCGCCGACGACGTCACTCGCGACGTCATCGTCCGCGGCGTCATCGTCGGCGGCGTCATCGTCGGCGTCATCGTCGACCACCTCCGGCGCGAGCACGTCGAGCCCCTCCGTCAGCAAGCTGCCGCTGGTCGTCCTGAACAACACCGGCGTCGCTGGGCTGGCCGAACAGGCCAAGGCCCGCTTCGAGGCGGGTGGCTGGACGGTGACCAGTACCGGCAACCTGACCAACGACATCCTGTCGACGTGCGCCTACTTCGACCCTGCCGTGGTGGGTGCCGAGGCCGGCGCCCGAGCCCTGCAGGCGCAGTTCCCGACGATCAAGCGGGTAGTGATGAAGTTCGCGCAGCTGCCGCCGGGCCCGATTGTGGTCGTGCTGACGTCGGACTATTCGTAGGCGGGCGTGGGTAGCGCTGTGCAAAGATGGAGCGCACAACCGAATAGCACCGCTCATCCAGAGGGGCAGAGGGACCGGCCCGACGAAGCCCCGGCAACCGCGTGCGATGCGTTGCGTCTTCCGACGCGAGGCCGCCGGCGCAGGTGCCAACTCCGGCCCAGGCAGCCAGCCTGGGAAAGATGAGGGAAAGGCCTCCTACCCATGACTGTCCTGCTCGATCGCCCCATCGTCCCGTCGCCGGCTTCGGCGCTGGTCTGCCGCAACTGCGGCGCGCAGTTTCCGCTCGGTGCGCAGCACGCCTGCTTCGAGTGTTTCGGCCCGCTCGAGATCGGCTACGACCCGGCCGCCCTCGCTCGGGTGACCCGCGAGGAGATCGAGGCCGGCCCGCATTCGCTGTGGCGCTACGCCGGCCTGCTGCCGGTGGGGCAGGACCCCTCGACGCGCGTGGACTCGGGCACCGGCATGACGCCGCTCATCCGGGCCGACCGCCTCGCCGATGAGCTCGGTTTCACTGCGCCGGTCTGGATCAAGGACGACTCGGCGAATCCGACGCACTCGTTCAAGGACCGGGTCGTCTCCGTCGCGATCACGGCCGCCCGTGAGCTCGGCTTCGAACGCATCGCCTGCGCGTCGACCGGGAACCTGGCCAACTCCGTCGCCGCCCATGCCGCGCGCGTGGGGATGCCCTCGATCGTGTTCATCCCCGCCGACCTCGAGCCGGCCAAGATCGTCCAGACCGCGATCTACGGCGGCACGCTGGTCGGCGTCGAGGGCTCCTACGACGACGTCAACAGGCTGTGCTCCGAACTTGCCGAGACCGACGAGTTCGAGAGCACCGGGTTCGTCAACGTCAACGTGCGCCCGTACTACGCCGAGGGCTCCAAGACCCTGGGCTTCGAGGTCGCCGAGCAGCTGGGCTGGCGGACCCCGGCGCAGGTCGTCGCGCCGATGGCGTCGGGATCCCTGCTGACCAAGGTGCTCAAGTCGTTCAAGGAGCTCATCGCGGCCGGCCTCGTGCCGACCGCGGCCGATGGCTTGCCGGTGATGTTCGGCGCGCAGTCTGCCGGCTGCTCGCCGATCGCGACGGCGTTCGCCAATGGCTGGGACGAGGTGAGGCCGGTCAAGCCGACGGGTATCGCCAAGTCGTTGAACATCGGCAGCCCGGCCGACGGCCCGTATGCGCTGGATGCGGTGCGCACCACCGGCGGCTCGATGGCCGCGGTCGACGACGACGAGATCCGGGCGGGCATCCGGCTGCTCGCGCGCACGACCGGAGTGTTCGCCGAGACGGCCGGCGGTGTGACCGTCGCGGTGCTGCGCAAGCTGGCCGAGGCGGGTGAGATCGACACCTCGCGGGAGACGGTCGTCTACAACACCGGCGAGGGCCTGAAGACGATCGATGCGGTGAGCGAGGGTGCCGTCCCGACCGCGATCATCCCGCCCACGCTCAAGGGCATGCGCGAAGCCGGCCTGCTGTAGTCCGGTGGTGGTGGTGGTGGGGTCTTTTCCCCGCTGGTGTTCGCGTCGGATGGTCTTTTCCCCGCTGGTGTTCGCTTCAGGACGCCCGAACCGACCACTGGCGGGGAAAACCTGATCGATCTCGCCGACGGCCCCGCTCGAACGCCTGCACGATGCGATCGCCGAGGGGGCGCGGTCGGTACTGAGCGTCGCGCCACCCCCAGCGCACGATCGCGACGCCCGGATCTTCCAGTGCCTCCTGCCGGAGTTTCTCGGCGGTGAGCACGTCACGATCCTCGTACTTCAGGCGTCCGTCTGCCTCGCCGGCGACGCCGAACTCGTCCCAGTAGAAGTCGGCCCGGCCCAGGAATACGCCATTCCGGTCGCACAGCGTCGTCTGCAGGTCGGGTGTCGGCAGCGCCAGCCACCGCAGCACCAGCCTGCTGACGGACTCGAGCGGTGATTCGGCTCGCCCGTCGGCCGCCATGAGCGTGCGCCTCGCGCGGCGTATGCCCGGCCAGTTGCGGCAGGCTCGGAGGATCAACTCGAGGTCATCGGCGTCAGCGAGGCCCCTATTGAGTGCGGCATCGGTCGTAACGAGCGCTGCTGCCGTCGACATTGACCGCGCTAGATCGATGACTGTGCGAGCGACGGTCGTGACCGGTAGGCCGTCAATTTCGATGATGTCCGCGGGGCGCAGGGTTGCGCGATGGAGCAGCGCCGCCGCGACATCGCCAGTACCTCGCGGCGTGATTGTCAGGTCGGGCCGCTTCGGGGGTACCTCCAGTAGAGGCAGTCCGTGAATCAGGGCGGCAGAGCGATGGCTGACGACGCTGCCTCGGCACACTCGTGCCGCCGCCGTTGCAGCGACCCGCCGGTCGTCGCGGTTCTCGGGCGCCGTGAACTGATCATGCCTGAGCCGCAGTACCCGGCCGGAGCGGACCGCACGGCTGAGGGCGGCGTCGGACCAGCCACAGCTGCGAGCATCAGCTCGGCTGAACACGGTGGCGGGCGGGAGAGTTCTCATGTGGCCAGCGGACCGCGCAGCGTGACCAGCGCGCCATGCCGTCCCCGATCTGTGGATAAGGCACCCGGTGTGGATGGCGGAATTGACACCGCACGCCACGCCACGTTCGCGTCGCTTCCGCCTGTCTCTTCCCCGCTGGTGTCCGCTTCCGCCTGTCCTTTCCCCGCTGGTGCCCGCTTCCGGGGCTCCGAACCGAGCAGCAGCGGGGAAAGGAAGCGCTGCGGCGGGCAGCAGCGGGGAAATCAGGGTGCGGCAGGAGCGCCGCGGCGAGCAGCAGCGGGGAAATCAGGGCGCGGTAGCGGTCGCCAGCGGGAAACCCGCGCGGCGGCACCCAACCGTTGCTGCCGCTCGCGACGTAGAGAGAGCATGGAGACCATGGCGGCGACCGACGATGCGGCACGGTTCGCCGACTGGGTAGGCCCATCGCTGCTGGCCATGACACGACTCGCTCGGCGCCTGGCACCGCACGCCGACCCCGATGACGTCGTGCAGGACGCTCTCGTACAGGCCTGGCAGAAATGGGACCAGTTCGACCCCACGCTGGGTACGCCGTCGAATTGGCTGCTGGCCATCACCGCTGATCGAGCGCGTGATGCCCGGCGCAAGCGGGTGCGCAGGCTGCACGTCGTCGACGAGACGGCACTGGCGCCCGATGCCGCCGCGCCCGCATCCAACGTCGCCGCCGACCTCGACCTTGACCAGGCAATCGGCAAGCTGGCCGGCAGGCAGAGGTTGGCCGTTGAGCTGCACTACTTCGTCGGCCTCAGTGTCGGCGAGACCGCGACCGTCATGGGCTGCGCGGTCGGAACCGTGAAATCGACGCTGTCCGACGCCCGAGCGCGCCTGCGGCAAGTACTGGGAGACGACGATGAGCAGTGACGACGATCTGAACGCCCGGCTCAGCGCCGCAGGCGAGCGCTGGCGCGCCGCCAACAAGAGCATCGCTGACGTCGATCTCGGCTATCTCGAGATCCGGGCCGAGCCAGTCGACGTGCCGGTCGCACCGGGCGGTGCGGCGCCGCCGCACCGCCGGCGGATGCGCGTCGCCCTCGGAGCGGCCTCCGGCATCGCCGCGGCGGTGGCAGCGACCCTTGTCGCCGTGCAACTGGGCGGATCTGGACCGCATCATCGACCGCAGCCCGCAACAGCCGCCGCCGGCGTTCAGATCGTGTGCCAGGCGACGCAGCCTGCTACGACTGCCCAGCTCCAGGCCGACGCCGCCGTCATCGCCAGGCGGGTCAACGGACTGGTCCCTGACGGCGGAACGGTTCGCGTCCAGGACAGCAAGTCGCTCGTGATCACCCTCCCGAAGGGTCCGGCGGGCTCGGCGCAGAGCCTCTGTGCGCAGACGCAATTGGACATGCGGCCATTGGTGATGCCAGCCGTGAACGTGAATCCCGGGTCTGCTGCGACGCGCAACAGGAATCCCCTCCACGCACTGACGTTCGCCATCCCGACCACTGACACTGCCTTCGCTCTGCTCAGCCCTGCGCAACAGGCACAACTCAAAGCGGCGCTGGCGCAGGTGGACTGCGGCTGGGCCGCCGGCCAGTCGCGCACGGAGGCGTCCTTTGCCCTTGCCTGCAACGCCGGGGACAAGAAGACGGCGCAACAGGCCTACCTGCTAGGCCCGGTGGTCGTACCCGGCCGTGAGATCGCGAGCGCGACCGCGCAGGCACCGAACGTGTCCGAGGGACAGACGGAATGGGTTGTCGCGCTGAACCTCAGGCCGAACGGGCAGGCGTCGTGGGCGAAGTACACCGGGGCGCACAACGTCGCCGGGAACCAAACACCGAGCGCGGCAGAGTGTGGTGCTGGCACGACCCCATGCGCGGACTACGTCGGCTTCGTCCTCGACGGCGCCGCCCTGTCGGTGCCGGTGACCCAGGAGCAGATAATCGGCCCGACCCAGATCAACGGCAACTTCACCGAGGTGTCCGCCAAGGCGTTGGCCGGCCAGCTGTCCAGCGGAACGCTGACGGTACCCTTGCGCGTCGCATCCACCACCGAGTTGCCCATCCCCGCCGCGGTGCCCGTCCCCAACAAGCTGGTCGGCGTCGCGTGGCAACTCATACGGATCGTCGGACCGGACGGCTCATTGCTGGCCGGTGCGCCCTTCTCGATCGACAAGAACGGCCGGCTCACCGGCACGGACGGCTGCAATCACCTGAGCGCGGACGTAACGATCAACGGCGACACGATCACCATTGGCAACGTCAACTCCACCGACCTGGCCTGCACCGGCCGCCAGCCTGGATTCGCCCGTCAAGTGGCGGCCCTGCGCACGTTGCTCACCGGCACCCTGCAGTTCTCCGTGCGGGGAGGCGAGCTGACGCTGAGCAAGCACGGCAAGGCCGCGGTCGTCTACCGGGCCACACCTGGGCCGACGACCGATCCGGCGGAGCTGACCGGCCGCAAGTGGAGTCTCGTCAGCGTGGCCCAGGACGGCCCGAACGGCACGACCTCGACGGTGCCCCCCGGCGCGGTCTTGACGTTCGACGGCAAGGGCCGGTTCACCACCTCGGACGGTTGCAATTCCGGCGGCGGCAAGGTCACGATCACGCCGGGCACGCTCGACATCAGTGGATATGCCTCAGCACGCAATCCGTGCCCGGGCACGGACCCGGCGCAGTCGGCCATCGTCGCCAGGATTCTGGACGGCAGCGTGACCTGGGCCATCAAGGACGGCCAGCTGACGCTGATCAGGGACGGGGTCGGCTCACTCAGCTACCGACCAGCCGGCAACGCAGGTACCCCCAGTACCGGGTCGTCCTGAGTTACCGGGTGCCCATGACGCGCAGCTTCTTGCGCATCGGCTCCCGGGCCGCGGGTCCCGACTCCACCGCGGAACGTGGACCCGCGGGGGGCGGGCGCGTAGCCAGCGCCTGAATCAGCCGGCCGACAGTGGCAGGCGCAGCGGCCCGCGGATCGTCGCGGCGTTGCGGCGTACGACCCGGCCCGCGCGACGAAGATCCGGCAGCCGCTCGGCCAGCGCAGCGAAGGCGATCGAGGCTTCCAGCCGGGCCAGCGGCCGACCGAGGCCATCATGCCGGGCGGGCGGGGTCCAGCCGGCTGGTGGGCACCATCCGCCGGCGGACGCATCGCGCTCGAGGTGTAGCAGGCGCGCCTGGTCGGACAGCCCGACCTGATCCTGGTCACCCAGGTGCTGGCAAGCGACGACGATCTTCTGCGGGTGCAGCGAGTCCTCCGCGAGTGAGGTCCGCAGTCGCCGGCCCGCCTCGGCGCCGAGAGGCGGCGCCCGTGGAACGGTGCGGGTCCGGTTCCCATCGCGCCAAGGCGGAGCTTGCACTCGCCGGGGGTGAGTGCTAGACCTGAACTGGCACTCGGATAGGCTGAGTGCCAGCCGGAGGCAGTGAGTCGCTCCCATGAGCGCCGTCCGTCGCGGGCACCGCAGGCCGGTCGAGACAGCTTGTTACATCAAGAGTGAGGACAACACCGCATGGCTAAGTTGATCGCGTTCGACGAAGAGGCCCGTCGCGGCCTCGAGCGCGGCATGAACATCCTTGCCGACGCAGTGAGGGTGACGCTCGGCCCCAAGGGCNNTGGAGAAGAAGTGGGGCGCCCCCACGATCACCAACGACGGTGTCAGCATCGCCAAGGAGATCGAGCTGGAGGACCCCTACGAGAAAATCGGCGCCGAACTGGTCAAGGAAGTTGCCAAGAAGACCGACGACGTAGCCGGTGACGGCACCACCACCGCCACGGTCCTGGCCCAGGCGCTGGTACGCGAGGGGCTACGCAACGTCGCGGCCGGCGCCAACCCGATGGCGCTCAAGCGCGGCATCGAGGCGGCTGTCGCGTCGGTGTCCGAGGTGCTGGGCAACCAGGCCAAGGACGTCGAGACCAAGGAGCAGATCGCCGCGACCGCGTCGATCTCTGCCGCTGACACCAGCGTGGGCGAGCTCATCGCCGAGGCGATGGA